>DAIPHR010000039.1:7891-18023 GCA_036771215.1 Cyclobacteriaceae bacterium
AAGGAGTGGGCCTGGTCATCTTTGACGAATTTCACGAGCGCAGTCTTCAGGCCGATCTTGCGTTCGCCCTTTGCCTTCAACTGCAACAGGTGTTACGCCCCGATTTGAAAATCCTGATCATGTCGGCCACCCTGGATGGCGAAGGCTTATCGAGCCGGCTTGACGGTGCGCCCATCGTGACATCACAAGGTCGTTTGTTTCCGGTGACGATCCGCTATTCCGATCGAGAAGACGAAATGCCCTTGGCGCAGCGGGTGACACGGGCTGTGCGCACGGCCTTGCGCGAGGAAGAGGGGGACGTGCTGGTTTTTTTGCCCGGCACAGCGGATATCCATCGGGTGAGTGAATTACTGGCGGATGTAGTCGGGGCCGTAGTTTGCCCGCTGTATGGTGATCTTCCGTTCAAGGCTCAGCAGCAAGTGCTGTTACCGCGCTCCGATGGTTTGCGCAAGGTAGTATTGGCCACGGCCATTGCCGAAACGTCACTGACTATTGAAGGCATCCGCGTGGTTATCGACAGTGGCTTCAGCCGTGTACCGCGTTTTGATCCGCGAAGCGGATTCACACGATTAGAAACTGTCCGCGTCACGCAAGATGCAGCCGACCAGCGGGCTGGCCGAGCGGGGCGTCTTGCTGCTGGTATGGCCTGGCGTTTGTGGCCGCAACACCTTAAGCTGGTACCCCAACGCACACCCGAAATTCTGGAGGCCGATTTGACTTCACTTGTGCTGGAACTGGCTGCCTGGGGTGTTCATGATGTGCGAGAATTGTTTTGGCTTACGCCACCACCAACCGGTGCGGTAGAACAGGCCCGTGACTTATTGATTGAATTGCGGGCGCTTGATGCGAACGGAAGAGTTACTCCGCTGGGCCGCACCATGGTTCAGTTGCCCACCCACCCCCGTTTGGCACATCTGCTCGTCTTGGCCAGTCAGCACAATCTGTCGCCACTGGCCAGCGACCTGGTGGCGCTGCTGGAAGAACGAGATCCGATCGCCCGCGATGCCGGTGGGGATATCAATTTGCGATTGAACGCCTTGATCCGCTGGCGAAAGGGTGAGCGGGTGGTGGGTGAACGATCTGTACTCGAGCGCCTGGAAAAAATATCTTCAATTTGGCGAAAGCACTTTCGGGTGTCGGCCGCTGCTGACTCTTCCGCCCATTATGCTGCAGGCCAGTTGTTGAGTTGGGCGTTTCCCGAGCGTGTAGGCAAGCAGGTGACGCGCATGGGTGAGCAGTACAAACTGGTCAACGGCCGAATGGCACGCCTGCCCAAAGGCGATGAACTCGCGACTGAGTCATGGATTGCAGTCGCTGAACTGGATGGAGGTGGTGGCGAAGGCCGGATTTTTTTGGCAGCTCCGTTGGACGAGCGTGACCTCGCAGATCAGGCCGAACGCCAAATCGCCATGCGCTGGAATGAACAACGCGAAGCGATTGACGTAGTCGAAGAACTTCGTGTGGGGCAACTGTCGCTGCAAACGCGACCTAAGCCCTTACCGGGGGATGACGATCAAGTTAATTTTCTGCTGAGCATAGTACGCGAAAGAGGCTTGGCGTGGGCGGGTTGGGCAGATGAGCAGAACGAATGGCAGGCGCGCGTGTTGAGTTTGCGGCAATGGCGACCGGATGAGCCCTGGCCGGATGTTAGCGAGGCACAATTGCTAGCCACGGCCGGGCAATGGCTTGCACCGTTTCTTCAAGGCCTGAGCAAACGAAGCGAGCTACAAAAACTCAACTGGACGGAAGTTGCCATGACTGTGTTGCCCTGGCCGCTGGCGGCCGCGCTCGATCGACTTGCTCCACAGAAAATAACCGTGCCATCAGGATCACACATTTCGTTGCATTACCACAGCAGTGGACAAGCGCCCCATATCGAGGTGCGCCTGCAGGAATTGTTTGGTCTCACAGAGACGCCCACGGTGAATGAGGGTCGGCAAAAAATCATCTTGCATCTGTTGTCACCCGGCTACAAACCCGTTCAGGTAACACAGGATTTGAAGAGCTTTTGGCACAGCGCTTACCACGAGGTTCGCAAAGAGCTACGCATGCGCTACCCGAAGCATCACTGGCCGGAAGATCCCTGGACGGCTGAGGCGGTGCGGGGGGTTAGGCGGAGGAACTGATTCTTTAGTTATAGATGATATACTTGGCTCGCTTTACCTTAAAGGCGTCCAGTTCGCTTTTCCAGCTGGCGCGGATTTCATCGGCTGTTAATCCCTGGATAATCTGCTCTTTCAACTTGGGTGTGCCGGCCAGCGTGGTGAAATAATCGGTGAAGAATTTTTCTTTCTCCGGAAAGTCGCGGTAGGCTTGTATGATCCACTCCAGATGAATATGGGTTTTTGGCTTTTCTTTTCGGAAATCATACCCAAAACAAACCTGATCCTGAAAAGGCGGCTTCCTGGCCATGCCATCAATACTAACTGGGGTGAACTGAAACGCCAGCTGGGTGAGAGCCGGGTGACCGACCATCTCAAAGGGGTTCTGTGTTCCGCGCCCGACACTTAGGGCCGTTCCTTCAAACAAACAGGTAGTCGGGTAGAGGGCAATCGCATGATCGTTTGGCAAGTTGGGCGAGGGTCGCACGATCAAGTGGTAAGGCTGGTCATGTTTCCAAAGCTGAACCGTGATGACTTCCAGATCACATTTTTTTCCACCGGCTAGCCACCCTTCTCCGTTAATCATGCGTGCCAGTTCTCCCACCGTCATACCGTGTACAATTGGAATGGGGTGCTTGCCCACAAACGATTTGTGCTCGGGCAGCAGCACCGGCCCGTCAATGTAGTGCCCGTTGGGGTTGGGCCGGTCGAGCACGACTAGTTTTTTCTTGTTTTCGGCACACGCTTCCATCATATAATGAAGTGAGCTGATGTACGTGAAAAAACGAGCGCCCACATCCTGTATATCGAAGATCACAACATCAACATCCGCCAACTGGGCAGCCGTTGGTTTTTTATTGCTTCCGTAAAGCGATACAATCGGGATACCCGTTTTTGCATCTTTGCCATCGGAAATTTTTTCTCCGGCATCGGCTGTGCCACGAAAGCCGTGCTCGGGGGCATAGATCTTTTTGATGTTGACCTTCATGCTTATCAACAAATCAACCAGGTGAGCGTAGCCAACCACCGAGGTCTGGTTTACCAGCAGCCCCACTCGTTTGTCGCGGGTTTGTTCCAGAATAAGGTCGAAGCGCTCGGCCCCCACCTTTACTACTGGCTGCGCGGCAGCCCAACCACCGGCCAACAATCCAACGATAAACAAACCAAGACGAATCATTTTCTTTACTTTGTCAATTGAGGTACCAAAATTAAGCCAAAGGTTGAACCTTTCGTATTTCATTTCCAAGCGCATTCGTTCGGCCGCTCCCCACGGCTTTTCTTCGGCCATTCACCGCATTGCCGTTATGACCATTGCCCTGGGGCTGGCCGCAGCGTTGGTTTCGTTCCTCATTATGCTGGGTTTCCAAAAAACGGTAAAGGACAAAGTATTTGCCTTTAGTTCGCACCTGCTGGTGACTCGCTACACCCTAAGCAACGCCACCGAAGAGCAACCGTTTGACTTCCGGATCACGTTGTTTCAGAAACCCGATACGTTTCCGTTTGTGACGCGTGTTCAGCCTTTTGCGCACAAGGCCGGCTTGATCAAAACGGATGATGACGTGCTGGGCATCATCTTCAAGGGCATCAGCGACCGGCCAACGGGAGATGGGCTTCGCCAAAGCCTCGTGGAAGGGCGGTTCATTGCTTTTCAGGATTCTGCGGTTTCACGTGAAGTTATGCTCAGTCGCGTCATTGCCGACAAGATCAAGGCCACGGTAGGCGATGCCCTCATCATACACTTCCTGCAAGATCCCCCGCGATCGCGAAGGCTCACCGTGGTGGGTATCTATGAAACCAACTTGTCTGATTATTTCGACAGCAAGCACGTGATTGGTGATTTGAAACTGGTGCAGCAGCTCAACGGCTGGCAACTTTTTGAAGCCGGTGGGCTGGAGGTGCGCACGGATTTGGAGTATTTCCCCGCTGGTTTGCTTCGCGAGGTCGATTACGAGGCCTACTGGCAATATCACGTTTCACTTATTGATGAAGATCCCCAGCTTACGCCTCTGCAACGTCAGGTGGAGTATTGGCGTACCTGGTGGCGATACACGTTTGATTTTGATCGTGCTGCGCTGGACTATCAGGCAACGTTGATTGGACAATCGATGGACTTTGACCTGCGGCTGGAAACAGCCCGCGACAAATACATTCAGGTGTTTGAGTGGCTGGGATTAATTGGTCGGCAGGTAAAGATCTTGTTGGTGATCATTCTGGTGGTCGTTTGTGTCAACATGATTTCGGTGGTGCTGATTCTGGTAATGGAACGCACACCCATGATTGGCATGCTCAAGGCGATGGGCGGTACGAATCGGCTGGTACGGTCGGTGTTTATCTACAATGGCGTGAGCCTGATTGTGAAAGGCCTGGCGTGGGGAAACGTCATTGGGCTTGGCATTTGCTATGTTCAAGATCGGTACCGCTTGCTTAAGCTGAACCCCCATGACTATTACATGGACTACGTGCCGGTTGACTGGCATTGGCCAACGATACTGGCGCTGAACGCGCTCACGCTGGCCGTGGTTACGCTGGTGCTCCTGGTGCCCACCGCACTCATTTCGCGCATTCACCCGATTCGGGCGATTAAGTTCGACTAATCGGCTACAAGTCGTATAGAAGCCGAGTTGATACAATAGCGCAAGCCCGTGGGTTTGGGCCCATCGGGAAAAACGTGCCCCAAATGAGCATCGCAGACGAGACAACAGACCTCTACCCGTGTCATGCCAAAACTCCTGTCCTGATGGTAGGCAATCACATTTTTTTCTACCGGCTGTGTAAAGCTGGGCCAGCCGGTTCCGCTTTCAAATTTCACGCGTGCGTCAAATAAATGAGTGCCGCAGCAGCGGCAGGCATACAAACCGGGTTCGTGCGCTTCGCAATACTCGCCCGTGAAGGCGCGCTCAGTGCCTTTCTTTCGGGTGATGTAGAATTCTTCCTCAGTAAGAAGGGCTTTCCATTCCGCCTCGGATTTTTCCACTCTCCGGGGTGGTGTAAGCGGGCGACTGGTGTATGCCATAACGTCTTTCCAGGTGATCATGGCTATTTAAGTCAAAAAGGCCCCTTTCGGTTCAAAAAAAGTCATTTTTTCCCTGTAACATCCTTAGCTTTCCCACGTCTAGCCCCTGTACGGATGGATTTCCACATGTTTGAAACCCGTGTTTTGCCCGCAAAAAACAAGCTTTTTCGCTTTGCCACCCGGTTGTTGGGTAGCCAGGAAGAAGCAAAAGACGTGGTGCAAGAGGCATTAATTAAAGTGTGGAATGGCCGCGAGCAGTTGAACGATGTGCAGAACCTGGAAGCCTGGTGCATGCGCATCGTCAAGAACTTGTCGCTCGATCGCCTCCGGAGTTCGCAGCGTAGGCCGGCCGATGGGCTGGACAGTCACGCGGATATCCGGCAGGAGTCGCTCACCCCGCACGAAACCACGGAGCTACAAGAAAGTATGAAGCAGATTGAACAACTGATGAATGCCCTGCCTGATAAACAACGTCAAGTCATGCACCTGCGCGATATTGAGGGGTATAGCTACCAGGAGATCTGTGAGATTCTGGAGATTGACATGAGTCAGGTGAAAGTAAGTTTATTCCGCGCCCGCCAGGCCGTGCGCGACCAACTGATTAAAATGAATGCGTATGGACTCTAAACACGTGGAGGCCTTACTGGAAAAGTACTGGAATGGTGACACATCACTGGAGGAAGAGGCTCAATTGCGCGCCTTTTTCGCTCAGGGCGATGTGCCGGCTTCGCTGCAATCGGCAGCTAGCCTGTTTCGGTACTTTCAGCAAGAGCAGCAAAAAAAATTAGCGCCATCGTTTGACGCGCGTGTAACAAAATCAATTCGCCAGCGTCAGGGAGGAAAGATTATTCGCATGGTGAATTTGGTTAATGTCGCCCGAATTGCAGCCGGAGTGCTGGTGATTGTGGCTGCCGGCTACCTGATTCGCCAGGAGGTGAGTAAGATGTACCCGGAAGATACCTACAGCGACCCCAAGGTGGCGTTTGAGGAAACGAAGAAAGCTCTGATGATGATTTCGAAGAGTTTTGGAAAGGCACAGCAGGAAGCGGGTAAGATCAAGATGTTTAATGAAGCAGAAGAAAAAATTCAAAGCCCCAAGGCAGACGATACAGAACAGAAAGCAAGTATTTAACACCAAGACAATCAAAAAAAACACGGATATGAAAAAGATAGTAATCGGAATGATGTTGCTGGCCCTGTCGGTGGCCGCGCAGGCCCAGGGCGATGCCATCGCCAAGTTTTTCAACAAGTATCAGAACGATGAGTCGTTCACCCAGGTAACGGTGAGCAGCAAAATGTTCAACCTGTTCACCAACATGGACGTTGAGAAGCCGGAGGATAAAGAGGTGCTGGACGCCATCAGCAAGCTTAAGGGATTGAAAGTGCTGGTAAAGGAGGAGGCGCGCAATGCCCGCGAGTTATACAAAGAAGCGTATTCCATGATTCCCGCAAATCAGTATGAAGAGCTCATGTTTGTGCGCGACAAAGACAAGGACATGAAGTTTTACATTCGCGAAACCAGCCCCGGCAAAATCAGTGAGTTGGTCATGATTATGGGTGGAAATGAAGAATTTATGATCATGAGCATCTTTGGCGAGATTGATCTGAAACAAATCAGCAAGATTGGCCGTAAAATGGACATCGATGGGCTGGATAAGCTGGAAAAAATCGATGATGGCAAAAGCAAAAAGAATGACGAGTAATTCCTGGATCAGGTAGATACCGGGCCGCCCCGCAAGGGGCGGCCCGGCTTATTGACCGGCAAAAATTTAATACGCACATAAAAAAATTGATATTCCTCTTCATAGCCGCTTCTTTCAGCGTGGCGTCACAAGCGCAAAGCGATTCGTACCAGGCATTGCGAAACCATTTCATCGACAAGCCCGATGTACACGCGTTCAGCATGAGCGGCCCGCTTTGCCGCATGGCTGTTGGTTTTATGGCACCCGAGGAGAGTGTTCTCCGGCAGGCCATGCGCGATATCAAACATATTCGCTTTATGGTTATCCCGAAAGAGGAATTTACCCGCCAACAACTCAGCGTAAAAGGGTTCCGCCAGGTCTTGCAGAAAGATGGTTTTGAAATGCTCGCGCACGTGCGTGATAATGGCGATGATGTGAGCTTCCTGCTGCGTGAAGAAGGGAAAGATAAAAAGAAGCGCTACTTTTTGGTGATTGAGGAAAGTGATGAGGTGGTGGCGATCGAAATGAAGGGCTTTATCGATCCTGAAATTTTTAAAGACGAGAAGAACAAAATTGCGTTGAACTACTAATGAAACGCTTTCTGACCATAGCTTTCCTTCTGGCCTTGCCGTGGAGTACGGTTGCTCAAACGAAAACGACCCAATCGTTGAGCGAGCGATATGAGGATTCCAAAGCTGCGTTTTTCTACAAGAATACGCTGCGGATGATCAATCAGACGGAGGACAAAGAGTTTGATGAGCTAATCGATGGAATTGAAAAGGCGAAACTGGTCATCATTGACAAGTCCCAAAATTTTAAAGAAAGCGACTACAAGACGATCACCACCGACTATATGAAAGAGTCGTTTGAGCCGGCTATGACCAGTCGTTCGCAGGGCCGTAGCTTTGATGTATATGTGAAGGAGTCAGGGGGCAAGACCAAGGGTATTGTTGTACTGGTTAACGATTCGTCAACCTTGTACGTGCTGGATATTGTGGGTTCCCTGGCATTGGGTAAAGTGGTGGGTGCGTTTGATAAGCTCAACGAGACCAGCGATGTTGCCAAAATGATAACTGACTTCAAAGGCCGCAATGAAAAAAAGAACAAGCGCAAAGAGGATGAAGAGGGCGATGATCATTAACCCCGCATGAACGTGGAAACAGTTCTTTCCATTCGGGGCTTAACCAAACACTTTGGTAAGCTCTGCGCGGTCAATCAGCTGAATCTGGAAGTAAAGCGCGGACAGGTTTTTGGTATGCTGGGCCCCAATGGCAGCGGCAAGACCACTACCCTGGGCATGTTGATGGGCGTTACTAATCCGACCAGTGGAAGTTTTACCTGGTTTGGTCAAACCCCCACGCACCTGATGCGTCAAAAGATTGGGGCCGTGCTTGAGCACCCCATCTTTTATCCCTACCTCACGGGCCAGCAGAATCTGGAACTCAATGCCATGATCAAAGGCGCTACAGCTCAGCAAATTGATCGGGTATTAGATGTGGTGGAATTACTGCCGCGCAGGCATGATAAATATCGGACCTATTCACTTGGTATGAAGCAACGGCTTGCCATTGCCTCGGCCTTGCTGAACGATCCTATAGTCCTTATTCTCGATGAGCCCACGAATGGCCTTGACCCTATGGGCATTGCCGAGATTCGTGAATTGATCAAAAAGATTGCGGCAGACGGGAAGACCATTATTCTGGCCAGTCACCTGCTGGACGAGGTTCAAAAAGTATGTTCGCACTTTGCTGTGCTGAAGCGCGGGAATCTCATGCATGTAGGTCCGGTGGATGACGTAGGAAAAGGGGAGGAGACGGTGGAGGTTGCCGCCTACCACGATGATGTGGCAGACGTGCTGCGCAAGTTTCCCGGTACAGCCGGCATAAAACGGGAGAACCAACATTATCTCGTAACGCTGCACGATGGGTTTCACAGCGCGGAGATTAACCGCTACCTGTTTGAGCACGGTATTGTGGCCGCCCATTTGCAAACGAAAAAGAAAAGTCTCGAAAAACAGTTTCTGGAAATATTGGCCGAGAACAGCGAACCAATCCACTGATGAGCACGCTTTATTTGTTAAAGATTGACCTGAAGAAGATGCGGCACTACCGCACTTTCTGGATTATCTGCGGCCTTTACTTTTTTATGCTCGTGACGGCCACGGCCAGCGGAATGGAGTTCCTCAAATGGCTGGCGCGCACCATTGAGGGGTTCGGACAGAACATCAACATCAACCGGATTCCCCTTTACCACTTCCCCGACATCTGGCAGAACCTGGCGTGGAGCAGCGGACTGCTGAAAATGGGCATTGCCATTATGGTGGTGGTGTCGGTGACAAACGAGTACACGTACCGCACCTTGCGCCAAAACATTATTGATGGCCTTAGTCGTGAGCAGTTTCTGATGTCGAAGGTGTTGACCAACGTATTGTTAAGTTTCACCAGTATGGTACTGGTTTTTCTGATCGCGGTGGTAACCGGTCTCATCTATTCTCCTCAATTCGATTATCCTTACGGGTTTACGGGTGTGGGATTTTATCCCGCCTATTGCCTGGAAGTATTTGCCTTTCTGTCGTTTGCCTTGATGCTGGGTATGCTCGTACAACGCTCCGGATTGACCATCATCTTGCTGTTGAACTCTTATCTCATCGAGTTAATCATTAAAGAGAATATTGATGAATACGTACCCCAACTCATCAAGTTTTTTCCGTTGGAGTCCATCATGAATCTGGTGCCGCTTCCTTTCGCGCGGTACGCATTCCAGGAAATCCGGGATTATGTGACGTGGGAATCGGTCTTGATTGCTCTGGCATGGGCTACGTTGTTCAATTACTTCGCCTACCTCAAGTTGAAGAAATCAGACATCTGAAAACGTTGCCAAATTGGCGCAGCGGAATCCGTTCATGCTGACGCATTGGCACGGGATCAAAATCGGTATCATCCTTGTTATATCACTCAGTGAAGGAGAACAAGTGATGAGAAAGCCCATCCTAAATGCCGAATTGCTGACTTCGATTGACGTACTCAATACGCTGAATGGCGGTCATGTTGAAGCGCGCGTACAACTCCAGCAAAAGCCGGAGTGGCGTGAAATTCGTGTGCGCGTGCCGGGTATCGACCGCGAACGGATTAAGGTAGAGATTCACAATAACTTCCTGATGGTATTTTTTAGCCACCAGTTGCAGCTCGCAGCTCAGCCCATCGAAGTGCCCCGGGTAGTGTACAACAAAGCGATTCCGTACTTTATCGATGCTGACCGGATTGAGGCTGTGTTCGAGGGACCGCAACTGGTCGTGCGCCTGCCGTTTAACGAGTTTTCGAACGGCTATCATCGAA
>DAIPHR010000040.1:0-17961 GCA_036771215.1 Cyclobacteriaceae bacterium
ATAAACTGTTTGGGAAAGAAAAGAGCGGACTTCGGATCATCCCAGAAAAAGATCTGGGCATACCCACTTTCACTGAGCAATGAGACAAGATTGGGGAAACTGATATCGAGCTGCGTAGCAATTTGCCACACGGCCACGACTACAGCCAAAACCAAAAATGTAGTCTGAAAGGTGTCGGTATACACAATTGTTTTGATGCCTCCACGAAAGGTGTAGACCCAAATCAGCAAAATAGTGGCTACCACGGTCAGGGCAAACGGCACGTTCCAGGCATCGAAAAGGAAAAGCTGCAGTATGGTGGCCGCGAGATATAAGCGAAGAGCCGATCCCAGTGAGCGTGAGACCAGAAAGAAAAAGGAGCCGGTGCGATACGCCCAGCGATCAAACCGCTGCTCGAGGTAAGTATAGATCGAGATGAGATTGAGGCGGTAGTAGAGAGGCATCAGCACCCATACGATGATCCAATATCCGATGATATAACCCAACACGACCTGGAAGTAAGCAAACTGAATTTTGCCCACAGCACCGGGTACCGATACGAATGTCACCCCACTCAGTGATGCGCCAATCATGCCAAAGGCCACCAGGTACCAAGGAGATTGCCGATTGCCGGTGAAAAAGGTGGTTGAGTCCGCACCTTTCGAAGTAATCACCGAAATGGTGATTAACACCCCGAAATAGAGGCCCAGAATGATTAAAACAAGAAGTGGCGTCATGTTGATAAGTCCGTAAACTTGGCATTTTTTTTTACTTTTGAAATCAATTTCGGTGACAACCAACCATGAAGATGATGTCAGCTGTTGATGTGGAGGAACAAACAGCCGTATTGGATGTAGTAGAAACCGTTGAAGTACACGACTTAGTGGTCTTTAACGATGACGTTAACACATTCGAACATGTGATTAACACGCTCATTCGCGTCTGTCGCCACACGCCCGAACAAGCCGAGCAGTGTACGTATATCATTCACTTTAAAGGCAAGTGTACCGTAAAAACCGGTTCGTGGGATGAGCTGCGCCCGATGCGGGAAGCCATCTGCGAAGTGGGCATCAACGCCAAGATTCTCTGATTGGCGTGGACTATCCATCAAAACTGATCGAGAATGCCGTTAATGAGGTAGCTAAGTTACCGGGCATTGGCAAAAAAACAGCGTTGCGCCTGGTTCTGCACCTCGTAAAAGAACCAGAGATGAAAACGCAGGCGCTAACCGAAGCCCTGAACACATTGCGCAGGCAAATACGCTTTTGCACCACTTGTCATAACATTTCCGATGAGGAGATCTGCAGTATTTGTGCGAGCGCCAGGCGCGACCGTTCGATCATCTGCGTGGTGGAGGAATGTAACGATGTACTGGCGATTGAAAATACCGGACAATTTCAGGGCGTTTACCATGTGGTGGGGGGTGTCATATCTCCGATGAACGGGATTGGCCCGTCCGATCTGAAGATCGAATCTCTGGTGCAGCGGGTAAGCAAGCCTTCGGCCGAGGTTCGCGAAGTGATTCTTGCCCTGAGCCCTACGCTGGAAGGCGACACCACGGCCTTTTACATACATAAGAAGTTGAGAGAGTATCCCATGAAGGTGACGTCCATCGCCCGGGGCGTGCCGGTGGGTGGTGAATTGGAGTACACCGATGAGATTACGCTTGGCCGCAGCATCTCCGGGCGCACACTGTTTGGCTAGGTCCCGTGTAGCCGTAACCAAGGTGCCAGATCGGCTTTTTCTTTGCTATTTTTGGCGCTCAATTACCGAAGCATGAATCGTCTTTCCCATCGCATTGAGTCCATTCAGGAATCTGCCACATTAGCCATGGCGGCCAAAGCCCGCGAGTTCAAGAACCGCGGCATTGATGTGGTAAATCTGAGCCTGGGCGAACCCGATTTCAAAACCCCCGCCCACATTTGCGAGGCCGCCAAAAAAGCGATTGACGAGGGTAAATACTTTAGCTACCCGCCTGTGGCTGGTTATCAGGATTTGCGCGAAGCACTGGCAGCCAAATACCAGCGCGAAAACAACGTGCCGTACAAAGCAGAAAACATCGTGGTTTCCAACGGAGCCAAGCAGTCGATTGCCAATGTCATGCTGGCCCTGTTAAACCCGGGTGATGAAGTGATCATCTTTTCACCGTATTGGGTAAGCTACGATGCCCTGGTGCGACTGGCCGAAGCAACACCCGTGTTGGTGAAGGGTGGCATTGAAAACGATTTTAAAGTTACAGCCGACCAACTCGAGGCGGCCATCACACCCAAAACCCGTTTGATCATCTTCTCATCGCCCTGCAACCCGACCGGCTCGGTTTTTACGCGAAAGGAACTGGAAGCCATCGCAGCCGTGGTGTTGCCACACAACGATTTGCTCGTTATCGCAGATGAGATTTACGAGCACATCAATTTCACGGGAGATCAAACCAGTATCGGTTCGCTGCCAGGCATGTTTGACCGAACCATTACCATCAACGGATTTGCCAAGGGATTCGCCATGACGGGCTGGCGCGTGGGCTACATGTGTGCGCCCAAATGGATTGCCGATGCGGCCAATAAAATGCAGGGTCAGTTAACATCAGCGAATAGTTCCATCGCCCAGCGTGCTGCGCTGGCCGCTGTTACAAGCGATATTACACCCACACGCAAGATGGTGGAGGAATACAAAAGGCGTAGGGAAATTGTCTATGAGTTGTTGAAAAAGCTGCCCGGAGTGAAAGCCAACTACCCCACAGGCGCATTCTATTTCTTCCCGGATGTGAGTTACTACTACGGGAAAAGTGACGGAGAGCGAACCATTACCAACGGGGAAGATTTTTGCATGTACATGCTTGAAAAAGCACATGTATCGCTGGTAACGGGTGATGCCTTTGGCGAGCCCCGCTGCATTCGGCTTTCTTACGCAGCATCCGAAAATGAATTGCGGGAAGCCTTAAAGCGAATGGGGGAAGCGCTGGCCCAACTCAAGTAATAAATGATGTCACTCGCTCAAACGTTTCAGCAATTCAATCATGTAAAAGTGCTCATCATTGGTGATGTGATGCTGGACAGCTACATCTGGGGAAATGTTGAACGAATTTCACCGGAAGCCCCGGTGCCGATTGTTGCCGTAAAAAAACGAGATACCCGTTTGGGAGGAGCTGCCAACGTGGCGTTAAATGTGCAAGCCCTGGGCTCACAGCCAAT
Source organism: Cyclobacteriaceae bacterium (assembly GCA_036771215.1). Taxonomy (GTDB): domain Bacteria; phylum Bacteroidota; class Bacteroidia; order Cytophagales; family Cyclobacteriaceae; genus ELB16-189. The sequence continues at coordinate 3,168 of DAIPHR010000040.1, forward strand.
ATTGGTGGCTTTGAAAGGCCATGATGAGGCGGGCAAACAATTCTCTGCGATTTTGGCCGAACAGGCTATGACGGGTGACGGGATGGTGACTTCCGCTACACGGCCCACCACCGTCAAGACCAGAATTATTGCCAGCCATCAACATGTGGTTCGGGTAGATGAAGAATCAGACAAAGCACCCACACCGGCCGAAGAAGATCAATTGATTGAGAAAATCAATAAATTATTGCCCACTTGCCAGGTGGTCATTTTTGAAGACTATGACAAAGGAGTTCTAAACGAGAAGATTATCGCGCACGCGATCAACCTGGCCAACCATCACGGCATCCCCACCGTGGTGGATCCTAAAAAAAGAAATTTTCTGGCTTACCGGGGCGTTACGCTGTTTAAGCCTAATCTAAAAGAAATGCGGGAAGGGTTGAAGGTTGACCTTGATGCAGGTAATCTTGATCAACTCAAAAAAGTTGTTGGCATATTGAAAGAACGGTTGCACCCTCAGGGCGTACTGGCCACGCTCTCCGAGCATGGTATATATATTGACTATCAAAATGAAACCAATCACCTGGCGGCTCACGCACGCGAAATTGCAGATGTGTCGGGCGCTGGCGACACGGTTGTGAGTGTGGCTGCGCTGGCGGTTGCCACGAAAATGAAGCCACGGAACATTGCAGCCTTGTGTAATCTGGCAGGCGGACTGGTATGCCAGCACGTTGGTGTGGTTCCGATTAACAAAGAAGAGCTGTTGCGCGAAGCTCAGATGCTCGGTATTGGGCACTAATGGGTAAAGTGCCACGTGCCGAATCAACGGCCCGCTTCAAACTGCTGATCCAACACGCCTCCGCGGTTACCTGAAGCTTCCCGTATTCGCGTGCTCAAGGGTATTTCCATTGACGAACTTACGAGCCCACTCAAGAAGCCAATTATGCCAAAAAACAAAAGCGACCGCTACGGTCGCCTTTTCGTAGCGGGGGTAAGACTCGAACTTACGACCTTTGGGTTATGAGCCCAACGAGCTACCAACTGCTCCACCCCGCGATTTAGAGGTGCAAAAATAAGGTAAAGGCTTTAGAAAACAAACTACCTTTGCCTATCCGTATGTTCAAATCCGGCTTTATCAGTATTGTAGGGAAACCCAACGTGGGCAAGTCAACCTTGATGAACCGCCTGGTGGGTGAGAGTCTTTCGATCGTCACCGCCAAAGCGCAAACCACCCGCCACCGCATTATGGGCATCCTGACCGGAACGGATTACCAGATTGTTTACTCCGACACGCCTGGCCTACTGGAGCCAATCTACCCGCTGCAGGAAGCCATGATGAACTTCGTGACCGTTTCACTGGAAGATGCCGATCTGGTTTTATTCGTGGTCGAGTGGGGTGAAAAATTTGACCCGCAACTCCACGGTCGCGTGCTGAAGACGCGCGCACCAATTGTGGTGATTGTCAATAAAAGCGATCGGGGCACACCGGAAGGCGAAAAAGAAAAACAGGCTTATTGGGCCAGGTCCGTCTCCGCTAAGTCTGTCATTTGTGTTTCGGCCAAAACAGGGCAAAATATTGATCGCTTGTTGCCGGAAATCATCGGAGCGCTACCCGAGCATCCGGCCTACTACCCCTCAGACGAACTCACCGATCGAAGTGAGCGATTTTTCGCTTCCGAAATTATTCGCGAAAAAGTGTTCCTCAACTACAGCCAGGAGATTCCGTACAGCACCGAGGTAGGTATTGAATCCTTCAAAGATGAGCCTTCGCTGCTCCGCATCAGCGCGGTGTTGTACACCGAGCGTGATTCGCAAAAAGGAATTCTGATCGGCAAAGCGGGGGGTTCGCTCAAAAAAGTGGGGACGCAAGCCCGGATTGGTCTTGAGGCGTTCTTCCGAAAGAAGGTCTTTTTGGAAATGAGGGTGAAGGTGGCTGCCGATTGGCGCAAGCAAAAACTAAAACTGAAGCAATTCGGTTACCTGGAATAACTCAGAGCACGTTGTTCAATTGCTCCTTGATTTTCTCCAACTCTTCTTTCATGGCTACTACTTCCTTTTGAATGGCCGCGTCATTGGCTTTTGATCCGATGGTATTGATCTCGCGTCCAATTTCCTGTGCCAGGAATCCCAATTTTTTACCGGTTGCCGCAGGCTGCGCCAGCAGATCGGCAAAATATTTCAAGTGAGTGGCCAGTCGCACACGCTCCTCGTGAATATCCAGTTTTTCCACGTAATACAGGATTTCCTGCTCCAGCCGGTTGGCGTCCCAGCCCTGATCAGTAAAAAAGGATTTGGTGTTGGTCTGCAACCGGGCGCGTACACGCTCAACACGTGCAGGATCAAGTGTAGCCACTGCGGCCAAACAGCTTTCGATTTTCTGAATATACTCGCTTAATTTCCCTCCCAGCACGCCCCCCTCGCGTATGCGAAATTGATCACATTGATCAGTCGCTTTGGAAACTGCAGACAAAGCCGCTTCCCATGTGGCTGCATCTGGTTCGCTCGGGGTTTTTGAAACCGTTACATCCGGAGCGTTTAATGCAATCTGAAAAAGCGGATCATACGGAGCCAGCACCCGATCAGCCAGTTTCTTCAATTCAAGGTAATACCGCATGAACAACGCTTCGTTGTATACAAAGGAGGGTTCGGTTTGCACAGGTCTTTCCAACTCCACGTTAACAGAGATCTTTCCCCGCTCCAATCGTTCGCTCAGCAGGTTGCGGATTTCGATTTCCTTGTCCTGAAAGGCTCTCGGGAGCCGTACACTTAAGTCGAGAAACTTGGAATTGAGGCTGCGGATTTCAGCCGTTAGCGTGGCCTCGCCAACCTGAACCTTGGCGATGCCGTAGCCCGTCATGGACTTAATCATGCTGTGAAGTAGTGCAGATTAAAAATCAAAACCAAGTGACACCATGAACCTGGGGTCTTTCACCTGATAATTCTCCACCGGCCAGGCCACGTCCAGCTTCAGATAGTACCCCAACATCATAGACCGGAACCCAACACCATAACTATACAACCAGGGATTCAGATAATCTTTGATTTCTACCACGAAGGGTGATCCGGTGGTGTTCTCCGGCACAATCCGGTTACGAACGCTGGTTTGGGTGTTGATCGGCACCGGGCCGGTCCAACTGGAGCCTATGTCGTAGAAACCGATGAACTGCATGTTGCGAAAGAAATTGGAGGAAATAGGCCCACCCGACAATGCCCGCACCAGGGGGAGGCGTAACTCAGCCGAAGCAATTGCCACACTATTACCGTATAGCGTACCATAATCAAAACCGCGGAGTGTTGTTGCAAACTCAGCAAAAAGCAGATTCTCATTAAAGGTGGCCACCGGGCCCATGGGGTTGTTTTGTCCTGCGGTGTTCAGTGTGTTGCCAAACCAGTTATCGATACCACCGAGCAGATATTTTTTGGGCGAGTTGCCAAAGAATGTGCCGGCATATCCTCTGACGGCAAATACAATTTCCTTGTATATCTTCTGGTAATGCCGAACGTCAATGAATACCTGGGAAAAACTTTTCTGGTTATTCCCCAGTGCCTGATAGTTGACGGCCGATATTTTTCCACGGGTGCCTTCAATAATATTCATACCCGTAGTCAGTGAATTATCATACACGGCTTCAACTCGGGCACCCCCGTAAAACTGCTGCTGGGTGGGCAAAAATATTGGTGGCCCAAAGGAAATAAATTGAGAACCCTGATCGGTAAAGCGGGTATAGCCTAAAAAGGGCTTCAGCGATACCCGCGTGCGCACCGTCAGTGGCAACGAGGCACCAAATTCAAGCTTTTGCCAGGCATACTTCTGCTTGCGTATGTCATCCTGGGAGAGTATTTCAGTATCCCAGAACACAACCTTGCGGTCGAACCGAACGCTGAGATCAAGGCGATGTTTGATGTACTGGATTTCACCAAATACATCACCGCTCTTGAAATCAAAAGCCGTTTGAATCCCACCAAAGATCTGAAAGTTCTCCAGCATGTCGTTCATCTGAGTTTCCACGCGCATGCTAAAACCCCGCAACTGGTCAACAACAAAATTGGTGACCAGATTTTCATAGCTGAACCTGGCTTTGTAGGGGAACGGACCCAGCACGCGGCTATTCTCCCGGGCCCGCATATAGCGCGTCAGGAATGTTTCGGTCGGCTGCGGCTTTTTCGCTACCTCGTCTTCAAACACAAACTGATCGGGGCTTACAGCCTTTAGCGTATCTTTTTTCACCAGCTTCCGCGCATCACCCTGAGGCGCTGGTGGCTCTTCGAAACGGTAATCGTCTGTATTCACCTCCCCGGGTGTGCGCTTAACGGTATCCGGGGCTACGGGCACAGCCGCTGGCCGCGTGGTTGTATCTTTTTTCTCGCGTAGCCGCTGATTGATAAGATCTTTGACTGACATTTTTTGTTCAGGCTCCTTTTTTCTCTTTTCCGTTAGTACACGAGCCTGCTGAACTTCCTTCCTTCGTGTGGATGGCGTGAAAATCTGACGCTCGAAGTTAAAGTTGGAATTCAGGAAAATACTTTCGGTCAGGTCTTTGTTCATAACCATGGCCAGCATATTAGACTGAAAATTAAGGTCGTAATCTTTGATGCTGGAGCTGAAGTTGGTGAGCTGGCTGTAAATGCCCGTTTCGACATTAAATCGAAACAGATTGACAATACCGCGCTGATCACTGAGGTAATAGACATTGTTGGCATCCTGCGCCCGGGGCGAAAAATCTTTGCTCAGTGTATTGGTTATGCGCTTGCCTACCGTAGTGCCCGAATCCAAATTCAGCATGAACAGATTATAGTTCTCGGTGATGTTCTGGTGACCGCGAACGGTATTAATCAGGGTATCGGTTGTTCGGTTCGAGCTGAAAACAATTGAGGAAGAGTTGGGAACGAATGCCGGATCAAGGTCATCGAAAATGTCGTTGGTAAGCCTGCGGGTCCGGTCTCTGCGGCTGCTGAGCAGAAACAAATCATTCTGTCCGCCTACATCCGCGCTGATCACGGCTAACCGACCGTTGCTGTTGAAGTTAAGACTGCGGATGTTGCTGTACTGGCCGAGTTCGCGCGGAATTTTCGACCGTGAATTAAAATCATACAGCCAAAAAACATAGTCGCCATTGCGAATCACAATTACACCCAGGGTATTCGCATCGGCCCAACTCAACAGCGGCACCCGGTAGTCGACATCGTGATGAATCACCCGGTTACCGCCCGATAGAATCGTGGTTTCCTGATCATTCTCCAGTGACTTCACCTTTACCGTGAATCGCCCACGGTCGTTCTCCGCGTAAGCGATTTTACGTCCATCCGGACTCAGTTTAACCGTGGTATAAATGAGACTTGACCGGTGGCGGGGACTAAACTGCAACGAATCGGCCGGAGGCTGGTAGATTTGACTCACCCGCTGCTCCATAGTCGAATAAAAGTTTTCCCAATCGGCCATCAGTTTCTTGTAGGGAACCCCCAGCGTAGTCGGTATGCTCTTTTGTTCATTACGAATAATGCGGGTGTAGTTAAGGATGTTGGAAATACTGCTCTTACCGTACTTCTCTACGATATAATTCCAAATCGACTGCCCCACTAACGCGGCATCCTTCCCGGTAGACTTTAACGCCCGGTTGGCCGACTTCTTCTTCATCACCTGCCGCACATAGTCATCCATCTCAATACTCCAGCCATAAGCGATGTAGTGCGAGGCCCCATCGATAAACCATTCGGGAAGATTCAACAATACCGAGTTTTGGAACATGTCCTTGAGACTGCCGCCAAACATCATCTCATTCACCATCAGGTCTGATACCTTCAGCAAAAGCTCCTGTTTGAAATCGGTAAGTGTACCCGGATGCGCTACCTCTACATAGGGCTTAATAAAATTGGTTTCCCCATTGGCCGTAAATCGGTTATAGGTAAGCCCCATGTTGCTTTGCAGCAGGTCCGTGACGGAGTTGTACAAAAAGACCTTGGTTTTGAGGTACGGGGGATAGCCGATCAGGTCTGTGATTCGGTCAAACTCCGACTCTAAATACTGTACCGTTTCGCTGGCCACCCGGTATCGATCACCATAATAATAGACATCGAAATTCTCGGAACTGATAAAGTTCCAGTCAAAATCCTTGTACTGAATCCTGTTTTTACCGAACGTCTCGCGGGCCATTTGGGCCTGAGCCACCCCACTGATCAACAGACCGGAAAGCAAAAAAATTACCCTCAAATGCATACGTGCCCTCACTCGAACTTCGAATATAACGCTTTGAACCGATTGATATTGACCGAATCCTCGATTTGGCCCGAGCCTTCAAGGAAAAGAGCCATCTTTCGGCCAAAATAAGGAGCCAGTGACACACCCTTGGTACCCAAGCCGTTGAAAATCAACAGACGTGCATGCCGCGGGTGGGCACCCAGCAAAGGACGCCTGTCGGGCGTGGCCGGGCGTAACCCCCACTGCTGGTCAATTACGTCAAACGGAATCTTAATGAAACTCTTCAATTTTTCCTCCAATTCGTGGCGGCCCTCAGCCGTTATGCCGGGCACCCATTTCGTGGGCTGATACGTAGCCCCGATCTTATACAACGGATCGGCCGGTACGGCATAAACAGCGCGGTTGTAGATCAGGTTCGGCCGTTCGGCAAATTTAACCGTTAAGGTTTCGCCCTTCAGGGGTCGTACCGGTAAAAAAGACAACACAGGCGGTAACGCACAACCAGTGCAAAAAATTACACGCTTAGCACGAATGTTCTTCCACTGAACACCTTCATCCATCGGCTGCACGTCATCGACAAAATCCTCAACGAAACTTTCGCGCGCCCCGAACCACTCGCGTGTACCCCGTACAAATCGATTGACATCCACATACCCACACAATTTCAAAATCATTCCTCCGTAGGGATCGTAAACCTGCCCGCCAAATGTGCTTGTCGGTGAGACGCGCTCCAGATAGGGCTGCCACTCGGGCCCGGCTGACATCCACTGATTTTGTTCTTCAATCGACAAGAAAGGACGATAGATCGGCTGAGGGTGAAAAAACGTAGCACCAATGGTTCGTTCTGCTCGCTGATAAAACTCAAAAGTATACGGGAACAACTCATCCGCCCGCCATGTCTTGGACAACAACTTGCCGGTCACCGGGTTGAACAGCCCCGCGGCTACAGATGAACTTTGGTTCCGGGCCGGTTGATCAACCACCAATACGGACCGCCCGGCCCAGGCCAAATGAAGCGCCAATGAGCTGCCGGCAAGCCCCTGCCCCACCACCATGTAATCGTACTCCTTCACCGCATAAAAATAGGTCAATTAAGCACTATGTTTGCGGTCGATGGAGATTTGGTCATTTACGTTTAATCCGTTTGCCGAAAACACGTATGTGATTTGGGATGAAACGCGCGAGGCGGCCGTGGTCGACCCGGGATGCTACACTCCGGAGGAACGGGCTGAGTTGACCGATTTCATTGCCGAAAAAAAGCTCGATGTGAAATTATTGCTCAATACCCACGCCCACATCGATCATGTGTTGGGGAACGCATTCATTAAAAAGAAATTCGGGGTTGCCTTGTGGCTGCATCGGCTGGAAGCACCTGTTCTGAAATCGGCCGAAGTCTTTGCCGGGGTGTATGGAATTCCTGCGTTCGAGCCAAGCACAGCTGACTATGAGATAAAGGAGAACGAACCTATCCGATTCGGGAACACAGCACTTGAAGTCCTTTTTGTGCCCGGCCACTCGCCCGGCCATGTAGCATTTTACCATCGCGAAACAGGAACCCTGCTGGCCGGTGATGTGCTGTTCAATCGAAGTATCGGCCGGACTGATCTGCCCGGTGGCGATCATACTACCTTGATTGAAAGTATCCGTAAAAAACTCTACGCGCTGCCAGACGCCACACACGTTTACCCCGGGCACGGACCGGCAACCACGATTGGCGATGAAAAATTGCACAACCCCTTTTGTCCTGTTGAATGAAACTATTTCGTCATCTGCCGAATGCCCTGACAGCCGGAAATTTGGTGTGCGGTGTATATGGTATCCTACACGCGGCTGACGGGGTACTTTTACTACCCGCCTACTGCGTATGGGCGGCTTGTATTTTTGATTTTTTTGATGGCTTCACCGCACGCGCTCTTCGGGTATCATCCCCCATCGGTAAGGAGCTCGACTCACTGGCCGATGTCGTCAGCTTTGGTGTCCTTCCGGGTATTACGCTGTTCTACGCCCTGCAGCAGGTTGGGCTTCCCATTTTTGCCTATTCGGCAATCTTCGTACCCATAGCCTCGGCCTTTCGTTTGGCAAAGTTTAACGTGGATACCCGGCAGGCCGAGGGTTTTATTGGCTTGCCAACCCCGGCTAATGCCCTGCTGCTCACCGCGCTGCCCGCAATTGAGCCGCTGATGAGCCTCCGGGGGGCAGCCGGTTTTGTTTGGGTCGGCATCGCAGCAATATCTTCCTGGTTGCTGGTTTCGCCCATTCGACTGTTTGCCTTAAAGTTCAAAACATTCGCGTGGAAGGGCAACGAAATAAAGTTTACCTTTTTGCTGCTAGCCGTATGCTTAATTGCCTTTGGGGGCGTTATAGCCCTGCCCGTCACCATTGTCCTGTATATTTGTATGTCCGTAGTGAGCGGTTGGCTGGGTAAAGAAAGTTAACACGTGATTTGGCGTTGGATTTTTAGTGGCGCAGTATGTGCAGCCATGGCCGTAGTGGCCCCGGCCCAACCTTCCGTTTTACAAACCGGCAATTGGTTTCAATTCTCCGTTAAGTCGGATGGTATTTACAAGATTGACTACAATCTGCTTCGCCAGGCGGGCCTCAATCCGGACCAAATTGATCCGCGAAACCTTCAGTTGTTTACGGGTTCACATGGCATGTTGCCCCAGCCCAACAGTTCACCTCGCCTGGCCGATCTTCAAGAGCTGGCCATTGAAGTTGTCGGGGAAGGGGACGGGCGGTTTGACCGAAACGACTTCATTCTTTTTTACGCTAATGGCCCCGACCGCTTTGAGTACCGAACAAGCAAGTCGCTCTTTTTCTATGAAAACAATTTGTATGACGATAAAAACTTTTACTACCTGAGTGTTCGCGCCCAACCGGGAAAGCGCGTGCCGCAGCAGCCCTCAGAGCCGGGCACTCATCCAATCATACGCGAATTTGAAGACTTTGGATATTACGAAACAGAACGATACAACGAATTAAAATCCGGCCGCCACTGGTTTGGCGAACAGTTTGATTCGCGCCTGGATGCCACGATACAGTTTGACGTGCCGGGAATTCTTGGAGGGAGCTCGTTAAAACTCGTCTCGCATGTGATGGGCCAATCCTTTGCCAGTGCCAACTTCAAGGTGTTTTTCAATAATGTTCAGGTAGCCGACCAACCGGTTTCGCCCATTCCCAACACCCAATATGGAGTAAAAGGAAGCGTCCGTGCCGATACGATCACATTCTCATCAGCATTGGTAGGAGCATCGGCCCAAGCCAATCAATTGATTCGCTATGAGTTTGTCAAAGCGGCATCTCTCCGATCAGTTGGCTACCTGGACTATTTCATCTTTACGTGTAAGCGAGCCCTGGCGCTGTATGGAAAACAAACCCGCTTCTCCAGTGAAGCTTCATTGAATAACGTCATAACTACATTCGAAGTGTCAGCCCTGTCGGCTGAGAGTCGTGTGTGGGATGTCTCTGATCGACTGAATGCAAAAAGTCAAAACTTTTTCCTCCAATCGGGCAAGGGCATGTTTTCCACTGCCACCACTTCTCTTAAAAGTTTTATCGTGTTCAATTCAGCGGCTGCCACCCTGGCCACGTTCGAAAAGAAAATCAACAATCAGAATCTGCGCGAAAGCCCACCCGTCAGTCTGGTTATCGTTACTACACCCGCTTTGCAAGCAGAGGCACAAAGGCTTGCCTCCCATCGGAATCAACAAGGCATTTCCAGTTGGGTCGTAACGACAGGTGAAATTTATCATGAGTTCTCGGGCGGCAAACAGGATGTTGTAGCAATCCGTGATTTTATTCGCCATCAATACTTGCGTAGCGGGCAACTCAAAAATGTATTATTGCTCGGACGTGGTTCATATGATTATAAGAATCGGATCGCCAACAACACCAACCTCGTGCCGTTGTACATGTCGCGAAATTCGCTGAGCCCGCTTGAAACCTATTCTTCGGATGATTTTTTTGGGTTTCTCGAGTCGAATGAAGGAGAATGGCGTGAAAGCCCCGCGCAGAATCACACGCTCGATATTGGGATTGGCCGGATACCGGCAAAAACCGCTGATGAAGCGGCTGTTGTAGTAACCAAACTTATCGAGTACGACACCCACCCCAAGCGCCTGGGTCCGTGGCATAAGCAGATTTTGTTCGTGGCCGATGATGGTGATTTTAATATTCACCATACCCAATCCAACGATCTGGCCAGGAACAACTTTGAGTTACCGCGGCCGGAGTTTGATGTTACCCGTGTTTGGGTCGATAATTTTGAACAGCCGGAACGCCCCAGTGGGCAAATCAGCCCCGCCACCTACGAAGCACTCGACCAGCGTATCGAAAAAGGAGCATTGATTGTGAACTTCACCGGGCATGGATCGGAGCAAATATGGATGCAGGAACGGGCATTGGATGAAGACATGATTATAAACTGGCGTAACCGGCCGTTTTATCCGTTGTTTGTCACAGCCACCTGCGAATTCGGCCGTCACGATGACCCACAGCGAATCTCCAGCGGAGAAAAAACCCTGCTGAAAAAAAACGGGGGTACAATCGGGCTGGTTACCTCAGCACGCCCGGTAAACGCCAGCACCAACTTTACGCTTAACCAGGCTTTTTTTAACGCGTTGTTTGATCAGCCCGGTGGCAACGATCGCGACCTGGGTTCTGTTTTTAAAGACACTAAAAACAACAGTCAAAGCGGTGTAGCCAATCGGAATTTTTCCCTGCTGGGCGATCCGTCAATGGTTTTGGCATTGCCACGCCAAAGCATCAGCATTACATCTCTGAAAACAGTCAGCGGTTCCGATACGCTCAAGGGCAAGTCGCGCGCAGTGTTATCGGGCGAGGTCCACATCGGCAACCAACCTGACGTAAGCTTCAATGGGGAACTCACAGTAACATTATTTGATGTCTTGGCTAACCGCCAAACGCGAGGAGATGAAAACGCACCCTTTGTGTTTGCGGAATACGATCAACTCTTGTTTAAAGGAAAAGTATCGGTTCGTAATGGTGCTTTTGAAGCCGAGTTCATTCTGCCCGCCACCGTGCCGGTCACCCTTGCGAACAACAAACTAAGCCTTTTCGCTTTTGCCACTGACGGACGCACAGCAGCCGCAGCTACACGTAATGTGCCGGTTGGTGGCCAAGAGGCTGCAGCGCCTGCTGATAACCAAGCACCAGATCTGGAACTCTTCGTGGGCGACACTACCTTTCTGCCGGGGAACCTCGTTGGTCCAAACACGACTTTGGTTGCTCGCTTACGGGATAAGAGTGGTATCAACTTATCATCGCGCGATGCCCGCTACAGTCTGGTGGCCACGCTGGATGGCGAAAAATCATTTACCTTGAACGATTACTATCTGGCCGATCTCAATTCGTTCGAATCGGGAAGTATCTTATTTCCGCTGAAAAATCTGGCGGCTGGCCGGCACGTTATTTCCCTGTCAGCTGCTGATACGTACCTGAACGTTGCGATCGCACAGATTGAGTTCACGGTATCAGAAAACGAATCCATTGTCATCGGTGAGTTTGGCAACTATCCAAATCCATTTACCGATGAAACAGCATTCCTTTTCAATCATACCCGCCAGGGCGAAGATCTGGAAGCACAGCTGAGAATATACAATCTGATGGGGCAACCTGTGGCCGAACACCAGTTTTTGGTTACCCAAAGCGCCTACAGGGTATTACTCACCACGTGGGATGGGCAAACCCCGGACGGCACAAAAATTCCGAACGGTGTATACATCGCCCGCCTCGCAGTTCGTTGTTTATCAGATGGTTCAAAAAATGAGGCTGTTACCAAGCTTTTTGTATTCAAATAACTATCTTTACCTTCCGTATTTACTGATTATGAAGAAGTTAACGATTTTGTTACTGTTCGTGGCTGGCAACGCCCTGCAAGCTCAACCTAACCAAGGCGTTCTCATTGGCCAGGATACTTTGAATAACGTCATCACCACGGCTGTTCCCTTTCTCACCATCACACCAGATGCTCGGGCAGCGGGCATGGGCGAAGTGGGCGCAGCCCTTTCACCCGATGCGAATGCGGCCTATTGGAACGCTGGCAAACTGGCTTTTATCGAACAGGGTTATGGTGTATCGGCCTCTTACACACCGTGGTTAGGCAAAATAATTAATGACATGTACGTCTTCTACTTGTCGGGCTTCTATAAAATTTCGAAAGAGCGCACCGTAGCCGCTTCAATGAAGTACTTTGATTTGGGGGAAATTCAGTTCAATAAAGGTCCTGATCCGGGCGATCAGTTAGGGCGATATAACCCGCGCGAGTTCGCTTTTGACGTTACGTACTCCCAGATGTTGACGCAAAATCTGGGCATTGGTGGTGCGCTCCGGTATATACATTCCAATCTGACGGGTGCCGTGTCTGGTTCAGTGGATGCAAGACCAGGAAATACCGTAGCGGTGGATATTGGGGTCTACTATACCAGGCCATTAGTCTCTTCAAACGCCTCCTATTCACTTGCAGCATCGATCACCAATATTGGAGGCAAAATTTCATACTCCGATGCTACGGTGAAAGACTTTATTCCTACCAACCTCAGACTTGGCGGGATTTTCACTTCGGAGCTTGACGCCTTCAGTTCGTTGAGTTTCGGACTTGACGTTAATAAATTGATGGTTCCCAGCCCCGCGCCCGGCAGCAAAGATAAATCACTTATCAGCGGCATGCTGGGATCCTTCAGTGATGCTGCGGGTGGCTTCAGCGAAGAGATTCGCGAGTTCATGTTGTCCATTGGAACCGAATATTGGTACAACAAGACATTTGCTGCCCGGTTGGGTTACTTCAATGAGGCGCGAGATAAGGGCAACCGAAAATACCTCACGTTTGGCCTCGGATTCCGAAAAGATAAGTTCGGAGTTGACGCGGCCTACCTGGTGCCAATCAACAAACGGGAAAATGCGTTGGCCGAAACACTTCGTTTCACCGTTATGATGAACTTCGAAGCTCGGCCCGAGCAAGAACAATCGAGCGCAGAAAATTGATGCTCGATCGTAATACCCCACCGCCCTTTCGGGAGGCGGACATCATAGGTGCGCTTGTGCCAAAAGAAAAACGGGTCAATGATATCAGCCTTTACTGGTGGGATCAGGTAGAGCAACCTGCCGTTCGAATTGAGATCGTCTGGCCGGCAGGCCGGTGGTTCGAACCAAAGCCGGGAGTCTCGCATTTTTTGGCAGCCCTTCTCGATAAGGGAACCCGAAATCGTTCCGCTATCGAAATTGCAGAAAAGCTCGAGTTTCATGGATCTTCTTTAGAGGCCCAAAGTGGATATGATTATCTAACCCTCACGTTGCTCAGCATCGAAAGCCAGGTAACGAATGTACTTCCGGTGCTGTTCGATGTCATCACAGAGAGTTGTTTCCCTGGAGACGAGCTTCGAATCGCCAAGAATATTTACTTACAAAACCTGCAGGTCAATCGGCAAAAGAACAGCTTCCTTGCGTCTGTTGCTATGCGGGAAAATCTTTTTGGAACGCATCATCCATACGGCTCCAAGTTAGAAGAAGCTGAAATGGAAGAGATCTCAGTTGATTTGCTATCAAAATTTTTTCAGCAGGCTGGGTGCCCCGTTGTGTTCGTCACAGGCCGGCTCTCCCCCAAAGAGATTGAATTACTCTCCGATTTCTTTCGGTCTCAAACCTGGCGAGAAACACCGCCCAGAACATGTGATCCTCTATCAGGCCCGCCAAAAATTTGTATTGACCGAAAAGATAGTTTGCAGACAGCACTCCGGCTTGCCAAACTTTCAATTAACCGACAGCACCCTGATTATGCTGCCGTAGTATTAATGAACCACATACTGGGCGGTTATTTTGGCTCGCGACTAATGCGAAATATTCGCGAAGAAAAAGGTCTTACATATGGAATCTATTCAAGCATCAATCCGTTCCTCCACGGAAGCCTTCAGTTTATTGCAGCAGATGTCAACCGGCAAAATCGGGATCTGGCTATTGATGAGATTAGAAGAGAGCTGCGGTCGCTGAATACCCTTCATGAAGATGAACTGATGCTTGCACGAAACCACTTTTTGGGCAGTCTGCAATTGGAAGTGGCTAACCCGTTTTCGATCATGGATCGCTTCAAGACCACCCGTCTAATGGGCCTCGGCCCGAATTTTTACGAGCAGATGGCAGTCGACATCAAATCATTATCACTGGATCGCCTTCTGGAAACGGCTGGTATTTATTTTACTCCGCACGACTTCAATGAAATTGCGATCGGGTAGCAGTTAAGATTGTAAGTCTTGGAAGGGAACCTGTAATACTCCCCGAAATTAGGGCCACGAGGTTAGTTCAAAAACGAATTACTAAATTGACTAACCATGAAGAAGCAAACCAGACGAAAATTTACCCCGGAGTTCAAAGCCCGGGTGGCGCTTGAAGCCATTAAAGGTCAGCTCACGTTAGCGGAATTGGCCCAGAAATTTGAGGTAAACCCAGTGATGATCTCTCGTTGGAAGACCGAGTGCATTGAGAATATGGCTATGGTTTTCGAGGGGCGATCAGAGCCTAGCGAAGAGCCCGTGGATGTGGATAAGCTATTTGCTCAGATCGGGCAACTAAAAGTGGAGAATGACTTTTTAAAAAAAAGTTGCAAGA
>DAIPHR010000041.1:0-17912 GCA_036771215.1 Cyclobacteriaceae bacterium
TCATCTTAATGAAGTTGTTGCGCGTGAAACAAATTGAAAATAATGAAGGCAAAACACTGGTGAGTGAAGGCGTGAAAGCTAATTATCAGGATATGATTAACTACGCGGTGTTTGCCATGATTAAATTGAACGAGAAGGGATGAAAAAATTCGTTGATCCGATTGCCCGTGTATTGATTGGCGGGCTATTCATTTTCTCAGGCCTGATCAAGCTGAACGATCCGGTAGGTACGCAGATCAAGATGGAGGAGTACTTTGAGGTATTTGCTCAGGACTTTGGGAACCTGTTTCATTACTTCATACCGGCTGCGCTGCCGATCGGGCTCGTGTTGATTGTCCTGGAGATTGTGTTGGGCGTGGCTGTGTTGTTGTTCTACCGCATGCGCATCACCATGTGGGTGATGCTGTTGCTGCTGGTGTTTTTCACCTTCCTGACATTCTACTCGGCTTACTTTAACAAAGTGACCGATTGCGGATGTTTTGGAGATGCCATCAAGTTGACGCCCTGGGAGTCGTTTTACAAAGATGTATTTCTCTTGGTTTTTGTGCTGCACTTGTTCTGGTACCGGGGTAGCTATAAGCCGGCAGTTTCGGAGCGCACCGGCTATTCGGTAACGGTGGCCACCGCGCTGATCAGCCTCTTCCTGGGCATCTATGCGATTTGGCACTTGCCCTTTATCGATTTCAGGGCTTACCGGGTGGGGAATAACATTCCAGCCCAGATGCAGCCCGCAGAGCAACCCATTATTGAGTATGTTTTTGAGAAAGCGGGTCAAGAAGTGACGTCTGCCAGTTTTATTACCGACAGCACGTACCGGTATAAGTCCAGCCGCGTGGTGAACGAAGATCGCGTTCGACCCAAAATCACCGACTATGCCGTGTCAGATGAAAACGGTGGCGACATCACCCAAGCAACCTTTGAAGGCAACAAGCTGTTGTTGGTCATGTACGATATCACGAAAACCTCGGTGGCCCATATCGATGAAATCCGGGAACTAACCAAAACCCTTGATGGCCAGGTGGACTGCCTCATTCTGACTTCTTCCTCGGCTGCACAAGTAGATGAATTTCGCCATACCCATCAGTTGGCCGTACCCTTTGCGTTTGCCGATGCCACTGTCCTAAAAACCATTATCCGGTCGAACCCGGGTCTGGCGTTGTGGAAGAATGGTACGGTGTTGGCGAATTGGCATCATAATGACACTCCCGGTAAAGTGGAAGTGTTAGAGCTTCTGGTGCAGTCGACACACTAATTCGAAGGGGTGATGCACGTTTGGAGGTTTTGCGTGTCATGAAAAAAATATTCCTGATCGGTTTGCCGGGTTCGGGTAAGACTACACTGGGGCGGCAATTGGCCGATCACCTGGCGCTGCCCTTTATCGATCTCGACAAGGAAATAGAAAAGCTGGAAGGCAAACCCATTGGTGAGATTTTCGCACAACGGGGCGAAGACTACTTTCGAACTATTGAAAAAGACGTGCTGCGTTCGTATTGCGCGCGGCCAGAAGGGTACGTTATGGCAACCGGAGGCGGAGCGCCTTGTTTTTTCGACAACATGCATGTGATGAACGCGGCCGGGGTAACCCTTTTTCTGGATGTGCCCGCCCGCATTATTCGGGAGCGACTGGAGCGCGGCAACCTGACCAAGCGCCCGCTGTTTGCCGGCCTGACGCCCGATTCATTAAAAGACAAGATTGAGTTTTTGCGAACGCACCGGCTGCCGTATTACCGGTTGGCCCTAGTGTCGGTGACGGATGCACAGGTCACCGCGGCCCAGCTGGCCAACCTGGTCTGATCAAAAGGTATAACCGACTGTCACCATTATTTGTGTGCCACTCTGGCCAATGGTTGCCAGTGGATTGGTGGGTAGATTGACTGTATACGGGCGATAACCGAAACTCTGTTGACTGAAGACGGCAGCCAGATCCACGTACATCGGAGACGATCGGTAGCCTATACCACCGGTAAATCCCGTTCTTTTTTGATTGATGCCGTTTTGCTCGTTTCGATACGGGTCAGGCATGTAAAAGTAGCCGGCACGAAACCGGAATTTTTCGTGGCGGAACTCGCCACCCGCACGGATGGTAGTGGTCGACTGGTATGCGTTTCTAATATCTTCGTTGTCGGCCGAAAAATCAACGCCCAGCGTATTGGAGCTGTATTTGGCTTTGGCAAAGTTCACCTGCTCAACATCGACCGTCACAAAACCGGACTTGCCAATGAAGAAGCTGCTGCCCACGCGAAGCCGCCAGGGCGATTGAAGACTATAGTCGGTAAAAATCGGATCGAGTTCAGAAGATTCATCATTGAGGAAAAGGTTCGGAAGATATTCGAAGTTCTTCCATTGGCTGAACATGCTGGCATTGTAATTCTCGCTGAGGGAATACCAGGTAGGTGTAGAAAAGGAAAGGCCAACCTGGATAAAGTCCACCGGCCGGGCAATGGCCCCGAAATTAATGTTCACTCCGCTGCCGCGGATATCCAGGTTCTCGCGAAGCTCGAAGAACCCCAGGGGTTCATTCACAAAGTCCTCACGAAAAGTTTTTTGGCTTTCGTAGGTAAGGGAGACAATGCCAAGCGACCCACCCAGAAACACCCGATCCTTCACGTTCACGCCATACCCGAACGACCATTGATTTTGACCGCCCTGCGTTTGAATTTCTTCCTCTTGTAGCGGGATGCTTAACACATCTGTGAAGTAATCGGTATCGGGTCCGGGGGGGCTCAGGATCGAGGCTTCGCCAATGAGGTAGTTATCGTATGCCAAACGTGTTAACGAGTTTGAATTGTCGCGCACGCCAGCGGGCACGGGGAAGGAGAACTGGGTTGGCGGCTGGCCGGTGGCATCTTCAATGAAGTAGTCGATCAATGAACTATTGGAATTTTGGCCGCTGTATACCATCCGGCTGTTGAAATCATTGAGGCGCGTGAAGGAAACACCGAATGTTCCGCTAACTACTGCGCCCTGCTTGGATGACGAAAAGGCTAATCCAAAGGAAGGAATGTTAACGCGGGACTGATTGGTTTGCGTCCGATTGTCGAAATAGTCCGCAGTGTTTTGGGTTGCCAGGGTGCCCAATGTCAGCGCCACTTCCGACCGGTTGTACATGCCAAGGCCGGCCGGATTCGAAGCCACGAGGCTGATGTCTCCGCCCAGACTTACCTGTGCACCACCCATGGCCTGAATTCGTGCCGTGCCTCCGGGCGTAGTGCGGCTAAAAAGTAAAGCAGTCTCGGCATAACTCTGTGCGCGAGCCACTTCCCCCGCGCACAAAACAATCCCGCTGAGCCAGAGGCTCGTTATGATTTTCATAAAAAAGGAGTCAATTAGTTGCGGCCTCTTCGCCCACCGGAAGAACCACTGCTGCTTCCGCCCGAGCCGGAGTATCCTCCACTGTAACCGCTGCTGCGCGAGCCGCCAGAATTGTAACCGCGACTGTTGCTGCCACCGTCATAGCTGCTCCGTCCGGAGGAATTCGACCAATAGCTGCGGGAGTTTGACCCGTCCGAGTTGCTCCAATAACTGCGCGTACTATTCGTGTTCGTATTCGTAGCATTATTGGTTGAGCGCCAACTGCGATCGTAGTATTGATTGCTGTCGGTTCGCGTGCGGCCCCCCGAAGTCTCACGACCACCGCGGGTATAGCTTACCTGCTGCCCGCGTGAGTTGTCAATCACCGGGTTCGTTACACTGCTCCGATTCTGTCGCTTTCCGTACACGATCGGATTGTTATGATCGATGTTGTTGTTCACAATTATCACTGGACGACCCCAGCCGCCACCCCATCCCCAGCCTGCATTCCATCCCCATGGGCTACCCCAGTTGTTCCATCCCCACCCCATGCCAACGGACATACTCCATCCACTATTCCAACCCCACGGGCTGCCCCAACTGTTCATTCCCCAAGGACTGTTCCATCCGCCCATGCCCATGCAACTGAAACAGCCCATGCCCCAGCCCGAATTCCATGGATTCATCATCCAGGGGTCGTTCCAGCCCCAACCGCCCCAAGGATTTCCAAGTCCGGAGTTAAATGCCATGGTAGGCATAAAGGTGGCGCTGTTAAACGCAGGGTTAACCTGCGCCAGATTCTGATTAACCCCCTGAGGCGTGTAGTCAGGAGTAAAATAAGCCGACTGTGTTGCAGCCGAAGGATCTACTTTAACCTGGGAATTGTACTCTGGATTTATATTCCGGCCGGAGTAGCTATCGGTGGGATTTATCGTTGTCTTAACGTCACTGGCTTCGCGGGCCGCGGTACGCTGCTTGTTCCACTGCTCATTTCGCGAGGCAGTAACCAATGCCCGGTCTTTGCCGCGGAAATACATATCATCCGTTTCCTGCGCAAAGGCGGTCACACTACACACTAGGCCAACAATCCAAAACGGTTTCATATGATTAGGTCGTTTGTTTCTTACTCTAAAAACGCAAAATCACGCTTTTTTGATCTGATTACCTTACAATTTTACACCTTAAACAGCTCAAAATCCAGCCTTTTTCCGGTGGTAGTTTTGCCACACGGAAAAATGCGGTCCCTTCGGGCTGGCCAGAATACAATTTAACCAGGATTATCCATTTTCCTATCCGAACGGCCTTTGGCCGCTATATTTGCGGCCTGTTTTAGTAAATTTTATGGGTAAGGAAATAACAAGCCGTTCGGAAGATTATTCGCAATGGTATCTGGATTTGGTTAAAAAAGCCGATTTGGCAGAAAATTCGGATGTGCGGGGCTGCATGGTGATTAAGCCGTACGGTTATAGTATATGGGAAAAAATGCAGCAAGGCCTTGACCAGATGTTCAAAGACACGGGCCATACCAACGCCTACTTTCCCCTTTTTGTGCCCAAGAGCATGTTTGAGGCCGAAGAGAAAAACGCAGAAGGTTTTGCTAAAGAGTGTGCGATTGTCACCCATTATCGATTAATCCATGACCCTTCTAAAAAAGGAAAGCTGATGGTTGACCCAGAGGCGCGGCTGGAGGAGGAACTGGTTGTGCGCCCCACCAGCGAGGCCATCATCTGGAGCACCTATAAGAAATGGATACAATCGTACCGCGACTTACCCATTCTGATCAATCAGTGGGCCAACGTGGTGCGTTGGGAAATGCGCACGCGGTTGTTTTTACGTACGGCAGAATTCCTTTGGCAGGAAGGTCATACGGCCCATGCCACGCGAGCTGAAGCGGTAGCCGAAACACAGCAAATGCTCCATGTATATGCTGACTTTGCTGAAAACTTCATGGCGCTTCCGGTGTACAAAGGCCGGAAGTCCGAAAGCGAGCGGTTTCCCGGAGCGATCGATACCTATTGCATTGAGGCCATGATGCAGGATGGCAAGGCCCTGCAAGCCGGCACATCCCATTTTCTTGGTCAGAATTTTGCCGATGCTTTCGATGTGCAGTTCACCAGTAAAGAAGGCAAACTGGAGAAAGTATGGGGAACATCCTGGGGCGTGAGCACCCGGTTAATGGGGGCGTTGATCATGGCGCACTCGGATGATGACGGGCTTATTCTTCCTCCCAAACTGGCGCCAATTCACGTGGTGATTGTGCCGATATTCAAAAATGAAGAGGAACTGGCCAGGATTTCGGAAAAAGTGAATGGCCTGGTAAAAGACCTTCGGGCGCTCGGCATATCGGTTAAGTTTGACAACCGCGACACCCATAAGCCTGGGTTTAAGTTTGCCGAGTACGAAATGCGCGGTGTTCCCGTTCGCCTGGCTATCGGCCCACGCGATTTGGAAAATGGCACGGTGGAGATGGCCCGCAGGGATACGAAAGAGAAAAAGGTGGTGAACTTAAGCGATGTCGCTGTGCTGATTCGTCCGCTGCTGGATGACATTCAGCAGAACATGTACCAGCGGGCCCTCAATTTCCGCAATGAGATGACAACCCGGGTTGACAGCTACGAGCAGATGAAGCACGTACTGGACACCAAAGGTGGTTTTGTGCTGGCACACTGGGATGGTACGGCCCAAACCGAGGCGGCCATCAAGGAAGAAACGAAGGCGACCATCCGCTGCATTCCGCTTGATGCGTCCGAAGAAAAGGGTGTTTGTGTGTATTCGGGCCAACCGTCTGTTCAACGTGTGTTGTTTGCCCGGGCGTACTGATGGTTAAATTTATACTAGCTTTGACGACATGGAATGGATGACTGTTGCTTCGCTGATCGGCCTGGGGCTTTTCCTGCTGGTGGTCGAAGTCATATTTGTGCCCGGCACCACGCTGGTGGGGTTGGTCGGTTTTGCTTTTTTGCTCGTAGGCATTGTTCTTAGCTTCAACTACTTCGGCCGCGAAACGGGGTGGCTGGTGCTGGGGGGCTCAGCGGTGGTGGCAGGGGGTTTGTTTTACCTGGCCTTTCGAACCAATGTGTGGAAGCGCTTTTCGCTCAAATCCAGCATCAACAGCAAGGTAAACGAGGTCGATCCGGCCGAAGTGACCACCGGTATGGAGGGCATTGCGCTCTCCGCTTTACGACCGGTAGGCAAAGCGGAGCTGCATCAAAAAATTTATGAAGTAAAAACGTTGGGCGCCTACCTGGAGACGGGCAGCCGCGTGCGCGTTATTCAGGTGTTACCCAATCAAATTATTGTTGAACCTATTATTTAATCAATTGCTATGGAGAATTTGATGTTCATTTTTATCGTATTCATCTGCATAATCGGGTTTTTCCTGTTTATGTATTTCGTGCCCGTGGGTCTGTGGATCACAGCCATTTTTGCTGGTGTTAAAGTAACGATTGGGGAGTTGATCGGGATGCGCATCCGGAAGGTGCCGCCCGGAGTGATTGTGAACTCGTTGATTACCGCTACCAAAGCCGGGTTACAACTCACCACGCGCGAATTGGAAACGCACTACCTGGCCGGGGGAAATGTTCCCAATGTTATCCGCGCGCTCATCTCGGCAGATAAGGCGAACATCAGCCTAAGCTTCAAACAAGCCACCGCTATTGACCTGGCGGGTCGCGATGTGTTTGAGGCGGTTCAAATATCCGTGAATCCGAAGGTGATTAACACGCCCAAGGTGGCTGCGGTAGCCGCGGACGGTATTCAGTTGATTGCGGTTGCGCGCGTAACGGTGCGTGCCAACATTCAACAGTTGGTCGGTGGTGCCGGTGAAGATACTATTCTGGCCCGCGTAGGTGAGGGCATTGTGACCTCCATCGGTTCAGCGATGTCGCACAAGGAGGTACTGGCTAACCCGGACAAAATTTCCAAGCTGGTGCTGTCGCGCGGATTGGATGCCGGAACTGCGTTTGAAATTCTTTCCATTGACATTGCCGATGTAGATGTTGGCGCCAACATTGGTGCCAAGTTGCAGATCGATCAGGCCACCGCAGATCTGAAGGTGGCGGAAGCCAAGGCGGAAGAACGCAGGGCAATGGCTGTGGCGCAGGAGCAGGAAATGATTGCGAAAGCACAGGAAGCCCGCGCTAATGTGATTCAGGCGGAGGCCGAGATTCCGAAAGCGATTGCCGATGCTTTCTCAAAAGGCAACCTGGGTATCATGGATTACTATAAGATGCAGAACGTGCAGGCCGATACCGAAATGCGCCAGTCGATCTCGGGCTCTGACAAGGGCACCAACCCAACCAAGTAACGCGCAGCGAAAAAAACGAATTAAAAGGTGAGTGTTTTCCACTCACCTTTTTTCATTCCAATAAAATTTTTCCGGGCCGCATCATACCGTAACTCCGCGAAGTCGATCGGAATAACAGCAAGCCCCTCCATAGAGATAACGCCCCAGCGATCGTACTGGCGAACGCGTAACAGGCCGGATTCAATTGGGTCTATTGCCTGAAACTTGGGCGGCACCACGATTCGAAGCTGAGCATCAGCTAAACCCAACGCTCCGTTTTGCACCAACAGCCAATAACCGTTTGGCCGTTCTTCCAATCGATCGAAATGGCAGGGGAGGAGCATCACCCCATTTTCCTGTATGATTCCCCACTTCCCTTTTTGCCTCACCTGGGCGCGACCGTTCACAAAGCCTTGCACCTTTTCAAAATTGGGTTGAATGATCAGTTGATCAGCCTTTGAAATAAATCCCCACTTGCCGATCAGTTTGACCGGAGCCTTGCCTTCCTGGAAGGGACCAATGCTGTCGTATCGATTCGCGATTCGCAGACGGCCAAGGTCATCGACAAAACCGTACTTGCCGTGTCTGCGAATGCCACGATACCCTTCGGACTCCGCCATCACAAATTCGGTTTGGGTTGGCAGATGCTCACTGCGATCGATTAGTTGGCCAAGGAAGTTTATTCGCTTCGAGGAGCCATCTGGCAGGTATTCGGTAAAAAAGGAGCGGCCCGACTCGACCGGATTGTGCGTAAAGTAAGTCCACGAACCGCGGTAGTCTTTCAAAATCAGTTGTTCGCCTTGCCGTACCCAGAAGTGACAACTATCGGCAAACCAGATGGGCACTTGTTGAGGAGCCACCAGCCAATTGTCCTTCAGCCCGATGATACCGTAACGGCCGCGGTATTTGACCAACACCTGGCCACCCCGCACGTCAAGAATCGAGTCATACACGCAGTTGACCACTTCATTCCCGCCCGGAGATACGAGACCCCAATAGCCCTTGCTGACGACCGGAAATAAACCTTCCTGTTCCGGCCCGATCCAGTCGTAGAGTTTCGTGTGCACGGCATTACCCTTGTCGTTCAGCAGCCACCAGGTCTTCTTGTTTTGCTGCGTGGCGCGCGCACGCAGGGCCGGAAAACTTCCGGCTATCGAATCGTAGATCAAGGGGACCACCACGTCTCCGCTTTGGCGGATCACACCGCTGCGTTGATTTTTTTTCGCGATCAGGTAGCCGGGGGAAAGAGGAATCAGGTGCTCGTACTCGAAAGGCAGAACGGTTTCCCGGTTTTCATTCAGCAAACCCATCCGGTTGCCGCGCGCTACCAGCAGTACATTACCCCACGGCTCGATATCGCGCGCGGCCAGTGTGGCGGATGCGTTCCCCGTCTGAGTCAACCACATCCACTGATTAGCGGCAAGGGTAACAATTTCTCCACGCTCGTTCAGTTCTATTTTTTCGTATGCCGGAGTGAGCATCACCTCGCCTTCCGGGTTCAGCAAACCCTCCAGATTATCTTCGGTGAAAGCTGTAGAGTTGCCCAAGGGCCGGAAGGCCTGCACCTGGCCGGGATAATAGCGTTTGCCATTTTCATCAACCAATTCGAACAACCCATCGGTATTACTGATGGCAAACTGCCGCTTGGCAACAGGAATGATGCTGCGGTAAGAAACAGGCAGAACGGTCTCGTTTGCCAGCGACAGAATGCCCTGGCGAATTTCCCCATTCTTCCGGATGGTGACCACCGCCCGCATGCCATGCAACTTGATGTGATCATAGACAAAGGCGATCACGGTTTTACCCTGCAGATTTAATATACCGGAACGCCATCCCTCAGGCGTAAATTTGCGCGCATTCAGGTAAGCCCCGTGCAGTGTTAGTTCGGTGAATTGTGCCGGATGCAGAATCTGGTTTTTCAGATGGAGAAGGCCCCAGGCGTTGCCCGATCGAAATCCGGTAACGTACTCTGCCACCGAAAAACTCCCATCGCTCCAGCCCAAGGCATCGAACGTTGCGGCTACAACGACCTGGCCGCCCGAATCTTTGATGCCATAGCGGCCACCTTCTTCAAATACGTGATACGGTTGAACGCTGCCGAAGGCAACGTTAGCGACCAAACAAAAAGCCAGAATCCGAATCATCTCCGCAAAAATAGACGGACACGCCACTGGAGAAAAGAAAAATCGACAGATGGCAACCACGCGGCCGCTTTAGTCACGTTTGACCTTTGGTGAATGAAGGAACCGTTGATAATCTTCCGGGGTGTCCAGATCGCAAAGGCCGCGCTCAAACGCAATTTTTAGCGTGGATTCCGGCCGGGCCTCAATCACACGTTTCGCCCCGGCCTCATCGCTTAGTTGCGCCAGTTCAGCAAAGCGCGAGGACCGGAACACAGCGGGTACGCCCACCGAATCGCCATACGTAGAGGCCACAACGGAAACCGAAGGTTGTTGATTCAATTCATCGATCAGATTGGCGAGATGGTTGGGGGTGACATACGGTTGATCGCAAACCATAAAAAGGATTGCATCATACGATCGGGGTGCCACATGGGCCAATGCCGCCTTGATCGAGCTACCCATGCCCCGCTGCCACTCGTGGTGGATGATGGTGTTGACCGGCAGATCGAGGATTTCCGGTAAATGTTTTTCTGCCTCTGATCCTAAAACAACCCAAACTTCACCCACGGATGCCTGCACTGCTGTCGAGGCGGCCCGGTGGAGCAGGCTTTCGCCCTGCACGGGCAGCAGCTGTTTGGAGGTGCCCATGCGCGTTGATGCTCCGGCTGCCAACACAACCACAGCCGTTTTTCCTGATGGTGCCAAGGTTGAAGTCAAGGAAAGAAAAATCAATTCAGTTCACCGGCTTGTTGCTGTTTTTTGTTCCGGCTCATCCGACAGAAATACCTGTTTTAGTACTTCACCGGTGGCGCTGCGCTGGTGAATGGGCCCGGAGTGGTATTTCAAAAATCCACCCGAGCGGTTGGCAAATCGTGCCTGGATTTCGGCAATGATGGAGACGGCTATTTCATCAGGTGCCTCGGCACCAATGTCAAGTCCGATGGGGGAGTGTATGCGGTGCAGTTGTTCGGTGGTCAACGTCAACCCCTGTTGACGAAACTCCGCCAGCATTTTGTCAAAACGTTTGCGCGGGCCCAGCAAGCCAATGTAGGGAGCATCCGAAAAGATGATCTTCCGGAGAACATCGCGGTCATATTCGTAGTTGTGCGACATGAGCACGCATGCCGTATAGCCGGTGATTGAAAAATCGCGATCAACGAACTCGCGCTGGCAGAGGGCGAGCCTGTCGGCCTCGGGAAAGAACACGGGGGCAATATGCGCAATGCACTCATCCGTCACATCAACCTGCCACCCTAACGATTTAGCCAGTTGACTCACCGGTCGGGCGTCAAATCCACCGCCAAACAAAATGAGGTGCGGAGTCGGTTGAATCAATTCCAGGAACACCGGGTACTGGTGAATTCCTTCCTCGACCATTTTGGCGTATGATTTTCGACTCAGGAAAAGACTCATCAAATCAGCTTGCACCAGGCGCTGCAGCAGTTGCCCGGAGGATGACAGCGTTTCTCCTGCACCGTCCAACAACAGTAACTCACCCGCTGAGGGACCGTCAAAAATCGTAGCCAGTGCCAGTGGGCGGTTGGCTTCCATCGCCTTTTCCACTACCGGCATCACCTGCTCAACCGGCTGGATCAACACATCAATGACACCGTTGCAGCCCAGCCCGATGCCGAGATTTTGATTGCTCTCCTCGCGGGTGTCATAGGTAACCGTCAGGGATTTTTGTTCGCGCATGACCTGGCGGGCTTTGCGCAAGGCATCGCCTTCGAGGCAGCCCCCACTGATCGAACCGGCCCAACGCCCGTCATCCCAAATCAACATGCGGGCACCGGGGCTTCGGTAGGACGAGCCATGCACCTTTATTACGGTTGCCACCGCGCCCTTTCGCTGTTGCCAGTCCGTTTTCCGGTATTCGTTCTGTATGGTGGTGAAATCTTTCAATCCTTCCGTTTATTCTTCCTCTTCGTTGTGGGCCAGAAATTTGATATGCAATAGATGGCCCTCGTATTTCTTAAAATGGAGAATGTCTCCCACGTTTTTGTCCTCGAAATGATCGGAGGTGCAGTGCACCTGGAGCGTATCACCACTTGCCACCTTTACAAACGCCACCCATTGATCATCGCGCTGGTGGGTAACAAAATAACGGCTGCGTTTTACACCGCCATATGGAGTTTCACCACTCTTGGTGTGCCCGGCCACAAATACCTTTTCTACAATGATGCCCTGGCTGTGTTCGGGTGGAGAGAACAACGTATCGTACAGGGCCACCGCGCCCAGTGCCGTCAGGGCCACGATTAACAGGACGGAAATCCAGGTACTCGCTTTCATTTCCGTGCCGCCTTTACTTCTGCCGATGTAACGGCTCCGCCTTTGTTGCCGAACGAATTGCGGATGTAATTCAACACATCGCTGACTTCCTGGTCGGATAAATCAAAACCCGTCATGTCCGTGTTGTACATTTTTCCGTTCACTTTGATCTCACCGGTAATGCCATACAGAACTTGTTGGATCGATCGTTTTTTATCCGCCATCAGGTAATCGGATTTGGCCACAGGCGGAAATACGTCCGGAACACCTTCTCCGTTTTCCATGTGGCACGAAACACAATAGGCTATGTAAACTTCCTTACCTCTGGCCGTGCTCGCCTTCAGGTCAAAGCCCGGTTTGGATTGAAACGCAGACAGCGTGATCAAAAAAACTCCAATGAGAACCGTATACTTCATAGTTAGCTTGTTTTATACTTCTTCCAGAGCAAAGGGCAGTTTGCGAATACGCTTGCCGGTTAAATCAAAAATGGCGTTGGTCAGCGCTGGCGTAAACGGTGGCAGCCCAGGCTCTCCTACACCACCTGCTTTTTCTTCATTGTCGACCACATGCACTTCAATATCCGGGCTGTCGGTAATGCGCAACATTTTGTATGAGTCAAAATTGCGCTCCACGGCTTTACCTTCCTTGAAGGTGACTTCATGTTTGGTTGCCGCTGCCAGCGCCATGATGATGCTGCCTTCTACCTGCGCCCGAATGGTGTCGGGGTTTACATACCAGCCGCAGTCCATGACGGCCCAAACTTTGTCGATCTTGATCTTGCCATCCGGCTTGCGTGAGACTTTTACGACTTCGCCTACAATGCTGCTGAAGCATTCGGTGATGGCCACGCCCCAGCCTTCGTTTGGCTTTCGGTTTTTCCAACCGCTGACTTCCTCCAACCGGTTCGCCAGTTCATGGTAACGGGCATCCCAAAAATAATTTCTACGGAAGGCGAGCGGATCGGTGCCGGCCGCATGCGCCAGTTCGTCCAGGAAGCTCTCAAACGCAAATCCGTTGGTGGACGAATACACGGAACGCCACCACATCACCGGAATGGGCGACTCCAGCGGAATGTCGCTGAAGCTGTAATGCGGCATGCTGTTGAGGTAAGTCTCCAAAAATCCTTCGGTAACATTGCTGTTATAGGCCATCTTGTCGGCTCCCGGATTTTGATGATCCATGTTTTGCCCGGCCATCCGTGTTTCGAAGGCCTGCAGTCTACCTTGGTCACTCAGACCCCCGCGGCATTGATAGACCATGCCGGGCCGGAACGGTCCCTGGGTCATGTCATCTTCGCGCGTCCAAAAAACTTGGACGGGCGCCTGGATGGCTTTTGAGATCACGGCCGCTTCATGCGGATAATCGAGAAACGCTTTCCGACCAAAGCCGCCTCCGAGAAATGTCATGTTCACCGTGACGTCTTCCGGTTTCAGCCCCATTAAATCGGCTACATCGGCTTGCACCCAATCGGGTCCCTGAATCGGTCCCCAGATCTCAAGCTTGTTGTTTTGAAAATGGGCGATGCAGTTTAAGGGTTCCATACACGCGTGCGCCTCGTAAGGCGTTTCGTATACGGCTTCCAGTTTTTTGGCAGAGGTTTCAAATGCGCGCTTGAAGTCACCCTTGGTGCGAAATGACAAGGCCGGTTTGTTTTTGACATCCTCGCGCATTTGTGTATACAGTTGTTCCGAGCTGTGGTGGGGAAAGGCCGTATCATCCCACTCCACCTTAAGGGCTTTGCGCGCCTGTAGGGCGGCCCAAAGCGAATCGGCAACCACCGCAACACCTTCCCGGTCGTGACTGAACACCCGCATTTTTACAGGCAGAATGTGCTTTACACCGGGCATTGCCTTGGCAGCGGAGTCGTCAAAACTTTTGAGCTTGCCCAAAAACCGAGGATTTCGTTCCACTACGGCATACAGCATGCCAGGAATTTTTTTGTCAATGCCGAACACCGCTTGCCCATTGGTCTTCATCGGAATATCCTGACGCGGCATGGGCTTGCGAAGAACCTTGTAGTCGCGGGGCGATTTCAGTTTTACCTCTTATGGCGGCTGAAACTTGGCCGCATCGGCCACCAGGTCGCCATACGATATTGCCTCGCCTGGTGTGATGTGAATAACCCGGCCATTTTCCGCTACCAATTCGGTGCGGGCCACATTCCATTTGCGTGAGGCAGCTTCCAACAGCATCTCGCGGGCCGAAGCTGCGAGTCGCAGCAGGCGTTTGTAAGAACCACGCACCGTAGAGCTTCCGCCCGTGATCTGGCTTCCGTACCTGGTCTGGCTGCCCTGGGCAAAAACAATTTTCACCTGATTCAAATCCACTTCCAGTTCTTCAGCAATAATCTGAGGCACGGCCTGGAAAGACCCCTGGCCCATCTCCGCCCGGTGGTTGATGATGGTTACTGTCCCCGCGGTGTCAATCGAGATCCAGGCGTTCAGCTCAATATTTTGGGCTTCCGCCAGTGCTGCGGTTAACACGGGCGAGTCCTTTCCTAATGCGGAAAATCCAATGCCCAGCGTGAGGGCCGTGCCCGTCATGCCGCTGAGCTTAATAAAGTTTCTTCGCGAAATGGTTTTGGTTGTCATGACCTTTTCCGTTTAGGATTTGGAAGGCGGGTTTTTCATTTTTTGAGCCGCCAGTTTAATGGCCTTGCGGATGCGCGGGTAAGTTCCGCACCGGCACACATGTCCCTGCATGGCAGCATCAATATCCGAGTCAGTCGGGTTGGCGTTTCGCTTCAGTAATGATGTGGCCGCCATGATTTGTCCGCTTTGACAATAACCACACTGAGGCACCTGCTCCTCAATCCAGGCTTGCTGCACCGGATGGCTGTTGTCGGCCGACAAGCCCTCAATAGTAACGATGGCTTTATTGGCTGCAGCCGTTACGGGTAATGAACAAGCCCGCACCGGCACGCCATTGAGGTGGACGGTACAGGCACCACACTGCGCAATACCGCAACCGTACTTCGTGCCGGTTAATCCGATTACATCGCGGATCACCCACAGCAGGGGCATTTTGGGATCCACGTCCACCGTGTGGGGACGCGCATTGACGGAAAAACTGATGGAAGCCATAGAACTTGGATTTTGCGCAACCAAGATACAAAAAGTGCAGACTTGCGGCTTGGGGTCATATTTTCTGCGGTTCACGCGAGCGGACTAAGGGCAATAACCACCCACCTTTCATTTCAAACGATTGCAGGATATCTCGGTGAAAAGCCCGCAACCGAATTGCGCTTGAATTATTACTTTCGCAACCCATTCGACCTAAATCTGTTTGCATTTCCGCAACCGATTGCTGGACAATTTCCATATGCCGTTCGGCAACCGCGCGCGCCCCTTCAAGCGCCACCTTATTGGCCGCCGTGATGGCTTCCAGATTTTTCTGCTGCGCCTTGGCGAGTTCCGTCATGTCCGGCATGGCGGGCAAGCGAAACTCGGCCATGATTTTGGTCATGTCGAGGTTGGGCTTGAAGCTGAAGGGGTCGTTCATGAGGGCCTCCGGTGATAAACGCCCAGTATAGACCGCCTAAGCCCCAGGTCACGAAGTTTCGGTGGCCGCCTCAGCGGGAGGCGGCGCTGCTTCCCCCCGCAGCAGGCCAAGTGGGCGGGCGATCCGTTCCGCCCGGTCAAGCGCGGTATCAAGCGCGGCCATGGTGGCGCCCATATCGGCGCTGTCATCGCGCGCCCAGGCCCTGACGGTGGCAAGCCATACGCCGGCAAGGCCAAGCGCCAGCAGCCGCGCTTCGCAGCTTTTCGCCTCAACCTCAGCCGCTTCCAGCATCCAGCGCATGGCAATGCCTATATGAGGCGCGAGCGCCAGCGCCAACGCGGGGTCGCGGCGCATATCGTCGAACAGGCGCAAAATGCCGTCCCGATGCGGCTGCATGGCATCCAGCCGGCGCATCAGGACATCAAAAATCCGGTCCCTCGCAGACCCACCCTGGCCCGGAATGGTGCCGTCCAGTACGCCCTGATCCATCACCCGGCCATGCAGCAGCAAAAGATCAAGTCTGGTCGGGAAGCGCGCCCGCAAAGCCGCGGTGTCAGCGCCGGCTTCGGCGGCAAGTCGGCGCATCGTCAGCCCAGGCCAACCATGCGTAGCAATGACACGCCAGAGCGCGGTGATCAGGGCTTCGTCGGTGGCAGTTTCGTTCATGGCGGGGATATGGCGCCTACGGCCTATTTCACCGGGGCCGGCGCTGGGGCTTCAGCAGGCAGCACATGTTCGCGCCAAGCCTGGTCAAACGCGGCGGCGGCTTCCGGACCCTGCAGAAAGGCCGCGGTGCAGGTATCGCAGGGCTTCTTTTTTTCCCGAGCGCTTACCAATTCGCGCCGCCAACCGGCTGCCCTTTGGCTCGCGAAAGCCTGAAAGATGCTGCCATAATCGTTCAAATTGCCAATCAGACAATCTTGATGCTCCGGCCGGTCGCTGCGGATGTGGCAGCAGGGCACGATATTGCCCGAAAAGCCGATGATGAAATGGGCGAAAGGGAAGTAGCAGGGGGCGGTGCGTTTCGCCGCCGGCGTGATGTCCGGCAACAGGCCGCCGCGGTCGGTCCCATTGCGCATGAAGTTGATCGCGCGGGTTTCAATTTCCAGGCGCGGATGCGGCATGGCTGCGATGATGTACTCATTGGAACGGATGGCGCGGATGCGCGCCGCAATGCCCGCGCGCACGGAGATTTCAAGCATGCGGTTGATGGCATAGATGTCCGAATACCTGTCATCCTTGCGCATATGTATCGAGATATGCATGTAATTCAGCCCGGCTTCAGCCAAGGATTCGATATAAGCCGGGTCCAGATAATCGCCGTTCGTGTAGATCATCAGCTTGGCATTGGGCATTGCTACCCGCGCTTCCCGGATGCGATCCAGAATGGCGCGATCCGCCAAGGGTTCATTGTAGCTATTCATTACGAAGTTGTTGCGGTAGCCGATCTCGGCAAGGTTATCCAGCACCATCCGCCAGACGGGTTCTTCCATGCGCACATTTTCGCCCAAGCGGTCGCCGACGACATTGTGGCAATAGGAACAGCGGCGATTGCAATAGGAATGCGTTTCAACTTCTACCCGCGCCACGGTGCTTGCGAAATATCGCTTCGCCGCTTCGCGGTCCGTAATGGGGTTGAAAGCTGCCCGACCGAGCTGCATCGCCTGTCTTCCTTTATCCCGCCAATTCCCTCGCCCGATCCGTGGCCGCCTGAATGGCACGCGACATTGTCTTGGGCCATGCATCAGGTTCCATAAGAACCGCCAGCGCGCGTTCCGTGGTGCCCTTGGGGCTTGTCACGGCGCGGCGCAAATCAGCGGCGTCCTGATCCCTGGCACCCAATAGCGCGCCAGAGCCCGCTACAGTGGCTCGTGCCATACGCCGCGCCAAATCGCGCGGCAAGCCCTGTTCTACCGCCGCTGCCTCCAATACCTCGGCCAAAAGGAAGACATAGGCCGGGCCACCGCCCGAAATCGCAGTCACGGGATTGATCTGATCTTCCTTTTCCACCCAGGCCACTTCGCCAATGGCAGCCAGCAAGGCATCCGCGAGCGCCCTTTGCGCCGGCGTCACCCCCGGCCCAGCAAAGGCCGCCGTGAAACCTTGGCGAATGGCAGCCGGCGTATTGGGCATGGCGCGTACTACCGCCGTGCCAGCACCAAGCGCCGCCTGCATGGAAGCGATGGAACGCCCGGCCATGATGGAAAGAAACAAGGCACCCTGCCCAGCAAACCGTACATAGGCGGGCAGGCTGGCCAGCGCTTCCTGGGGCTTGATTGCAGCCACCACCGCCGCGGGGCGGAAATCAGCCGGAATAGCGGCGGCATCCGCAACCACACGGACATGCCCGGGAAGGGCAGCGACCTCCGGCGCATGGGGTTCAACCACCACGGCGTCAGTGAGGCCCCGTTCCAGCCAGCCGGCCAGCATCGCGCTGCCCATCT
>DAIPHR010000042.1:0-17809 GCA_036771215.1 Cyclobacteriaceae bacterium
AAAATAAACTGGCCTGTAAATTGTATTTAGCTAACTTGCACAACCAAACGTAAAAATGGATATGAAAAAGCTGTTTAGACTGTCGACTTTCGTTGCCTTGCTGGCCACCGTTGCTATGGTAGGCTGTAAAAAGGCTGAGAAACTGCCCAAAGGCGAAGAAGAAGTGAACATTCCTTGCTCGGGCTCAGATTACTTCACCTCTAACAAAGTATTCCGCGCCAATTCGTTGGGCGAGTCTCAAGATCTGGTGACATCCAAGAAAAAGGCCCTCACCAACGCCCGTAACGATTTGGCTCAGGCCATCAGCACTACGGTGAAGACGGTGACGGATAACTACGTGAACAGCCGCGAGATGAACAACAAAGAAGATGTGGAGGAGCGTTTCGAGAGCCTCAACCGTGAGGTGGTGGAACAGACGCTGACCGGTATCCGCACCATTTGCGAAAAGCAAGTGAAGACTTCTTCTGGTGCCTTCAAGACCTACATCGCCATTGAGCTTTCAGCCGATGAACTGGTAAAGCAATACAACGAGCGGTTGTCCAAGGATGAGCGTTTGAAGATTGACTACGACTACGAGAAGTTCAAGGAGACGTTCGATAAAGAAATGGAAAAGCGCGCGAAGGGTAACTAAGCGGTTGCTGTCCGATAACAAAAAGCCCCTGCCATCGCGGGGGCTTTTTTCTTGCCGAATTTATTGAATACAAATGGGATAGCTAGCCTCCAAACACCCCAAACATGTTCAAGATCACCAGTAAAATAATAATCGGACACAAAAACCGAAGGGCGAAACGCCAGATGCTGGCCGGTGAAAGCCCGAACAAGATGGGTGTTGTAAAACCGGGTGAGCCTTGCTGAATTTCGCCAACCAGTCGATCCGTCTTCATAAACCAACCGGTGTACAAACACGTGGCCAGCACGACCACCATCATGAACAGCGTGCCGAAGAGATAGTCCATGATATCCATAAAACCGTGTTTCTCCGTTCCGAAAAGATTGATATGAAGCTCGGTGAAGAAAGGTGAGCTGCCGTTCGAAAGGGCAGAGGGAATACCGAAAAGGAATGCCACCACCGCCACGGTCCAGGCCGCTTTCTTGCGCGACCATTTGCGCGTGTCCATAAAGTAAGCCGAAGGCGCCTCCAGCATGGAAATGGTAGATGTGATGGCGGCCAGAAATAGCAGGAGGAAAAACAACGCACCTGCGATGTTGCCCAGCGGCATCTCCTGAAAGATATTCGCGAGTACGCTAAACACCAGTGTGGGTCCCTCGCTGGGCGACATGTTGAAGGCAAACACTGCAGGGAATACCATGAGGCCTGCCAGCAATGCCACGGACGTATCCATTGCGCCAACCCACAAACTGGATGTCACAATGTTCTGTGTTTTTGGCAAGTACGATCCGTAGGTAATCATCATACCCCAACCTACGCCCAACGAGAAGAAGGCTTGGGTTAAAGCCTTAAGTGCTACCATGCCAGTGATCTTGGAAAAATCAGGGATGAGGTAATACTCTATTCCCTTTCCTGCACCTGGCAAAGTTACGCTTCTGATGATGACAATGATGAGAAGGATAAAAAGGGCCGGCATCATAATTTTGGCTGCTTTTTCAATTCCACCCGAAACGCCACCGAGTACGATTAGCACAGTAACTAAAATGACAAACGCACCCAGTGGCACTACAATAGTCGGATCAGCAATAAACTCAGTAAACGAAGTGTGTAAGGAAAAAAGCGAGGTGAAGATGTAACCAACGGTCCACCCGGCAATGATGCTATAGTAGCTGAGCACCACGAACGTCACCATTAATGGCAGAACCCCAGCGAAGAATGTCCATAATGAGTTGGCACCGGTACTTTGAAAAGCCCCAACCGGGTTTTTGCCCGTAAGCCTGCCTAAAGCAATTTCATTGATGAGCATGGGGGCACCCACAAGCACAACGCAGCAAATGTAAACGAGCACAAAAGCGGCTCCGCCATTCTCGCCTGTGAGGTAGGGGAAGCGCCAGATATTCCCCAATCCCACGGCCGAGCCCGCGGCTGCCATGATAAATCCAAACTTCGATGCCCATTGTCCGCGTGCCGTCATAGCGTAGTTGTTGTTAGTCGGCCAAGATTGAAAAAAGACCGGGGATACGAAAGAGGAATTTTTCGTATGCGGGCCGTCACTGTTGCCGTTTGGCCAGTTGATCGCGAATTAACGCCAACCCCTCGGTGAATGAATGGGGTTGATAGCCCAACTGAGTTTTTGCTTTGGTAATCACAAACCCGGTCTTAGGCGGCCGCCTGGCGGGCTGAGTGAAAGTGGAAGAGTCGGCTGTTTTGATTAGTGAGGCATTGAGACCGAAAAATTCGGCAGTTTGCCGTGCAATGTCCAGCGGAGTCATCATTTCCTCACCGGATATGTGAAAAATTCCAGTGGCGTTTTTCTTTAGTGCCAGTACACAGGCTTGCGCGAGATCCTCGGCCAGGGTGGGTGTTCTCCATTGATCGTTAACCACCTGAATTGTTTTTCCCTCCTCCAGGCTTTTCTTGACCCACAGTACAATGTTGGAGCGACTCATGTCTTCGCTGACCCCATAGACCAAGACGGTGCGCAGAATTGCCCACCGAAGCCCGGATTTTTGTACTACCTCTTCACCTGCCCGTTTACTCTCTCCATAAAAGTTAACGGGATTAGGTTGGGCCGATTCATCGAGTGGTCCGTGACTTCCATCGAAGATGAAGTCCGTAGAGAGGTGAATAAAATGACAAACGCGTGGTGCGTAACGGGTGAGATGGCCAACCGCATCAACATTGGTTTTCCAGCAATTCTCCCGGTCAGTTTCACAGGCGTCCACTTGCGTCATCGCAGCGGTGTGGATGATGACATCCGGCCGATGCTGCTCCATAGCGTCCTGCACCTGCCGTTCGTCCGTGATGTCCAGTGGATGAAAAACACCGCGGGTAAGTGACAGCGGACGCTTCCCGGTGGCGATCACGTGTACGCCCGGGTCGCGCTGTAACAATTGAACCAGTTTCTGGCCCAGCAGCCCGTTTGCGCCTGTTACCAGTACATTCACCGGATTTTATTTTGAGTCAGGGTAGACGTAGCCAAACTCCTTAGTGATCTTCTTGCGCGACATTTCTTCTACCGTCACCGACATGCGAATGTCCTCCAACGGGCGGTCGGCCTGGTCGCGGGGCTGTGCGGCAATCTTATCAATCACCTCCAAACCCTTAATCACTTTACCAAAAACGGTGTAGCCGCCATCGAGGTGTGGCGCGCCACCCACAGTGGTATAAGCTTTAGTCATCTCGGGCGATATGTCTTTGGTTACTTTGATTCCGGTTTGTTGTTCAATTTCACCGGCCAGGGCAAACACGGCACGTTGATAGCCGGCCATGTCACCTTTCATGTAGATCGAATTCAGCGTATCAATCTTGGGCTTGTTGGCGGCATTCATCATCCACTGCTGGAAGGCCTGTCCGAACTTTGCCTGGTCGATTTTTAAGGCATCGAGATTCTCCTGCGTTACCACGGTGCCCTGCACCACGTAGAATTGGCTTCCGCTGGAGGCCTTCGTGGGATTGACCTGATCGCCCATGCGCGCAGCGGAGAGGGCACCTTTTTCGTGGAAGAATTTTGTATTAAACTCGGCATCTACCGTGTAGCCGGGCCCCCCTGAACCCAGCCGCTGCCCGGGTTGGGCCTGGCGCGAATCGGGGTCACCCCCCTGGATCATAAAACCCTGGATCACGCGGTGAAAGAGCAAACTGTCGAAGTAATGGTCTTTGGCGAGCTTAATGAAATTTTCCTTGTGTTTCGGGGTTTCATCGTACAGGATGGCCGTCATATCACCATACTTGGTTTTAATGGTCACCACATAATCATTTTTTTGGGCACAACTGGTCATCACAAAAAGAGCGGTTAAAAGGGTAAGAATGGGCAGAACGTTTTTCATAGCGTAGAAAATTCGCGGGCAAAAATACCAAAAGGTGCGTTAACGACTAGCTTTTAACAATCCGGACAACTGCAGGCTCAGGTCCATGAAAATCATCTTGGCACTACCGTTTCGTTCCAGGTGAAAATAAGCTTCATTCAGCAGGTGTGTAGCCTTTTCAATTTTGGGTACGTTCAACACCTTGCTAAAGTCCTGAACAAACTTCAAGTCGTTACCCTGCACGCGCAGCAACGGGGCTTCACTCAGGTGTACCAGCGATTCGCGCATCATCGTTAGCGCTACCGTGAGCATATTGCGCTGGTCCATTTTGTCGGCCGCATGAAAGTCATCGGCCAGGGTAAGCAGTTGAATGGCATCCCGTTTGAAACAGGCCCGCATCCACTGGGTGAATTTTTCCGTGGTGGGGTTGTCTTCGCGGTCAATCAATTGCAAGCCGCGGTTTAAGTTACCTTCCGCCAGTTGCACCAGGCCAGGCAGGCGCCCAGCGTCAACCCTCGGTGCCAAAAAAGTTTTCACCTCGTCATCGGGCAACAAGGGCACCGTTACCCGTTGTGTGCGCGATACGATGGTGGGCAGTAGCCGCTCATCCGCATTGCTCACCAGCAGGAAAATGGTGAAGGACGATGGCTCTTCCAGAATTTTTAAAATGCCGTTCGCTGCTGCGGGATGCATGTATTCCGGTTGCCAGATGAGCATCACTTTAAACCGGCTTTCAAACGGCTTCAACGCAAGCGAGCGAATGATTTCCCTACTTTCTTCGCGTGAGATCAATACCTGTTTATCCTCGCTGCCATGGAAGGCTGTCCAGTCTTCAATATTGCCAAACGGCTGCTCGGTCAGAAACTGGCGCCAACTTTTAAGAAGTTCGGCTTTTAGCCGTTCTTCATCCTTGTCATTGTCGACATTAGAATACGGGAAAACGAAATGGGTATCGGGATGAATGTATTTGAGACTCTTGGAACAGGCGGCACAAGTTCCACACGCATCATCGGCCTGGCGGTTTTGGCAGTGGAGAAAGGTGGTGTAGGCCAGCGCCAGCGGCAGATTCACGGAACCATCGCGACCCGCCAGTAATTGCGCATGCGGGATTTTGTTCTCGTGCACCGAGCGCACCAGATTGGTTTTGATGTCGGATAGTCCGGGTATGTCTGCGAACCTCATGCTTTCTTTTCCCAAATACGTTCCACTGCCGTTTGCTCAAATACGGTGGTTAGTATGGCTTTGTCCGCTTCGGTCAGTGTTTGTTTCCTGCGCTCCATCACACGGGCGGCTGTCTCAAACGAACGGGCCAGTGTAAACGTGGTAAACCCGGCTGCCCCGCCCCAGGCAAATGAGGGTACGAAGTTGCGTGGGTAGCCATCACCAAAGATATTGGCACCCACACCCACCACGGTGCCGGTATTAAACATGGTGTTGATGCCACACTTGCTATGATCGCCCATCATTAACCCGCAAAACTGAAATCCTGTGCTGATGAACTTGTTCTGCACATAACTCCAAAGTTTTACCGGCTCGTAGTTGTTTTTGAGGTTAGAGGTATTGGTGTCAGCGCCCAGGTTGCACCATTCGCCCAAAACCGAGTTTCCAAGAAATCCGTCATGCGCTTTGTTGCTATGGCCCCAAAGCACCGAGTTACTGATTTCGCCCCCGACTTTGCAGTGGGGGCCAATGGTGGAGTCGCCCCGCATCTTTCCTCCCATGTTCACGACCGATCCTTCGCCCAACGAAAATGGTCCTTTGATGAGCGCGCCTTCCTGCACCTGGGAGTTGCGCCCCAGGTAAATCGGGCCAGCTTCGGCATTTAGTAAGGCCGCGCGTATCTCAACACCGGACTCGATAAAGATTTCATTTGGGTTGTACACCCGCGTGTGCGGGTCAGTGATCGGCTGTGACGTGCGCCCGTTTGTGATCAGCTTGAAGTCAGCCCGCAATTGCTCCGCGTTGTGTTGAAAAATCTTCCAGGGCTGATCAACCAGGGTGAATGGGCCTGCATACTCGGTCATGCCCGTGCCGAGTACTTCCGGTAATTCATCTTCGGCTGTGCGGTAGGCCAGCACGGTTTGCTGGTGATACAGACCTTCACCCATTTTCAATCCGCGAATGCGTTCAACAAGTTTTTCGTCCGGGCACAGCGCTCCGTGAACAATCAGGTTGTCGGTTGTGAAGCGGGCGCCAAATTTCGGCTGCAAGTATGCCTGGGTCAGAAAACTCACTGAACCGCCCAAGTGTTTTTGCCACTTTTCAGCTATGGTCAGAATGCCTATGCGCAAATCACCCAAGGGTCGGGTGAACGTGAAGGGCAGGAGTTGTTGTCGGGCAGCCGGGTGATCGTACAACACGATGTTCATGGCCTAAAAATAGGAGGTATGGTGCATACTCTTTTCATTTCTTTTTGCGGTCAGCGGCCGGCAAAAAAAAGACTCCCGGAAACCGGGAGCCTTTCAAAAAAACAGCTTGGCAATACCGTTGGCAGAGGCTTACGCCTTCTTGCCGTATTTCTTCTGGAACTTCTCAACGCGGCCTGCCGTATCTACAAACATCTTTTTGCCGGTAAAGAAGGGGTGGCTGGCGGAGCTAACCTCGACTTTGATCACCGGGTAGTCCTTGCCGTCCGTCCACTTAATCGTTTCTTTGGTGTTGAGCGTAGAGCGGGACATAAACTTGTGATCGGAGCTGGTATCCCAGAAAATCACGTCTCTATACTCGGGGTGAATGCCTTTTTTCATCTGTTTTACGCTTAAAGGACTGCAAAAGTAAGGGTTTGCTCCCTATAAACAAGGGCTGTGCAAGAAGGAATTTGACGTGCAACCAAAATGGTTGTATTTTGCAACCAAAATGGTTTTTTTATGGCCAGCGTGACGATTAAGAACGTGCCGGACTCTTTGGTTAAGGTCCTTAAAAGCAGGGCAAAAAGAAACGGCAGGAGTCTCAACAACGAAATTATCATCGGATTGCAACGTTACTTGTCGATGCGGGACCAAGACGCGGAGGAGTTTTTGGACAAGGCCAGAACCGCAAGAAAGATGGCAAAAGGCGCTCTTTCCCTGGAGGAAGTCCGGGAGGCGATTGAATCGGGCCGGTCATGATTGTTGCGGATGCTAACTTGGTTGCGTATGCCTACACGCCAAGTCCTTACGCTGATGAAGTTGAAGAGTTGGGCCTCCGGGATCCGATTTGGGTTACCGTGGAACTTTGCCGCAGTGAGTTCCGGAATTTATTAGCTGCTTACTTGCGAAAACAATGGCTTACACTGGAACAAATCACTTGGATTCTGGAACAAAAAGAAAGGCGTTTTGAATTCGGTTACTATGAAGTGAACTCAGCGGAGGTAATGGCCCTGGTTGCCACTTCGCGATGTTCTGCTTACGATTGCGAATATGTGGCGCTGGCCAAAAAGTTTGATGTCCCGCTAATTACCTACGACCGCCAACTGTTGACCAGTTTTCCCGAAATCGCCCGAACTACTGTGCACCATTTAACCACCATCAGGAAATGAGGTGTTTCTTCGCCATTCTATTTGCACTTGTTGTTGGGTATAGCCAGGCCCAAAGCACCAACGTATCCCTCAATGACGACTATTACCACTGGGTCGATCGGTATGAAATCAAATCTGGCCGGATTGCGCCTGAGCTTTTCACCACGGTAAAACCCTATAAGCGCGACAAGTTGGTGGCTTATGGCGATTCACTGAAAAAACGGAGTGAGGTTTTCAACTCGCGGGCCGACCAGTTTAACTACGAATACCTCCGAAACGATAGTTGGGAGTGGAGCCGTGCCACCACCAACGATAGCCGCAAGCCGGTGTTGAAAGGCTTGTACAGGAAAAAATCAGATATGTTTTTTGTCGACAATACTGAGTTTGACTTACATGTGAACCCAGTGCTGTATCTGGGGTTGGGAACGGATAGCCGGCTAGACGAACCCTTGTATATCAATACGCGAGGAATCGAGCTCCGCGGCATGGTTGATCGTAAAATTGGATTTTACACACTGGTTACAGAAAACCAGATGCGGGTTCCGTCCTTCGTGAATGACTATATCGACACGCAAGGCGTGGTGCCACATGAGGGGTTCTGGAAAACCTACAAGAATGGCGGTGTTGATTTCCTTCATGCCCGCGCCTACATTGATTTCAATGTGAGTAAGAGCATCTACATGCAGTTTGGGCAGGACCGCACACGGGTGGGCCCCGGCTTTCGCTCATTCTTTCAATCCGATTTTGCCGCCCCGAATCTTTTCTTTAGAACAAACGTAAAGGTGTGGAAACTGAATT
Organism: Cyclobacteriaceae bacterium; assembly: GCA_036771215.1. Classification (GTDB taxonomy): domain Bacteria; phylum Bacteroidota; class Bacteroidia; order Cytophagales; family Cyclobacteriaceae; genus ELB16-189. Next base: position 8,213 of record DAIPHR010000042.1, read on the forward strand.
ACCTTTTTCAGTTCAATCGCATGACGGCCGACAATCAACGACCTTTTTCGGGTGCGCGATACCCAGAGAAGTATATGGCCATGCACCACGTGAGCATCAATATTGGGAAGCGGTTGAACCTCGGGCTTTTTGAGTCGGTGGTATACAGCCCGAAAGATTCGGTAAACCAAAACACGTTCGATCCGAGCTACCTCAACCCCATTATTTTCATGCGTGCGGTCGAACAGCAGTCGGGGAGCAGTGGCGACAACGCCATGGTGGGAATGGATTTCAAATGGATTGTCGCGCGCGGCTTGTCGCTGTATGGCCAGGCCGTGTTGGATGAACTGAAGATTGATGAACTGCGCGCAGGGAACGGATGGTGGGCAAACAAGTTTGCGCTACAGGGTGGATTAAAATATATTGACGTGGCGGGCATCGATAACCTCGATTTGCAGCTGGAGATTAATCTGGTGCGACCATTCACATTTTCACACAGTACGCAGTATGCCAGCTACTCCCATTATCGTCAGCCGATCGGCCACCCGTTGGGTGCGAATTTCACCGAGTTGGTGGCCATTATGCGATACCAGCCGCTGCCCCGTTTACAGATTTCAGCTACCGGCTTTTTCGCTCGTAAGGGACTGGACGGACCCAATGAAAACTGGGGAGGTGATATTCTCAAGAACAACCAGACGCGACAGCAGGAGTATGACAATGCCATCGGGCAGGGCGTGGCTCAGCGCATTACCTATGGAAATGTGCTGGCCTCCTATCAGGTGCGCCACAATGTTTTTTTGGATTTTCACTTCTTATTTCGTCAAAGTGAGTCCGACTTACCCGCTGCCAACGTTAATACAACGGCAACTTCTGTAGCTTTGCGTTGTAATATTGCCTCACGCACGTACGAATTCTGATGATGAGCACCCTTCTGCGCGTATTACGCTACTCCCGCAATCTCGGCCCCCGGTTCCTGCTGTTTCTGGTCTACTCGGTTGTCGGTATTTTTTTTACGGCCATCAGCTTTGGGTTGCTCGTACCGCTGCTCAATGTGCTGTTCGATAAAGTGAATGTGACGCAAATTGAGCCATTACCATCCGTGGAAATCAGTATTGAGTTCGTGCTGGCTGTGTTCAAACATTATTTTTCAGTTGTGATTTTGCAGTATGGCAAGCCGGCTGCCTTGTTATTCGTGTGTATTTGCCTCGTATCGGCCTATGCCATCGGCAATACGTTTCGGTTTTTGGAGCGTTTACTCGCCACCCGCATTCGAACCGAAGTGGTGAAGAAAATGCGTGCTCATTTTTTTGACAATGTAACCCGTCTGCAGATCGGGTTCTTTAACAACCAGCGGAAGGGTGACCTGATTTCCCGGTTTACCAGCGATATGGGCGAGATTGAAAATACGGTGTTGAATTATTTTAAGTCGGTGATTAAAGAGCCGATTACAATCCTGGTCTATTTTGGAGCGTTGTTTTTCATTTCTTTCAAGTTTACGTTGTTTACGTTGGTGGTCCTGCCGATAACAGGCGGGGTGGTGGCGGCCATTATCAGGCGCTTGCGTCCGCAGGCGGATGAAAGCCAACGGGCAATGGGCCGCATGGTGAATATTCTGGATGAAACCTTTGGCGGCATGCGCGTGGTGAAAGCGTATACTGCCCGAACCTACATCCTCGAAAATATGGAGCAAGAAAACGACCGATACCGCCAGCTTAACTATTCCATAGGCAAGAAGAATGAGTTATCATCACCTCTTTCGGAAGTGTTAGGAATCATCATCGTGGCGGGCATTCTGTATTTTGGCGGGCGCCTGGTACTTAATGGTACCGAGCAACTAGATGCCACGAAGTTTATCGTTTTTCTTGCGCTCTTTGCCCAGATCATCCAGCCGGCCAAGAATTTCTCGAATGGCATTACCTCGTTGCAAAAGGGAATTGCCTCGGCCAAACGCGTTTTTGATGTGATTGATCTACAGCCTGTAATTGAGAACAAGCCCGATGCTCAAACGCTCACCTCATTTAACCGTGAAATTGAACTCCGCAACGTAAGCTTCGCCTACGAAAAAGAATTGGTGTTAAGAAACATCAGCCTTAGGATCAGGAAAGGTAAGACGGTGGCGTTGGTAGGTCCGTCCGGAGGCGGTAAATCAACCTTGGCCGACCTGGTGCCGCGGTTTTATGACCCCACGCAAGGGGAGGTGTTGCTCGATGGTGTTTCGCTGAAAGACTACGAAATTGAGTCCTTACGAAAGCAGATGGGCGTGGTTACCCAGGAGTCGATTCTTTTTAACGATACCATCTTCAACAACATCGCGTTTGGCCTGCCGCACGTGTCAGAGGCCGATGTGATGCAAGCCGCCAAAATCGCCAACGCGCACGACTTCATCATGCAAACGGAAAAAGGGTACCAAACCGTAATCGGTGAACGGGGATCAAAATTGTCGGGCGGGCAACGGCAGCGGCTAAGCATTGCCCGGGCCGTGCTCAAAAACCCACCCATTCTGATCTTAGATGAGGCAACCTCGGCACTCGACTCGGAATCCGAAAAGCTGGTACAAGATGCACTGGTGAACTTGATGCGCAACCGAACCTCGCTGGTTATAGCGCACCGGCTCAGCACTATTCTGCATGCCGATGAAATCATCGTGATTCAAAATGGGGAGATTGTCGAGCGGGGCACCCATGAGGACCTCAATCGAATGAACGGCCTTTACAGACGGTTAAGCGAGATTCAAAAAATGGAGGCCTGACCGTTTCAAACGAAATACTTATTTTTGGATTTTACCCAGGAGGAATGAATAAGAACCGTCTTGTTTTTTACGGCATCTTCGGTGGCTACCAGTTCCTGGTTTTCCTGTTCACGGTGTTGGTCGATGGTCACCTTGATTTACTCGGACTCATACCATTCATTTCCTGGTTTAAGTACATTGCTTTTTTTGGTTTTTTACTGATGGTTGCCGATTTTGTTTATGTGTGGGTTGATTCACGCAATGCGAAAAAGGAATACGATGATCTCCGACAGGAAAACAACACATTGAAAGCAAAAGTGTACGATTTGCAAGAGAAGGAGAAAAAAACGCAACCGGTTGCGCGTACATGAGCCAAGCCGTCATTATTCAGGAATTACAACAGGCGGCTTCGGTTTTGGAGCGTGTAATGACTTCACCCGAGTTACTTTCGAAGGTCGAGCAAGCGGCTCAGTTGATGAGCGCCAGTATTATGCAAGGTGGCAAGATTATTTCCTGCGGCAATGGTGGTTCTCACTGCGATGCCATGCATTTTGCCGAAGAATTGACAGGCAAGTACCGCGAACCGCGGCAGGCCATTCCGGCCATTTGTGTCTCCGACCCCAGCCACATTTCCTGCGTGGGTAACGATTATGGATACGAGCACATTTTTTCGCGTTACCTGGAGGCGCTCGGCAACCAAGGGGATGTACTATTGGCCATTTCCACCAGCGGCAATTCTGCCAATGTGCTAAATGCAGCTGAAAAGGCCAGGCAACGGGGTATGAAAGTGGTAGCCCTTACCGGTAACTCCGGAGGGAAGCTGGCCGCGCTTGCCGATGTTGAGATCCGGGTACCCTACGGGGGTTATGCCGACCGCATTCAAGAGGTGCATATCAAGGTAATCCACATTCTCATCCTGCTGATTGAGACAGCACTGGCTGCTTAATACTTTTCGTCACTATCTTGCCGTACGGCTTAAGTTTTTCATTCAATGGTAGCCAAGACTTTTGGAAGCGCGGTGCACGGGGTAGATGCCCGCACCATAACCGTGGAGGTAGATGTTACCCAGGGCAAAAGCTTTTTTCTCACCGGCCTGCCGGATAACGCCATTAAAGAAAGCCAGCATCGCATCGAATCGGCCATCAAAAGCCTCGGCTACTTCATGCCGCGCAATAAGGTAGTGGTTAATTTGGCCCCAGCCGACATTAGGAAGGAAGGTTCGTCCTACGATTTACCCATTGCCTTATGTATTTTATCGGCCAGCGGTCAAATGAAAACAGAAATACTGGAAAAGTATGTCATCATGGGGGAGTTGTCACTTGACGGAGAGTTGCGCCCCATTCGAGGTGTGCTACCGATTGCCATCCAGTCGCGTAAAGATGCGTTCACCGGATTTATGCTGCCAACATCCAATGCCAATGAAGCAGCCATTGTGAATAATCTTGACATTCTTGGAGTCGCTACACTAAAAGAGGCAATCGAATTTTTTGAAGGAATCAGAACAATCGACCCGCTTCGGGTGGATACACGCGAGGTGTTTCAGAATAAAGCCAATCATTATGATTCTGATTTCCGCGATGTGCAGGGACAGGAAAACATTAAGCGTGCCCTTGAGATTGCCGCGGCCGGGGGTCACAACGTAATCATGATTGGCCCGCCAGGGGCTGGCAAAACCATGTTGGCCAAACGCTTGCCTACCATTTTACCACCCCTGACGTTGAACGAAGCACTGGAAACAACCAAGATTCACTCGGTGGCCGGAAGGCTTGGTTCCAACGCAACCCTGCTGACTACGCGGCCTTTTCGCTCCCCACACCATACCATCTCCGATGTGGCCCTCGTAGGCGGGGGAGGTATTCCTCAACCGGGTGAAATATCGTTATCGCACAATGGTGTTTTATTTTTGGACGAACTTCCGGAGTTTAAGCGAACCGTATTGGAGGTTATGCGGCAGCCGATGGAAGAGAGACGGGTAACTATCTCTCGGGCCAAGGTTTCCATCGATTACCCTGCCAACTTTATGTTGGTGGCCAGTATGAATCCCTGTCCCTGCGGGTATTATAATCATCCGGAGAAACAATGCGTTTGCGGACCCGGTGTGGTGCAACGGTATCTGAGTAAAATCAGTGGACCGTTACTGGACCGGATTGACTTGCACGTGGAGGTGGTGCCGGTAAGTTTTGATGAAATGACGGCCCAACGCCAGAGCGAATCAAGTGACGTGATTCGCGAAAGGGTGGTGAGAGCCCGCGAAGTGCAAACCAGCCGGTTTGCCAACCAGGACACGATTTATTGCAATGCCATGATGCCGAGCAACATGGTGAAGGAGATTTGTGTCATTAATGAAGCCGGAGTGAAACTGTTAAAGACGGCCATGGAACGATTGGGCCTTTCCGCCCGAGCCTACGATCGTATCTTGAAGGTATCGCGCACTATTGCGGATCTGGCCGGAACGGAAGAAATCAAAATCGAACACCTGGCCGAGGCCATCCAGTATCGCAGCCTGGATCGGGAGGGATGGGCGGGCTAGTTGTTTTGAATGATTCCACGGGGCTCGGAGCAACCCCACTGGCGCAGAACGGCTTTGGTTTTTATTTGAGGCTCCGCGAGATAAGATTTTGACCAGCGGTTGCCCTGCATCCTGTCAGTTACTATTATTGGCGAATGTCAACCACAACACGAATTAACAGATTACGCGAGCTCCGAATTAAGCGGTTGGAGTGGGTGCGCGCGTTAAAAGATACACTGTTTATTAGCCTGGGTGTGGTGTCAGCAGCTTTCGGCCTGAAAGGCTTTTTACTGCCCAACCAGTTTTTGGATGGTGGTGTCATGGGCATTTCACTGCTCGCGCACATCGTCACAGGCATTTCGCTTCCGTGGCTGGTGGTGCTTCTTAACCTTCCTTTCATCCTGGTGGCCTACACCCAGGTTTCACGGCTATTTGCGATCAAAACACTGATAGCCGTTGCTGTTCTGGCTGGCGTGTTGGCCGTGGTCGACTTTCCGCTCATCACCGAAGACAAGTTGTTGATTTCGGTCTTCGGGGGGTTTTTCCTGGGAGCGGGGATCGGGTTATCCATACGCGGTGGCAGCGTAATTGACGGAACTGAAGTGTTGGCCATTTATTCAAGCCGAAAAACAACCCTCACGGTTGGCGATATCATCCTGATCTTTAACATTATCATATTTTCCGTGGCGGCTTACCTCATCAATATGGAGACAGCCCTCTATGCCATTCTAACGTACCTGGTAGCTTCCAAAACAGTTGATTTTGTGGTGCACGGCATTGAGGAGTACACCAGTGTAATCATCATTTCAGACAAGAGTCAGGAAATTCAAAAGGCGATCATCGAAACGATGGGCCGGGGGGTAACCATTTTGAAGGGTACGAGTGGGTATGGTAAGCGCGGACACCAAGCCAAAGATCATGATGTGATTTTTTCGGTGATTACCCGCCTGGAGTTGCAGAAACTGAAAACCGAGATAGCCAAAATTGATGAAAACGCATTTGTAGTGGAAAACAGTGTGAATGACATCAAAGGAGGCATGATCAAAAAACGCCCTCTGCAAGACTAGTATTCATGACCCGTACCATTATCTTTTATGGTGTTGCCCTGGCTGCGCTGGTTTTGGTGCTCAAGTTCATCGAATATCGGTTTATTGTCCGCGATTTGTCCATTGAATTCTACCTCGGGGCAGTGGCGTTGTTCTTTACTGTGTTGGGTATTTGGGCCGGCCGTAAGCTTACCCGAAAGAAAATCGTAACCATGGGCCCAGCGTTTGTGCTGAACGAAGTTGAATTACAACGGTTAGGTATTAGCAAGCGTGAGCATGAGGTACTTGGGCTGATGGCCGAGGGGCTTAGCAACCAGGAGATTGCCGACCACCTATTTGTATCACTCAATACCGTGAAAACACACACGTCCAACCTGTTTCTCAAGCTGGAGGTGAGCCGCAGGACCCAGGCCGTCCAGCGGGCGAAGCAGTTACGGCTCATTCCCTAAGGCCTGCTGAAGCCCGGATTTCAAATTCGGTCAAGTCTGGAATCTTGAATCTTGCGCTCCTTCTTTCGGCTGATTTCTGCTACTTTTCGATAAATCACCCGTTCGGGTGAAGGTTTTGGTGGGGCGTAAACCGTGTTTTGGGCGGCAAACAACAAAAAGCCATGAAAAAAATTGTTCTCGTCTACGGCCTTATCGCAGGTGCCATCGTGGGGGTCATGCTGATGATCACCATGCCCTTGTATGAAAAAGGCTCCTTGAATTTTGAAAGCGGTGAGCTCCTGGGGTACACCACCATGGTGGTGGCCTTGTCCGTGATCTTCTTTGGGATCAAGTCTTACCGCGATAACCACCGGTCCGGGGCCATTACCTATTGGAAGGGGTTGCAGGTGGGATTGCTGATCACGCTCGTGGGCAGCCTGGTTTATGCCACGGTCTGGGAATTCATGTACCAAAACATGTCGACCGACTACATTGAAAAAATGTATGCGCATTATGCGGAGTCGCAAAAGGCTAGCGGAGCCACACCGGAGGAACTGGCGGAATTGAAATCTCAGTTTGAGGTGTATGATCAGAATTTTTTACTTCGCTTTTGTATTACCGTTTTCATGGAAATGTTCCCCGTGGGAGTAATTAATTCCTCGGTAAGCGCGGGGCTGTTCGCCAAAAAGGAGTTTTTACCGGCCACCTCATCCTACATCATATGAATACACGAATTTTTTTCCTGGCTCTGGTTGCCTCCTTTTCCTGCGGATTTTACTTACGTGAGGGCGACCATCGCGAACTCAACCATCAAACAAAACAAATGAAACTGGGTGCATTTTCTGTGAGCCTGAGTGTCAAGGACATTCAGACTTCAAAAGAGTTTTACGAAAATTTGGGCTTTACCGCCATCGGTGGTGATCTGAAAAAGAACTATCTCATTATGAAAAATGGCAATGCGCTGGTGGGATTGTTTCAGGGTATGTTTAAGGGAAACATTCTCGCGTTCAACCCCGGGTGGGACGAAAGCGGACAGGTGGTAGACCCTTTTGACGATGTGAGAAAAATACAACAACATCTGACGCGAGAGGGAATTCAGTTGACCTCCATGGCGGATGAGACAACAACGGGACCCGCCAGTATTACCCTCACCGATCCGGATGGTAACGTGATCTTGATTGATCAACATCGGTAGATTATTTACCTGCCTTTATATGCAATCCAAAGCAAAAACTCCGAACGAGTATATTGAAATGCTGCCTGGCGACCGCGCGGAGATTATTTCTGCGATTCGGAAGGTTGTTAAACGAAGCTTACCGAAAGGTTTTGAGGAGACCATGCAATACGGCATGCTGAGCTATGTCGTGCCTCATAAGCTTTATCCAGCCGGTTATCATGTTAATCCGGCAGATGCACTACCCTTTATCAGCATCGCCTCTCAGAAAAACCACATTGCGGTATACCACATGGGTCTGCAGGGTAAGCTGCTGGAATGGTTCACCACGGCCTGGAAGAAACATTCGGCAAAAAAACTCGATATGGGTAAAAGTTGCATACGGTTTAAAAAGCCCAAAGATGTACCCTTGCCGTTGATAGCGGAGCTGGCGGCCAAGGTTACGCCCCAACAGTGGGTTGAAGAATATGAGTATCTCAAAAATCAACGACCGAAAAAATGAAACGCGTAAATGGACTGGGCGGAGTTTTCTTCAAAACTTCAGATCCAAAAAAAATCAAGGAGTGGTACGGCAAGCACCTGGGCTTACCAATCGATGAGTATGGCGCCACGTTCAACTGGAAGGAGCAAGATGGGCAAACACCGGGTATGACGGTTTGGAGTCCTTTCGCAAGCGACACCCCGTACTTTTCACCCAGCGAGAAGCCCTTTATGTTGAACTACCGGGTGGAAAATCTGGTAGAACTAATGCAAGTCTTGAAAAGTGAAGGAGTGGAGATCGTAGGTGAAGTGCAGGAGGAGCCGTATGGCAAATTTGGTTGGGTGCTGGAGCCCGATGGCAACAAAATTGAGTTGTGGGAGCCTCTCCACAGGAGCCGGCAAAGCCCTGATCGCAATACAAAACGTGTTCTGTATCTTTACCTCGCATGACAGAATCAAATTACGGGCAGGCGTGGGGTGAGGTGCTGATGTTCCTGTTGGGAGGCTTGTTGTTCGTGGGCGCTGCGTTATTCGTTTCCCGATTGATACGCCCCAACCGGCCGGGCGAGCAAAAACTGAGCTCCTATGAAAGTGGGGAGCAGGCGCAAGGCTCGGCCTGGGTACAGTTTAACGTTCGGTACTACATCATCGCCCTGATTTTTCTCTTGTTCGAAGTCGAAATCGTTTTTTTGTTTCCGTGGATTACGACCTTCACCGATCAGTCCGCCCAGGAAGCAACAGGCGGTGAATGGGGGATATGGCTGGCGTTGGAAATGACCGTTTTCATTCTCGTGCTTGCCCTGGGCTTAGCCTATGCCTGGCGTAAGGGCTTTTTGGATGGGGTGAAACCCAGGCCACAGACGACTGACTTTAAACCCGTGGTGCCGCGCAGGTACTATGATAAAATCAATGAACAATATCAAAGCCGGTGAGTGAACCTGTCAACAGTATTGCTGAATTAAAGCCCGGCACGCACTACCGCGAGTCGTTCGGCAACTCCGGTCTGGTGGTGACCAAGCTGGATGACCTGTTTAACTGGTCACGACTTTCCTCGTTGTTTCCGATGACATTTGGGCTGGCCTGTTGTGCCATTGAATTTATGAGTACCGGATCGACACCCTACGATATGGACCGTTTCGGTATGGCTCCGCGGGCGACACCCCGGCAAAGTGACGTGATGATTATTGCCGGCACGGTCACGTTTAAGATGGCCGACCGGATTAAACGGTTGTACGAGCAAATGGCGGAGCCGC
>DAIPHR010000043.1:0-3762 GCA_036771215.1 Cyclobacteriaceae bacterium
CCAAGCTGGCGGTTGAGTTGTGGTGTGAGTATTATTTCCGAAGGTTTGGTGTAGATGAGCGAAGGCTGCGTTGCCCGGGCATTATCGGCTGGAAGACCCCACCTGGTGGCGGCACCACGGACTATGCCGTTGACATTTACTTTAAAGCGATTAAGGAAAAAAAGTACGAATGCTTTTTGTCGGCCGACACGTATTTGCCGATGATGTACATGGATGACGCGGTAAAGGCCACGCTGGATTTGATGGAAGCGCCTGCCGAAAAAGTGAAGATTCGCAGCAGCTACAATGTGGGCGCCATGAGCTTTTGCCCCGCTCAGGTAGCCTCAACGATCAAACGCCACATCCCCGATTTTCAAATCAGCTACAAACCGGACTTCCGGCAAGCCATTGCCGACTCGTGGCCTAAATCCATTGATGATACCCCGGCCAGGCAAGACTGGGACTGGAAACACCGGTTCGGTTTGGAGGAAATGACTAGGGATATGATCAGAAACCTTTCGGTTTAGGGAACCAGGAGGCGGCTTATCGTTTGGTGCCCTCCGGTGAACACAGAAATCAAGTAAACCCCTGGACTCCACTCGACAGGAAGTTGCACACGTGTCTCTTTCGTTTCCAATCGGACTACCTGACGGCCAAGCAAATCGCGAACAAAAATAACCGCAGGGGCTTCCGTCTGCTGAATCTCAATATTCACAAATTCCCCCTGCCTTGCCGGGTTAGGTGAAATGGCTACTTCCGCGTGTTGTGGATTGCGAGACACCAGCGTGACATCCGAAAACGCGAAAGTTCCATCCAAATCCACCATGCGCAAACGATAATACTGACGGTTACCATTTATCTCCGAATCAACATGCTCGTAGGCAGTAACCGTTTTCGACTCTCCTTTGGCTTGCTTGCGCACAATTTCAAAAAAAGTAAGTCCATCGAAAGATTTTTCAATGGCATAATAGTCGGACTGAAATTCTGTGGCTGTTGCCCACCTGATCAGGTTTTGTGATCCCGATGCCATCGCTTTGAAAAAAATAAGTTCGACAGGCAAAATGGGATTGCTGCAAAATGCAGGAGGCCCGACACATGGCCCACCCGTCACAAAAGAACCGGTACCGGAAAGCGATGATCCGGTTCCTAACGTGGTTGAGCCCGCCACATTTACAGTGCCATTAACACTCACAAGGGTATTGGTGCCGCCCACAAAATTTCCACCGATCGTGAGGTTGCCATTTACAGTAATACTGGCATTGTTACTCATCACCAGGTTGCCAATAATGGTTACCGTGCCTGCCCCTGTAATCGAGATGATCAGGTTGTCATTCACGTTCACATTGCCATAAATGATAAGGTTCCCGGCAACGAAAATTGACATGTTGATATTGGACGTAAAGTTTCGCGGATTGCCCGGGCTGCCGAGCGTAAGAGTGGCGCCCGAGCTGATCAGGATCGAGGTGTTGCTTCCCGATGACACATTTCCTACCGTAAAGGAATCGGGCGAGCCAATATTGACATCTACGTTATTGTTGAGGAAAACATCTTCGCTGATGTTATCGGCCACATTACCACTTGTCCAGATGGCGGGGTTATTCCAGTTTCCGTCTGTTGTAATAGTATTCTGAGCGCAGAGGTTACCCGCGAAAGAAATAATGAAAGCGATAACAGACAACTGCTTCATAAAGCGCAAGGTAGGGATTTCCCGGGGAAAAAAATCGTGTTGAACCCACCCTTATGCCGGGCGAAAGATGTCGAACCTGTTAAAAGGCTATTTTTTTGACACCTTTTCCCACCTGTTCACCGCAGTATTTACCCATATTTGAGTCCGGGTGGGAAGAATAAAAAATCTGGCTTCGGAAACTGCGATTTATGGGCTTGGCACCATCATTCCACGCCTAATCAATTATTTTTTGGTCATCCCCCACACCCGTATTTTTCTCCCCGAGGCCTATGGAATTATCACCAACCTGTATGCCTATGCAGGATTTCTAAATGTGGTGCTTTTATTTGGCATGGAAACCGCCTTTTTCCGGTTTGCCAATAAACCGGGAGCCGATCGGAACAGGGTCTTTCAACTAGCCCAGACAGTGGTCGTGGGCATTGCTCTTCCGGTTTCGCTAGTAATTGGGCTTAATGCCAGTTTTCTGGCCAAAACCCTGGGCTTTGCGGGCCACCCGGAGTACCTTCAGTATCTGGCGGGCATCGTTTTACTGGATGCCCTGGTCGCCATTCCCTTTGCCCGATGGAGGCAGGAAAAAAAAGCGATCTTATTTTCAATTGCCAAAGTCACCAATGTGCTCGTACTGGTGGGATTGAACTACCTATTTCTTTTTTCCAGGTGGTTTGAGCCTGCCCGGGGCGTGGGTTATGTTTTACTCGCCAATCTGTTGGCTAATGCTCTTTTTCTAATCTTCCTGGGCAAGAGCTTGATTTCCTGGCGCCCGGCCTGGAACCAGGAACAAACCGGCCACATGCTTCGGTATGCCTATCCGGTGATGTTGATGGGACTGGCCGGCATGACCAACGAGTTGTTCTCTCGCATTTGCATTGAGTGGTGGTGGCCAGTGGGTTTTCAGGGCCACTCCGCACAATATGCATTGGGCGTATTTGGCGCGTGCTACAAGTATGCTGTGTTCATGAATCTTGTGGTGATGGCCTTTCGCTACGCGGCCGAACCTTTTTTCTTTTCGAACGCCAACGACAAGCACTCCCCTGCCCTCTTTGCAAAAGTGAACCACTACTTTATTGTAGCCGGCTGTTTCATTGTTCTGGCCGTAACCGTCAATCTCGATTGGCTGAAGTGGATGCTCCGCTCACCGGCCTACCACGAAGGTCTTGATATTGTCATCCTTTTATTGATCGCGTATTTGTTTATGGGCGTTTACTATAATTTTTCTGCGTGGTTCAAGATCACAGACCGAACCCATTTCGGCACCTGGTTCACCGCGCTGGGTGCCCTCATTACCATTGGCGGCAACTACTTTCTAATTCCCATTGCCGGCTACTATGGAAGCGCCTGGGTAACCCTGGCTTGCAGCGGATTCATGATGGTAGCCTGTTACACATTTGGCCAGCGGTATTTTCCTGTACCTTATCAGGTGGGAAAGGGTTTGGCTTATTTATTGTTTGCCTGCGGGCTGATTGGGTTGTCCAATACCTGGGCGTTTCACGCGCAGTGGCAAACCACGATGTACCACTTGTTTTTATGTTTGATTTACCTGGTGGTGGCCTGGCTGGCGGAAAGAAAAAATGTTTCATCCAACGCCACCTGATCATGTATCTTTCGGTATCCGTTTCCTAACTCGTTATGAATATCATTATACCCATGGCCGGGCTGGGCAAGCGGCTGCGCCCACACACGCTCAGCACACCCAAACCGCTTTTGCCCATTGCCGGTAAACCCATTGTGCATCGGCTGGTAGAAGATATCGCCCGGATTTGCCCGGAAAAAATCGAATCGATCGGGTTTATTATTCATCCCGGTTTTGGAATTGCCGTAGAGGAAAGCCTCGTGCAGGTGGCGGCCGCGGTTGGCGCGAAAGGGAAGCTCTATTACCAGGAAAAGGCGCTCGGCTTCTCGCACGCCTTGTTGTTTGCGGCCGAATTGTTTCAGGGGCCCGTCATTGTTGCCTTTGCCGATACGCTGTTCCGGGCCGACTTCCACCTGGACACCACCCGCGATGGGACGATTTGGGTGCAGCAGGTAAAAGACCCCTCCCAGTTTGGTGTTGTTACGTTGAATGCAGAAGGTGAAATCATCGACTTTGTCGAAAAACC
>DAIPHR010000043.1:3862-17454 GCA_036771215.1 Cyclobacteriaceae bacterium
GAGCCAGCCCCTGATCGATACCTCCGCCCGCATTCACCAATCGGTGATCATACCACCTGTGTTTATCGGTGCTGATGCGGTGATCGAAAACTCCGTGGTAGGGCCCTACGTGAGTGTCGGAGAAAAATCCGTTATACAGAATTCCCGCTTACAAAACTCAATTGTGCAAAGCAACACCCAGGTTACCAATGCGTTGTTGAGCAATAGTATGTTGGGTAATTTCGTTAATTTTGAGGGCCATTTTTCAGACGTCAGTCTGGGTGACTATGGCACGGTGGCAAACTAACCTTGAAGGAATTTTGGGCATATCGCGTTGGGCTGATCGGGCTGTTGGTGGTTTTTTCCAGCAACGTGTGGGCACAGCGCGACCGCAAGAAAAAAGAGACCGAGCCGCAGTCAGCCGAAATGCAATTACAGGCAGAGCTATTTTTCACCGAGGGTGAAAAGTTCTTCATTCTCGAAGACTATGCGAAAGCCTTGTATTACTACCAGAAATCCCTGGAAATAAATCCGGCCAACGCTACCGTACACTATAAGATAGCGGAAGTGCTCGCCAAAAGTGAGAAGCCAGACGACCGGCTAAAGGCGAGCATCAGCATTCAGCAGGCGTTGCAGTTAGACAAAGTAAACAAGTATTTCTATCTGCTGGGCTCTTCCATCTAAGCTTCAATGGGACAGTTTGGCAAAGCCGGAGAACTGATCAAAACCTTAATGGAGCAAGTGCCCGGCCAGGAGGAATACCTCTTTCAACTAGCCGCGTTGCAAACCATGGATAAGAAACCGGGTGATGCACTCGAGACCTATAACCGGATTGAGCAACGAATGGGCATCAGCGAGACGTCTTCTATTCAGAAGCAGCAACTGTATCTGGAAATGGGGAAAACCAATGAGGCCCTGGCCGAAGGCGAAAAACTGGTTAAGGCGTTTCCGGACGAAGAGCGTTATGCCGTAGGTCTGGCCGAGTTTCTCTCTCAGCAGAATCAGAACGCACGCGCGATCGGGGTATTGACTTCGTTCGTTACTATTCACGCGGAGGCCACCAGTGCCCGCATACTACTGGCGGGACTCTATTTGGAAACCGGTGCCGATCAGGACGCTCGGGTGCAAATCGAAATTTTGCTGCAACACCCTCAAGTTGAACTTTCTTCAAAACTGCTCATGCTGGGTAGCTATCAGCAAAGCGCGTTAACTCAAACCAACGACCCCTCGAGGCAGGCCTTTACCTCGCGTATGGCGGCACTCTTAACCAAACAGTACCCCGGTGAACCCGATGTATTGTTAATGACGGGCGATCTTTTCATGAGTAATGGTGAGAGAGAACAGGCCCGGAAAGCCTACATCCAGGCGGTAAAACGAGGTATATCGCAATTCGAAGCCTGGCAAAATCTTTGTGCACTCGAGCTTGAATTGGGAATGACAGACAGTCTGTTGATCCATACCGAGCAAGCGCTGGAACTGTTTCCGAACCAGGCCAGTCTGCATTATTTTTCCGGCTACGCCCTGTGGCGCCAACGCGATTTACGAACAGCTGCCACCCAACTGGAGCAAGGCAAGCAACTGGCTGTGGGGCAGGTGGGGTTGCTCATAGACCTGAACATGATTTTGGGTGAAGTTTACCAGGGCCTTCGTGATTTCCCCAAATCCAACCAGGCCTTTGACGATGTGCTGACATTAGCCCCCAACCACGAATTTGTACTCAACAACTACAGTTACTACCTCGCCCTTCGGAAAGAGAATCTCGAGAAAGCAGAGCGTATGGCTGCCCAACTGATAAAAGACCATGCTGAAAACGCCAACTATTGGGACACCTATGCATGGGTCTTGTTCATGCGCGAAAAGTACAAAGATGCCCGAAAGGCGATGGAACGTTGCATTCAAACCGGCACCCAATCTCCGACCCATTTCGAGCATTATGGCGACATCTTGTTTAAGCTTGGGGATGAAGAAGGCGCTTTGGCGCAATGGCGAAAAGCGAAGTCGCTTGGGGCGGGGCCTGAACTGATCGATAAAAAAATTGCAAACCGAAAGCTCAATTGAAACTCATGCGCGTTCTGGCTCTGATTTGTGCAACATCGATATTCTTTTTAGCCGGGTGCGGCAAAAAAATAACGCCCACTGTGCCAACGCCACCGAAAACCATCTCGATTGAAGAGATCGATATCGGCTATTTACACGGTAAAGCCAAGATGGTATTTAAAGATGACCAGCGTGAACGCGAGGTGAAAGCCAACATTCGCATTCGCAAAGACAGCGTGATCTGGATGACTTTTTCTGTCGTGGGTGTCCAGGGTGGCAAAGCGCTGATCAACCAGGATTCCATTACGATCGTCAGCACGGTTGATAAGGAGTATTATGTTTTTACATACGCGGAACTATCCAAACGGTTCAATTTTGAAATTAACTACGGAGTGATCCAGTCGGCATTGCTCGGTAATCCTATTCTTGCGAAGAAGCCAGAGGACGAAATTGGTCAGGAAGGCACATTTGATGTGTTGCTGCAGCGGGCCGGCAGTGTGGCGGTGAAGAATCTGATCAACAGCACGACCCGTAAGCTCGAACAGGTGGAACTATCGGAGACCACGTCAACAAATTCGTTAAAGGTGAGCTACTCGAACTTTCAGCCCGTGGGCGAGCGCTTGTTTCCGTACAATGGCATCATCAGCATTTTTTACAAAACGCCAAACGGCATTGTTAATAACACCATCAGCTTTGAATACAACAAAGCCGAAGTGGGCGACAAGGAGCTGAAGTTCCCGTTCAATATCCCCAAGCGATATGATCGCAGATAAGTGGCGCTTTCTGCTCATACTGTTGGTATTGGCTTCACTGAGCGTGCAGGCTCAGAAAAAATCACGCACTCAACTCGAAAAAGAAAAAAAGCAAAATCTGGAACGCATCCAGGAAACCGAACGCATTCTGAAAGAAACGGCCCAGAAGAAAAAAACATCGGTGGGCGAACTCAATGCGCTTAGCGCGCGCATTCAGCAGCAGGAAAAACTGATCAAGTCCATCAAAGATGAAATTGCCCTGCTGGAGCAAGACATTGCCGAGAACAATGACATCATCATCGCCCTCGAGTTAGACCTGTACAAACTGAAAGAGGAATACGCGGCCATGCTGTATGCAGCGCAAAAGGCAAGCGGTAAAACAGACAAATTGCTCTTTCTCTTTTCGTCCCGTTCCTTTGATCAATTGCTGATGCGCCTCAAATACATGGAGCAATACGCGGAAGCGCGAAAAGACCAGGCACGGGCTATCGAACGGGCGCAGTCGCTTTTGCAGGCCCAGGTGGCCGCCACGCAGGTCAAGAAAGATGAACAAAGCGCATTGTTGTCGGAAGAAGAAAGGGAGAATACCAGCCTAACACAACTTAAACAGCAACAACGCGGGCTGGTACGCAAACTGGAGAAAGAGGAAAAACAGCTTAAACGCGACCTCGAAGAAACACGGAAGGCCATTGTAAAGCTTGACAAACTTATTGCCGATATCATCCGCGAGGAAATGGAGCGGGCCGCCCGCGAAGCGGCAAAAGCCAAGGAAAAAACCAATGCAAACAAGACAGCCCCCGAACTGGATGTAAAGCTATCCGCATCCTTCGAGGAAAATCGAAACAAGCTAGCCTGGCCGGCCAGCGGCATTATTTCACAAAAATTCGGGCGGCAAAAGCACCCGGTTTTGAAGAACGTGACGCTGGACAACCTGGGGGTGAATATTCAAACGCGCGAGGGCGAACGCGTTAAAGTTGTATTTGATGGTACCGTAAAAACGATTTCAGCCAATCCGTTGCTGGGCACCACCGTCATCGTTAACCATGGCGACTATTTTACCGTGTATACCGGCCTTCGGGAGGTGTTTGTCAAAAGTGGTCAAAAAGTAACCACCAACCAGGAACTCGGATCGGTTCAGCAAAATGTGGAGGGCGTACCTGAACTGCGGTTCCGCATTTACAAGCAGACCACTCCGCTGGATCCGGAGGCTTGGCTTCGAGATTAGGTTAAAATTTGCCGCTGAGTCAAAAAAGGTACACGCGCAACAAATCATTCAAATCAAAAAAAATAACAATTCAGTTAGACGAGATTAGTCTCATTATCAAACCCAAACAAAATGAGGTGCATTGTCAAATTTTTGGCAGTTGCTCTAGGAGCAGTTGCCTTGTTTCAATGCACACCCGATGAAGGTTCATTAACTAAGCGAGAATTTGATGTCAACAAAGACATTTCGAATATCTCCGCAACAGTTGTTAGAAAGGGAGCTCAAACGTCCCACCTTGCAATGTTTGTTGAAGTGCGAAATGACGGCCAAAAAATGCCAGACGAATTTTATTTCAACGGAGTCCTTCTTCAGAATTCTGGAAAGGACTATGACGTTTCAGCCAACGATTTGATTTACTCAAGCACCAGTGATTATGTTACATATAGGGTAGATTTTGAGGTCGGCTTTACTTTTGAATTTGTAAACGATGGAAAAGGCAGCCTGTCAAGTGGCAGGGCTCAAGATGAACCATGTGTTATTCGTATCTACGGTGTGGGTAAGGATGGGCCGTGCGGAGTATGCCCAAAAGAGAGCATCACAGGGGGAAGAACGTGGTTCTGCATTTGCATCAAAAATTGCAATGTGTTTTAGTGGGCATATAAGTTAATCAAAAACCCCAAGCTTCGCTTGGGGTTTTTGCGTTATTTAGCATAGCTTTGTTGCTAATTATGAATACTTTATTATTTTTTCCCGGAGTCGGATTCAACGAGATCCTTTTGATTGGCATTTTTGTTCTAATCTTCTTTGGCGCAAAGAAAATTCCTGACTTCATGAAAGGCCTCGGTAAGGGCGTGCGTGAATTCAAGGATGCGGTGAAAGACGTGAAGAAAGAGGTGGAAGACGGCAAACAGGCCGGTCGCCTCGAAGAGTAATTCCCGGTTGGACTCCATCAGCAGCCTGACATCTCTTCAGCACCGCCTGAAGAATGGGGACACGTTGTGTACCCAAATTGTAAAAGACTATCTAACCAAGATCAACCAGCACCGGCACCTCAATGCTTTTCTTAAGGTTTATGCCGATGAAGCCCTTGCCCGGGCTGCCGAAATCGATACTCGTTTGGCCAACCGCACCGCGGGGCGCCTTGCCGGCCTAGTGGTAGGCCTCAAAGACACGTTTGCTCATGAGGGGCACCCCGTTTCGGCCGGCAGCAAAATCCTCAGCGGCTATCAATCGCCCTATTCAGCCACGGCTGTTCAACGCCTGCTGGACGAAGACGCGATTATCATTGGCCGTCAAAATTGCGATGAGTTTGCGATGGGAAGTTCCAATGAAAACTCGGCCTTTGGCCCCGTGCAAAACCCTCATGACGCTGCCCGCGTGGCCGGAGGTTCCTCTGGCGGATCAGCCGCAGCCGTGGCCGCAGGCCTTTGTCAAATAGCTATTGGTTCGGATACCGGAGGATCGGTTCGACAACCCGCCTCTTTCTGTGGTGTATTAGGTTTAAAGCCCACCTATGGCCGAGTATCCCGTTACGGACTGCTGGCCTACGGGTCATCGTTCGATTGTGTTGGCCTGTTGGCGACCGATTTGGATGATATGGCTCGTGTGTTGCATGTCATGGCCGGGCCGGATGCGTACGACAGTACCGCCTCTACCCAGCCGCCTGATGATTATGCTTCCCGTTTACATGTTCCAGTATCAAAAAAGTATAGCGTAGCTTATCCGGCTGATGCGCTCACCAGCGAAGGCATTCAAATCGAAATTCGGGAAGCGCTCCAGTTGCGGCTCGACCTCCTGCAACAAGCCGGGCATAGCGTTCATCCCATCACGCTGCCGTATCAGGATTATGTACTTCCCACGTACTATATTCTGGCCACAGCCGAGGCCAGCTCTAATCTTTCGCGGTACGATGGTGTGCGCTATGGGCACCGGAGTAAATCAGCAACCAACCTGGCCGAGATGTACAGAAAAAGCCGGGCAGAGGGTTTTGGGCGCGAGGTGCAGCGCAGAATTCTGTTGGGAACGTTCGTGCTAAGTGCGCGCTACTACGACTCGTACTATCAGCAGGCTCAAAAAGTGCGCACGCTGGTGCGTCAGGGTATGAAAAAAATTTTTGATCAGCACGACTACCTGCTGATGCCGGTTGCGCCAACCACAGCATTTCGGTTAGGCGAACATTCGTCCGATCCTGTTCAAATGTACCTGGCCGACTTGTATTCGGTTCAAGCTAATGTAGCCGGTATCCCCGCTCTGGCTGTGCCCGCAGGACGGGACAGAAAAGGGCTTCCCATTGGTCTGCAAATATTGGGTAACGACTTCGATGAGGGGGGGCTGTTTCAGTTCTCAAGGGTTTTGCTCAATTTAGGGGCGTAAATGGAGCGGAAACGCTATTTTTTAAACTATTTCGTTATACGACAGATGAAAAATCTACTGTTGGGATTTTTTTTGACGGCCGCAATGGCAACTGCCTGGGCGCAGGGATTACCGGACGAACCCCTGCCGGATGAACTTGATACGCTCGAGACCGAAGTGATTTTGGACGATAGTGTCTTCAATGGGCAGTACCTAACCTCCGAGTGGGACTACATCCCGGCCAATCTGTCACCAGACGAAGTAGCCGATCGATTGCGCTGCATTGAAGGCGAGGTGCCTTTGCATTACAACGATCGCGTTCAGGGTTTCATTAATTTTTTCCTGGTGCGTGATCGCGAGTATACGCGACTGATGCTGCGCAGAAAGGACCTCTATTTCCCCATTTTTGAAAAAGAGCTGGCGCAGCATGGCATGCCGGACGAGTTGAAGTATCTCTCCATCATTGAATCAGCGCTAAACCCCCGCGCCATTTCACGTGCACGAGCCGTTGGCCTCTGGCAGTTTATGCCGGCCACCGGGCGGTACATGGGCTTGCATCAGGATTGGTACCTGGATGACCGGATGGATCCGCAGAAATCTACCTTAGCCGCGTGCCGCTATCTGGGCATGCTGTACTCCATCTTTCAGGATTGGGAATTGGCACTAGCCGCTTATAACTCCGGCCCCGGAACAGTGCGAAGGGCTATGCGAAGATCCGGCAAAAAGAAGTTTTGGGAGATTTATCAATACCTGCCGCGCGAAACGCGCGCCTATGTGCCTCAATATGTGGCCATGGTTTACGCCATGAACTATGCCGAAGAACACAACATTGTTGAACCCTACCGCGAACAGCTCCCGTTGTGGGACACTGTGCGCGTGACGGGCTTCACTAATCTCGAAACGTTGGCCAAGCTCACCGATGGTTGCCTTGAGGATTTTCAAAAACTCAACCCATCGCTCCATCGCAATGCCATACCAGGCAACGGAAAGACATTTGTGGTTCGGCTACCTCTGGCGGTGAAGGAGCGGCTGGAACTTAATCGCGTAGCCATTCTTGATTCGGCTTCGAAAGCTGGCCGTACGGAAATAGAAGCGCTGGCGAAAAATGCCGTTGGCAACACACTCGGTCGCGAGCCCATGACTTACCGCGTTCGGTCAGGCGATGTGCTGGGCAGCATTGCGATGCGGTATGGTGTTCGGGTTGACGATATCCGCAAGTGGAATAACCTGCGCGGGAATATGATTCGCACCGGCCAGCGGCTAACCCTGTGGGTTAAGCCTTCGCAACGAACGGTGGCCAGCGCCACGACACGGAAATCGATTCAAGCCTCGATAGCCGCTGATGCCAAGACCTACACCGTGCAACCAGGCGATACCTTATGGGACATCTCGCGTAAAGTGCCCGGCCTCTCCATCGAAAAAATCAAAAGCCTCAACAACCTGAAATCCAATAAGCTGCAACCGGGCCAGGTACTCATTATCGGATCGTAACCGTGACGTGTTGCCTGTTGCCGCATTAAGGGGGTAATTTCACTTATGATCCGACTTGTCCATCTTGTACTTCTCTCATTCTTTTTGTTGCTGGCGTGCGGTGAGCGCAGTAAAAAAAGTTTACCCTCCGCTACCGGCATTACGGGTGACATGTACCTGATTATGGATTCCATCCAGTGGGAAGGCCCGTTGGGCGATGTACTGGACTCCCTCTTTCGACAGGAGGCCCAGGTGCTGCCGCGCAAAGAACGACTCTTCCACATGCGGTGGATTGACCCGCGCAAACTCAATTTTGTACTGAAAGGCAGGCGCAACCTCATCTATGCCGTAACGTTGGATCAACGCACGTCCGGTGCCAGCTACCTCCGCGCTTTGTTTACACCCGAATCAATTGCCAAGATTAAAGCCGATAGCGGCCTGTTCGTGCAAACGCAGGAAGATGTATACGCCCGCAATCAATCGGTGATGTACCTGTTTGCGAAAACCGAAGCCGAACTGGTTAAGAAGATTCGCCAAAATGGATCGCAACTCACTGCCTATTTTGACCGAACCGAGCGGGCACGGCAGACCGAGGCTTTGTATAAGGCGGGTGAAATGAAGGGCATCAATCAATGGGTGCAAAAAACTTACGGATGCTCATTTCGTGTGCCCTTTGGGTACCAGCTGGTGATGTCGAATGAGGAGTTTCTGTGGGTGAGACAAATCAACCCACGCGATGACAAAAACGTTTTTGTAGCCCGCACACCGTACCGGTCTCAAAACCAGTTCTCACGTGATAGTTTGATTGCGTTCCGAAACCGCATTTGCCGCAAATACCTTTTTGAAGACCCGGACGTTTCCGACTCCTATTTAATTACCGAATTGAACGTGCGCGGCAAAGAAGTGCAGGCGCGACCGATTACCTTCCAAAACGAGTACGCCACTGAATTGCGTGGCCTATGGCGGGCCAATAACTTCTCCATGGGCGGGCCATTTCAGGCGGTGGCGGTCGTTGACCGCTCCTCGAACTACCTCTACTACCTCGAGGGATTTGTATTCAGTCCGGAACGAGACCAGCGCGAACTCATGCGCGAACTGGAAACTATCGTGTATAGCTTCCGGCCCGGGCCGGTGGCGACCACCTCCGCTGGTCAATAAGCCAGCCCGGTTTCGGGTAAATAATTGTACTTTTCGCCTCGTAAACACGAACGAAGTTTCATGTCGTTAAAGATTCGAAGAGACGAAGCGCTCCAATATCATCAGCAAGGTCAACCGGGAAAAATCGAAGTTGTCCCCACCAAAACACTAAGCACCCAACACGATCTCGCGCTCGCCTACTCACCGGGTGTAGCCGAACCTTGTAAGGAAATCGCGGCCAATAAAGAAGATGTTTACAAATACACCGCCAAGGGAAACCTGGTGGCGGTGATTTCAAATGGCACCGCTGTGCTGGGCCTGGGTAACATCGGGCCCGAGGCCGCCAAACCGGTGATGGAGGGTAAGGCGGTTCTTTTCAAAAAGTATGCGGGCATCGACAGCTTCGACATTGAAATTGACGAGCAAGATCCGGACGCATTTGTAAAAATTGTGAAGGCACTGGAGCCCACGTTTGGCGGCATCAACCTGGAAGACATCAAGGCCCCCGAATGTTTCAAAATTGAGATGGACCTTCGGGAGAAGATGAATATTCCCATCATGCATGATGATCAACATGGAACGGCTATCATCTCCAGCGCGGCTTTACTTAATGCGCTTGATCTCATTGGAAAGAAGATTGAAAAAATCACGCTGGTTGTAAACGGTGCAGGCGCTGCGGCTGTGTCTTGCTCGCGGATGTATTTGGCTTTGGGCCTCCGCCCGGAAAACCTGATCATGTGCGACAGCAAAGGGGTGATTACCCACCAGCGCGAAGGGCTTGATCCCACCAAAGCCGAATTTGCAACGTCACGAAAGGTAAGCACCCTGCAAGAAGCACTGAAGGGGGCTGATGTATTTGTCGGGCTTTCCGTTGCCGATATACTAAAGCCGGAAGACATTTTACAGATGGCCAACGACCCGATTGTATTTGCTTTGGCTAACCCCAATCCTGAAATCGACTACCACCTGGCCCGCAAAACCCGACCCGACCTGATCATGGCCACGGGTCGGAGTGATCACCCGAACCAGGTGAATAATGTGCTGGGCTTTCCCTACATTTTTCGGGGAGCGCTGGATGTGCGCGCCACTGAAATAAACGAAGCCATGAAACTGGCCGCAGCGCACGCATTGGCAGCGCTTGCGAAAGAGCCGGTGCCGGATATCGTGATTCAGGCGTATGGCACCGACAAACTGCAGTTCGGCCGCGAGTACCTGATCCCCAAACCGCTAGACCCCCGCTTGATAACCACCGTATCTCCGGCTGTGGCTCGGGCCGCGATGGAATCCGGCATGGCCAAACAACCCATTACGGATTGGGCCAACTACCATCAGGAATTGTTAAAGCGAATCGGACTTGATCAAAAGTTGACTTCGCGCATCACCGAGCTGGCGAAAATGGACCCCAAACGCGTGGTCTTTGCCGAGGCCGACCATGTGAAGATTTTAAAGGCCGCGCAAGCGTTGGTGGACGAAGGTATCGCCCACCCGATTTTGCTTGGTGAACGGGCTCAGATCGAACGCCTCAAAAAAGAACATCAACTTGAGTTGAACGGCTGCACCGTAGTTGATCCCAGCGAAGACCAGGCGTTGAGTAACCAGTTTGAGGAACAATACTATATCAAACGGCAACGCAAGGGAGTCTCGCGCCATGACGCGAAGCGCATGCTCCGCGACCGGAACGCCTACGGTGCCATGATGGTTGAAAACGGACTGGCCGATGCATTGGTTAGCGGATTGACACGCGACTATTCGAAAACCATTCTACCGGCACTGCAAATCATCGGCACTGCTCCCGGAGTAAAACGGGTGGCCGGGATGTATATCATTATCAACAAAAAGGGAAATTTCTTTTTTGCCGATTGTACGGTGAATGTAGACCCGACAGCGGAGGAATTGGTTGACATCATCGAGTTGACGGCACGGGGCGTATATTTTTTTGATATCGAACCACGGGTTGCCGTGTTGTCGTACTCCAACTTCGGATCAAGCAAAGGGGATATTCCGGATAAAGTGCGAAAGGCCGTACACCTGACAAAAGAAAAATACCCGCAACTTGTTATTGATGGTGACATTCAGGCCAACGTAGCGTTTGACACCGAGTTGCAGCGCGAAATGTACCCCTTTAGTGCCTTGGCCAAAGAGGGCGCCAATACACTGGTTTTCCCCAGCCTGGCTTCGGGCAATATTGCGTACAAGTTGTTGATGGAGATTGGAGGTGCCGAGGCGATTGGCCCTATTTTGCTGGGAATGAAAAAACCCGTTCAGGTATTGCAACTGGGTAGCTCCATTCGCGACATCGTCAATATGGCGGCTATCGCAGTAGTGGGAGCTCAGATTTACGATCGCAGCCATTAGGAAGGTTGCTTACGAGGCGAATTACTCGTAAACTGCGATTTGTTTTTTACCGCTGCATGATTGCCTATCTCCAGGGAAGACTGGTTCACAAAGAGCCAACACACGTCATCATCGAAGTACAGGGCGTTGGGTATCACGTCAATATTTCGCTACACACTTTTTCGCAGGTAAAAGATCTTGAAGCCATCAAACTTCATACCCACCTGCAGGTGCGCGAGGATGCCCACCTGCTGTTCGGCTTTTACACGCTTCAGGAAAGGCAGATGTTTCAGCATTTGATTTCGGTAAATGGCGTGGGGCCGAGCACGGCCCTGGTCGTGCTCTCGTACCTTCCTCCAACTGAACTGCAGCAGGCTATCGTTCGTGAGGATCTGGCCACGCTTCAGGCGGTAAAGGGCATCGGCTCGAAAACCGCCCAGCGGATAGTGCTGGAATTGCGCGACAAGTTAAAAAAGGAAGGGGCAGAAGGCGCTATTCATGGCCTGGTTTACAATACGCAGCGGCAGGAAGCGTTATCTGCATTAATGACCTTGGGAATCAGCAAGGCCGCGGCCGAAAAAAGTGTCGATGCCGTTCTCAAGAAATCGGGAAGTACCATTAGTTTGGAAGAGCTCGTAAAACAAGCACTTAAAAACGCCTAAGAGAGTTTTGACTACGTTGCACCGGACCTGGCAAGTCGCCCTCGGACTGAGCATGTTGCTTTTAACATGGTGGTACCCGACGGTTTCTTATGCACATTTTCGAACACGTTGTTATACCACACGACTCGACTCGCTGGCGCAGCCGGTGAGCGCCAACCGGCCCAGCTTTCGCTTGCGCGATCGTTACGGGGACCCCTTCTCGAACTACACCACGGTGTCACCCCTTTTTCTGAAGAACCCCAAGAGCATTGGACTGGAGTTGCAAATTGACACGGGGATGAACTACACCATATCGGAGAAAATCGGCCGATTGAACTACCGGCCGGTATCCACGATGTCGTTCGAGGAATTCAATCTGCAGCAAGATCGCCTGGCACAGAAAACGTATTGGCAGTCGCGCAGCCGGGCGCTGGATGGCGAAAGTGCCGTGAGCAGCCGAAACCTGCTTCCCAAAATTTATGTCAGTCCGGTGCTCGACCGCATCTTTGGCGGCAGTTATGTCGAGTTGACTCCACGCGGCAACGTAACACTTGATTTTGGTGGAAATTGGCAAAAGATCGAAAACCCGGCTATTCCGATACGCCAGCAACGAAACGGAGGTTTTGAGTTCGATCAGCAAATTAACCTGAGCGTAGTGGGTAAAGTGGGTGAAAAATTGCGCGTAACCACCAACTTTGATAACAACAATTCCTTCGACTTTCAGAACAACCTGAAGGTAGAGTACACGGGTTTCAAGGAAGACATACTTAAGAAACTCGAGCTTGGTAACGTCAGTCTGCCTCTAAATAACAGCCTCATCACGGGTGCTCAAAACCTCTTCGGAATCAAGGCCCAAATGCAGTTCGGCAAAATGTTTGTTACCACCATTGCCACCACCCAGCGGGGCAAGCAATCGTCCGTGCGGGTAGCCGGCAGCGCCAACGGAGCTTCCCAAGGTCGGCCCTTTGAAATTGTTGGCTCTAACTATGACGAAAACCGGCACTTTTTTCTCGGTCAGTTTTTCCGCGACAACTTTGAGCGATGGCTGACTACCCTGCCCCAGATTCTTTCAGGCGTCAACGTCACACGCGTAGAGGTCTATCTGCTTAACCGCAATAATGACACGCAAACCCTGCGAAACGTAGTGGGGCTTATGGACATGGGTGAAGCCAAAGTCTACCGCAGCAATGTTCTGTCACCCACCCTTCCGGCCAATTCACCCACACAAAACGGAGCGAACAATCTTTTTACCCTGCTGCCGCCCAGTGCCACGGCCGATAATGTTAACGGGCTGCTGGAAGCTCAGGGATTTGTGAACGGCACCGATTTTGAAAAAATCACCGGGGCACGCAGGCTGGCGCCTTCCGAATTCACATTCAACCGGGAGTTGGGGTACGTTTCATTACAACGGAAACTTCAGAACGATGAAGCCCTGGCCGTAGCTTTTGAATACACCTACAACGGCCGCGTGTATAAGGTGGGCGAACTCACCGAGGATTATTCCAACAAACGTGAGGACGAGATTGTGTATTTAAAAATGCTTCGCCCGCGTAAGATTGCCGTGAAAGATCCGGCCGGCCGGATCTTGCCGACCTGGCTGCTCATGATGAAAAATATTTACAACCTGAATGTGTCGCAACTGACGCGCGATGGCTTTCAGTTGCGCGTGATCTACCGCGATGACCG
>DAIPHR010000044.1:0-14057 GCA_036771215.1 Cyclobacteriaceae bacterium
GATTACAAAAAAATAAGCTTAAATTTCAAAATGGCTGAATTTAGCGTCTCTTTCGGGCTTTTTTGTGCCCGAAAACCACCCTTTCACTAAATCACTCAAGTCCTAAATTCAAATTGAAGGCCCTTTGCCAAACCCACGTCACAATGCCGGACCTGCGCGATACTTTGTGCAGGTTTACTGCGAAAGCCCCAACAACCGGGCAAATCGCCCAACGGTGGCTGAAGACTCCACAACTACACCGGAACGACACACGCCACAACAAACGCTCCCATGGTACGGCCGTTATTTTTGTTGAGAGACGTTAACCGGGTGCCGTTCTTCGCAAACGGCTACTCACCGCCTTTGGCGAGCCCCCGCGTCAAATTGCCGGGCGGAGGTTGCTTTACCGAATAGCATCGTTCGTGAGCGGCCGGCCTACGTCTCCGCAGATGGCGCAGGCTGTATGGCGGAGAGATCCCACTCATCCCACCCCCGCTTTGTCAGATATCCCTTTTCCGCCAGTAGCGGAGAAGGGATGTTGTTTTCATAGATAGCACCGGTGCCAAGCCCCTGCGGCAGGTTGAGTGGATATTGAGAGGCAAATTGCGCGATCGCATTCAACCCTACGTTGCTCTCCAGGGCCGAGGTAATCCACCACCCCATGCCGCGCTGCTCGGCAAGCGCGATCCATTCGCGGCAGCCGGCAAAGCCGCCATGCAGACTGGGTTTCAACACCAAATAGGCAGGCTTGAGCTGATCCAACAACGATGCCTTTTGTTCACTCGATACCCCGATCAGCTCCTCGTCCAGAGCGATAGGAATGGGAGACTGGGTGCACAGTTCGGCCAACGCGGGGGCCCCCTTTTTCAGCGGCTGCTCAATGGAATGAATACCATACCGCGAGAGCTCTTTCAGCTTGTAGGGCGCATCCTCGGGTTTAAAGGCCCCATTCGCGTCCACGCGGATGATGATGTCTTGCTTGTAGTACTTCCTGCGGATGTATTGCAGCACATCACATTCCTTCTCAAAATCATTTCCCCCCACCTTAAGCTTCACACAGGTAAACCCATCGCGAATCTTGATTTCAACCTGTTGAAGCATGAAGTCTACGCCACCCATCCAGATCAGCCCGTTGATCGGCACCGGATCACCGGTGGCAAAGGGAGAATGGAACACCAGGCGCTGGCCACCATTCAACCAATCCAGCAA
Organism: Cyclobacteriaceae bacterium; assembly: GCA_036771215.1. Taxonomy (GTDB): domain Bacteria; phylum Bacteroidota; class Bacteroidia; order Cytophagales; family Cyclobacteriaceae; genus ELB16-189. The sequence continues at coordinate 1,189 of DAIPHR010000044.1, forward strand.
CGCCATTTCAAGTGCCAGACGCACAGACGAACTCCAGGTTGAACCCGCCAGCAGCCGCATCACCGCTTCGGCTGTTGACACTTCAGCCGGGTCTTGTTGCTCAACCCAACGAGCGGCCTTTTCCATCTCAGCCGGGACTTGCTCAAACTCCGGACTTAGTCCGGGCAATGGCCCACATTCGCCATACCCCACGCGGTCGGGTTGCTCCTGATCGATCAAGCTCAGGTACCACGACCTCTTACTTTTCATAGCGCCCCGGGAGGTTCTCGCGTCAAACGAAAACTTCAGGTCGCGCTCGTGGATGCTGGCCTTAAACATCGAAACAAAGATAGGATGCCGAACCGTACTTTTGTGCGCCATGATTTCGCTCAGCGACTACACCTATCACCTTCCGGACCAACGAATTGCCCGTTACCCCCTGGCGGAACGCGATCAATCGAAACTGTTGGTTTACCAAAACGGCCAGATTGCCCATCGACAGTTTTCCGACCTGGCCGCGAGCCTGCCCGACAAGTCCATACTTTTTTTCAACGACACCAAAGTGATACCCGCACGGCTCCTTTTCAAGAAGGAGACGGGGGCCCTAATCGAAGTATTCCTCCTCGATCCCGTGGCTCCGGCTTCACTGGTGCAGCAGGCGATGGAAGTAACCGGTGAGGCCACTTGGCATTGCGCTATCGGTAACCTGAAGCGCTGGCCGGTAGGCACGTGCCTTAGTCTTCAACACCAAACGCTTACTCTCGAGGCCACCTTGGCGGATGCCGAAAAGCAGCGGGTGACGCTGCGGTGGACACCGGAACACTTAACGTTCTCCGAAGTGATGGTGGAGACGGGCAAGATTCCCCTGCCGCCCTATTTGCATCGCGATGCCGAGGAGAGTGATAAAGAGCGCTACCAGACTGTATATTCGCAAGCGGCCGGGGCCGTGGCAGCGCCCACAGCCGGCCTTCACTTTACCGATCGGGTATTCAGCGCACTAGACGAAAGGTCGATTCGAAGAGACTTCCTCACCCTTCATGTCAGTGCCGGCACCTTTCAACCGGTAAAGGTGGCCAATGCTGCGGAACACCAAATGCATGCCGAGCAGGTAATCGTAAGTCGTGCAAACATAGAGACCCTGCTAAGCGCTAAAGGCCCCGTTGTGGCCGTAGGCACCACCAGCATGCGCACGCTGGAAAGCTTGTATTGGTATGGGGTTAAGCTCATCAATACCCCGGAGGCAGCATTTTTAATTGCTCAGGATGAGCCCTACCAGCGCCCCTGCGATTTACCACGCGATGCCGCCCTTGAGGCCGTGCTGCAAAAGATGGTGCGCTCAGGGGTTGATCGAATTACGGGCAGCACCGCTATCTACATTGTGCCCGGCTATACGTTTCGGGTCTGCCAGGGTTTGATCACCAATTTCCACCAGCCGGCTTCCACGCTGCTGCTGCTCATTGCGGCCTTTGTGGATGAGGACTGGCGCACGATCTACCAGGCCGCCCTGCGCAGTGACTACCGCTTCCTGAGCTATGGAGACAGCTCGCTGCTTCTTCCCAAAAAGGGGTAAACAGTTCAATAATATTTTCTAAATCAATCATAAATAATTACAAATCAGTAGGTCATTCATTTTACAAAAAGTCTCAGTTGAATTGGATTTCTCTCGAATTTGTGGCAATTTTAGACGATCCTTTACCTCTGCCTATGCTGAAACGCCTTTGGAAAGTTCTTGACGTTGAAGACCAGGAGACGGGCCCGGTAAGTTTATTGCTGGCCATCAGTTTCTTCATGGGTTTGTTTATGGCCACATTTACAGTGGCGTCTCAATCGCTTTTTTTGAGTGAGTTTGATGAAGGTGTTGACCTGCCCATTGCGCTGGCCGTATCAGGTGGTTTGGGTATTGTATCCACCCTCATTTACAATTTTCTTCAGGGGCGGATTCCGTTCAGCGTGCTGGCCATTCTCAACCTCTGCGTAATTGTTGCATTTGCCGCGTTTATCGAATTTGGAGAGGCGTTCGTTACAGACCATAAAAACCTGTATTACTTCGGCTTCGCCCTCATCCTCCCGTTCACCTTTATCACCCAGCTCATTTTCTGGGGGGCCTTCAACCGCATGTTTAATGTTCGCCAGGGCAAGCGGCTGGGTGGAAGCGTGGACATGGGGATGACAATTGCCTCAATTTTGTCCTTTTTTGCTATTCCCCTTTTGCTGCTCATACCGGGCGTAACAGTAACCACCCTGTACACGATTGGGCTTATCAGCATGATCCTGTTCCTCACTCTCTTCATCATGCTGGCAAATCGTTACCTGGCCCAGGGCGGGCACCTGGTGAACACCGACCGCGGCATGAGTAAGTTTTCCATCGGGCAGTTTGTCGGCAACCGGTATATCGTGGTGATGGGACTATTTATTATTACCAGCATCACCGCTCTTCGATTCATTGATTACTCCTTTTTCAATACGGTAACTTCCTTTTACTCGGGCGACAAGGCCGAGTTCCTTCCCTCGTTTCTCGCCTACTTTGAGGGTACCATCGTAATCTTCGGCTTCTTCTTTGGCCTCTTTGGTACCGATCGCCTCAACCAGGATTACGGTCTGCGGGTATCCCTGATCATAAATCCTCTTCTGCTGGGCATTTTTACGCTGGGTGCCCTCGCACTCGGTTCCGTGTTTGGTTTTGAAGCCAGCAGCGGTCAGAATTTTATTTACTTCTTCATTATGGTGGCGATGAGTAAGTTGTTTATCAACTCACTTCGCGATGCGCTGGACAGCCCCACCTTTAAATTCTACTACATCCCGATCGATTCCGGATATAAGATCGATGCGCAAACAAAGTTGGAAGGTCTGGTGATGGCAGTGGCCGTTACCGTAGCCGGTGGCTTGATTGTGCTCATCAATCAGTTTCACATTTTCAATCTGCTCTCCATTACTGCATTTACCTTACCCATCCTTGGCCTCTGGTATTTTGTGGTGAACAAAATGTACAACGGGTACAAGGATACCCTTCAGGGTTCGCTCCAAAAAAATAAAGATGCCGTAGCCTCACACGTGGTTCGTGAATTTACCCTGGACAGCGTACTTCAGAAAGAAATCAAAAGTTCGGCCGAAGATAAAGTCTTGTACGGCTTACGCCTCATGGAAAAACTGGAGCCTGCCCGCTTCGAATCATCGCTGCTCGAACTGGCCGAAAGCGACCTGAAGAAAGTGCGCCAGTTTGCCCGCGAAAAAATTCAGGAATACGGCTTTGGCCAGGAGTCACTCACCCGTGGACTTGCCCAACAGGCAGCCGGTGCCAGTGATGATACCGATCTGCTGTCCATCTCGGCCGACAAGCTGATGAAACTCAGTAAGTCGGTGAAGCAGAATGACCGCGTGCTGGCGGCCAAACTGCTGCGCACCATGATGAGCCCCAAGACGATCTTCATTCTTTTGGAACTCCTGCGCGATGCCGACCAAAAAGTGAGAACTGAAGCCCTGACCACGGCCCGCAAGGTTAAACGATCGGAAACATGGCCGGTACTTGTTGAAATGCTGGCCTCTCCGATCTACGGCCACGCGGCTTCTGCGGGTTTAAAGGAAGCAGGTGAACCCGCCTTGCAAGTTTTGGAAGCCGCTTTCCATAAATCAGGACAAAGTGATCTGGTGATGATGAAAATTGTCCAGATCATGGGGCATATCGGTGGCAAAGAAGGATTGAGCTTGTTGTGGAAGAAAGCTGACTATCCCGATAAGCGAATCGTGAAACAAATCCTCTACTCGCTACGGTATATGAACTACCAGGCCAGGGGCCGCGAAGTATTGGTGATCAAAGATTTGCTCGATCATGAAATGAGCAAGACGCTCTGGAACCTGGTAGCCCTGGAGGAGTTGCCAGACGAGGAAAAATTCCTGTACCTCCGCGATGCCCTCCGCGATGAAATTCGCGACAACTACGATCAGATCAGCCTCTTGCTGTCCTTGTTGTATGATCCACAGTCGGTGCAACTGGTACGCGAGAATATTCAGTTGGGCACGGCCGATAGCATCCAGTATGCACTTGAACTGCTTGACCTGTTCCTGGATAACGACCTGAAACCAAAGTTGGTGCCGTTGCTGGACGATACCGCCACCAGCGATAAGCTGGAGAAATTGCAAGTGTACTTCCCGCGCGAGAATTATAATCCGGTGCAGGTAATCAACTACGTGTTAAACCGCGATTTCAATTACAGCAACCGCTGGACCAAAGCGTGCGCGATACATGCAACAGCCTACCTGGATGAATTCCGCGTCAGCCGGGGGCTGATCGGCCAGATGTTTAACCAGGACCGCCTGCTGCAGGAAGTGGCCGCCTGGGTGGTTTTTAATAAACATAAACAAACGTACTACACCATTTCCGACCGGGTACCGGCCCGCGACAAACGATTCATGGACAACGCCATTGAAAATAACCGGCTTCTCGATGGGTTGGATGATGGTTTCTTCCTGGGTATTGAAATGGTGATGTTCATTAAGGAACTGCGCGCATTCCGGAACATTCCGGGTGTATTGCTCAGCGACCTGGTGGATAAGATTCAACCTCACACCCTCAACCTGCGCGATCGGTTGGTGATAAGCCCGGCCGATGGTCATGCGCCAATCATCATCGTGGCTCATGGCGAAGTGAAAGTAAGCTGGAAAGGTCAGGAAATGGCTCGCCTTCGGAAAGGCAGCGTGTATGGCGATGTGTTTGCCGAGGGTGAAGAATTTGCCATCGATGAACTCGAGGCTACCGAACGCGCGGTGGTATTCCGAATCAACATGATTGACTTCTACTTCGTTATGGCCCGCCATCACGATCTTTTGCAAGGCATTATTCGAAACGTAACGGAACCAACCCAAACCCAGAACGCATAACATGGCAACCGACATTGATGTACTGATTATCTACGCGGAAAAAGACAACGAGACCGCAAAAAAGGGCGACACCGGTTGGGTCGGCCACTTCAAACACTTTTTGGAGCTTATGCTCTTTCAGGTTTTGGGCACCAAGCCCAACGTGGTGATGAAGTCCGAATTCGATTCGGCAACCTCGCCCACGCTGGATAATGTGTCGGTGATGGTGGCCGTACTCACCCGCGATTTTACCCAATCCGGACGCTGCCTGGATGCCCTCGAAACTTTCCACAAGGCATCGCAAGACTCGCCCTTCAGCCGCCTCTTTAAAGTACTCAAATCGCCCCTGCCCATAGCCGAACACCCGCCCCGCCTGCGCTATCTGCTCGGTTACGACATGTACCAGCAGGATATTGAAACCGGACAGATCAAAGAATACTCCGATTTCTTCAGCGAGGAGGCCGAGCGCCAGTATTGGATGAAAATGGTTGATCTGGCTTATGACATTCACGAATCGCTGTTGATGCTCCGCCAGGGCGAAAATAAAACGGGCGCCCGCAACATTTTCAAACGCAAAACCATTTACCTGGCCGAAACCGGGCATGACCTCTCCGTTCAGCGCAACATCATCAAACGGGAGCTACAGCGCCACGGGTACATCGTACTGCCGTCCGCCACGCTACCCGCGCAAGTCGGGGAATTAGAGCACGCAGTGCGCAAGGACATGGAATCCAGTGTCTACAGTATTCACCTCATCGGCACGGCCTATGGCGAAATCCCCGAGGGATCCGACCGCTCGGTGGTTGATATCCAAAATCAGCTGGCCACCGAAATTACAGCCGAACGACACGCGCGCGGAGAAGACTTCGCCCGATTGATCTGGATTGCACCCAACCTTCGCAATGCCAGCGAGCGCCAAAAAACTTTCATTGACACCATCAAGCGCGATACCGAGGCTCAGGACGGTACCGAGATTCTTCAAAATCCACTCGAGGATTTCAAAAATATCATGCGCGAAGAACTCCTGGAATCAGACGTGCGCAAAGGCCCGGCTGATACCGCGGCCCGATCCATTTACATGGTGTACGACCGCGTAGATGCGCAGCAAGCCGAGCCAATTCGGGAAATGATCGAGAAATCCGGGTTCAAAGTGCTTACGCCTGCCTTTGAAGGCGACCTGCTGGATGTGCGCAAGAAACATATTGAGAATTTACGCTCATTTGATGGCGCGGTGATTTTTAAAGGCAAAGTGAACGACCAGTGGGTGCGCATGAAAGTGCTCGACTTATTGAAGGCGCCAGGCTTTGGCCGAAGAAAACCAATCCAGGGAAAGGCGTTGGTCACCGAGGCCGGCACAAACGTGGAGGCCTACAAAAATCAAAATCTCACCCTTATCTCGGGCGATTCATCCCGCTCGATGGAGAATCTGAAAAATTTTTTACAAGACATTAAAGCATAACGAATATGAATACAATCGTTAGCGAGCAATTCCCCGGAGCCCCTTCACTCACCGATGTGTCCAACCCGTTCCCGGGCTTGCGACCGTTCAAGATTGAAGAAAGTCACTTGTTCTTTGGCCGCGAGGGCCAGAGTGATGAAGTACTGCTCAAACTTTCCAAGAGCCGGTTCGTAGGCGTAATCGGCCCGTCTGGTTCCGGTAAGTCGTCATTCATCTACTGCGGTGTACTCCCGATTTTGTACGGGGGCTTCCTCACCGATGCCAGTCCCAACTGGGAAGTGGTGGTGACACGACCGGGTTCTGGACCGATCGAAAACCTGGCCGAGTCGCTGCTCGCCACCTCAGCTGAGTACAAGGCAGCCGATGGCGAGGATAAAAAAATCAAACGCACGATCGTATCAACCCTGTTGCGCAGTAGCTCACTGGGTTTGGTTGAAGCGATCGAACAATCGCGCAGGCGAGCCGACATCAATTACCTGGTGCTGGTGGATCAGTTTGAGGAATTGTTCCGCTTTAAAGACAGCACCGATCCTAACTCAGTAAATGAAACCCTGGCCTTTGTCAACCTGCTGATGGAGGCCGTGAACTATACCGATGCGCCCATTTACGTGGCCATCACCATGCGCTCCGACTTTATTGGCGACTGTGCGCAGTTCCCCGACCTTACGCGCAAGATCAACGACAGCCACTACCTCATTCCCCAACTAACCCGCGACCAAAAACGCAGGGCGATTGAAGGCCCCGTAGCGGTGGGTGGCGCCCGCATTGCTCCACGCCTCGTGCAGCAATTGCTAAACGACCTGGGCGACAACCCCGATCAGTTGCCCATTCTGCAGCACGCGTTGATGCGGACGTGGAGCTACTGGAAGCGATTCAAAGATTCGGAAGACGAAGCCGTTGACCTGAAGCATTACGAAGCCATTGGAACCATGAGCGAGGCCCTCTCGCAACATGCCAACGAAGCGTATGATGAATTGGACGAAGATCAGAAGCGAATTTGTGAAGTGCTTTTTAAAGCCATCACAGAGAAGCGCGGAGAAAATTTTGGCATCAGGCGCCCCACCAAACTGAATGAAATCGCGGCCATTGCCGATGTATCGGAGGATGAAGTAGCCCAGGTTGTTGAAAAGTTTCGCGAGCCGGGCCGTTCACTTTTGACTCCTGCCTACGGAGTGGCCCTGACCGGCCGATCCATGATCGATATCTCGCACGAGAGTTTGATGCGTATCTGGAGCCGGTTAAAGAACTGGGTAGATGATGAGGCCGATGCCGTGCAGATGTATCAACGCCTGGCCGAAGCAGCTGCCCAATATCAGGTGGGCAAAGCCGGCTTGTGGCGCCCACCGGATTTGCAGTTGGCGCTCAATTGGCAGGCCAAGCACAAACCCACACTGGTGTGGGGCCAGCGCTACCATCCCGCCTTCGAGCGCACGATGATCTTCCTGGAATATTCCCGGAAGGAATTCGAAACCGAACAACGAATAAAGGAACTGGAGCAAAAGCGCAAGCTGCAGCGCGCCAGAACTACCGCCATTGTGTTGGCCGGCTTCCTCGTGGTCGCCCTTATTGCGGTGGTCTATGCCTTTGTGCAACAAGCTGAAGCCAAACGTCAGGAACAGTTGGCGACTGAAAATGCTGACAGGGCACTAAAAAATGAACAAACAGCTAAAGAGCAGCGAAACGCGGCTATTGAAGCCCAAAAGGAAGCGGACAAACAACGGGCAGCGGCTATTGACGCACAAAAACTCGCAGAAGATAATGCCGAAAAAGCGAGAAAAAGTGCCGAAGAAGCAAAAAGACAGCAGATGGAAGCTGAGCGTCAGAGGATCGAAGCAGACAAACAACGTGCCGCTGCCGTTCGAAACGAAGAAATAGCTAAGAAAGCACAAAAAGAGGCAGAAACTGAACGCAATAACGCTCAACGTGAGCGCTATCTGGCCGTGGCCAAGGGAATCGCCATCAAATCGAAGGAATTGAATAACGACCCCGAGCAACAAGGCCTGATTGCCGAAACGGGCTACTTGTTCAACAAAATGTACAAGGGTTACCCATATGAAGATGACATCTACAATGGCCTTTATTACGCCCTGAAGAACCAGGTCGTGAACAAAGAGACCGGTGAACGCGGAGACCCGATTACTCAGAATTTGAAAGGTCACGAGCAGGGTGCTGCCCGTTCGCTGGTTACCCATGCCCGGTCAAAACAGATTTACTCGGCCGGCAGCGATGGACGGATTTTGCGATGGACCCAGGAAAATGGCCGGTGGAAAGCTCAGGAAGTAATGCCACGCATGACCGATTATTTGTTCTATTCCATCGATCTCAGCCCGGACGAAAATTTTCTGCTGGCCGGTGGTTTGTCCAACGGAGATGTGACGCAGAATTTCGCCATGCTTTTCGACTTGCGCAATCCGGGAGTGGCCCCCAAACGCATCCCGGGGTTTATCAACGGAATCGATAACATCGAATTCACTCCGGATGGGAAAGGCGCCTTTTTGCGCGATAACTCAGGGCGCAGCATCAAGTACACGGATCTGAACACCGTGCGCGAAGTGATTTCCGGCAAGAATGCCAAGATCAACGCCTTCACCATCAGCCCCGATGGATCGCGCATTGCAACAGCTTCGGAAAATGGCGGTTTAGCGGTGTATGATATCAAAAACAATTTTGCCATGAAGGAGGCATTTCGAAATCCGGGAAATATACCCCTCACGGCTATTTCCTATGCCTCAAACAGCCGGATTGTTGTGGTTGGTGATCAGAAAGGTCTGATCCGTATCATTTGGGAAAATGCAAACATACCGCCCCGCGTATTGAGCGGCCACAGCGAACACATTGAACAAATCAAGTTCAATTTTGCCGAAACCTTTATGGCCACCACCAGCCGAGACAAAACTGTTCGCTTATGGAACTTTAAGGACCTTAATCGGCAGCCCATCAAACTGGCTGATAACCCCGACTGGGTGTGGAGCGCCACCTTCACCCCGGACGATGAGCAGTTGATGGTGGGTGTGCACAGCAACTCGACTACGGCCAGTGAAACTATTCACGCCTGGCCCACAAAAGTAGAAACCATGAGTGGCTTATTGTGCAAATATGTAAGCCGCAACTTATCGAAAGACGAGTGGGAAATCTTTATTGGCGACCTGCCCTACGCCAGAACCTGCGAGAATTTTCCAGCCAATAACAAGTAAATGCGTATGAGAAGATTCTATGTTTTGGCTTTGATCTTACTGAGTGTTGTGGCGTGGGGTCAACAGGTGAAACCTGACCCGGCTCAGGTATTGAAACTCGCTCAGGCAACCTATGAGCAGGGGCGCTTACACGAAGTGCCTTCGCTGCTGGCCAACTACCTTGAGGCTCCGAAAGGACAGGTCGGTTTTACCAAAGAGCAGCAGCGCGATGCCCACAAGTTATTGACCCAAACCTACATCTACCTCGAAGAACCCGATTTGGCTGACGTCCATATGATCAAGTTACTGAAGGCTGATCCTTTCTTCGAAATTAACGAAGCCGTAGACCCGGCCGAATTCATTGCCTTGTATAAACGCTTTCGCACCAAGCCTATCTTCAGGCTGGGGGCAAAATTCGGTGGTAACATTACCTTCCCCAGCATCACAGCCAATTATTACGTGGGCGCCAATTCCACCGGAAAAGGTCAGCACGCTCCCGGAGCCGGGTTTCAGGTCGGGCTGGTATTTGAGCGCGACCTCTTTCAACAAACCCGGTTTGATAAAAACTGGAAGCAGAAATTGGCCGTAGTGGGCGAACTCCTCTACTTCTCACGCGGGTTCACTTACACCAACGAGGAACTCTTTGTGAGCGACATCGATGGAAGCGCCATTGCCTCGCAAGAAGGTGTGGTTTCTCAGCAGTGGCTGGATTTTAACCCGTTGATTCAATACCGCCTTAAAAAAGGACGTGTGTTTGAGCCGTTTGTTACACTCGGCCCGGGTGTTAGTTATAAGCTTAACGTCAGCAACCAGCTGAAAACCAGTATCACCCCGGTAGGCCGAAGCAGCAACTCGGTAAGCGGTCCCGATGTAGGCCTGGATGAATCGTACGAGTCATTCGTGTTTTCGGTGCAAGCGGGGGGCGGGGTGAAGCTCCGCATTGGCTCAATTTTTATTCTGGCCGATGCCCGCTACCAATACGCGTTAACCAACACCATCAACCCGGATAAACGAAGCAATCGGGAAGCCGTTTTCGACTACGGTTTTCAGAACAACGATATCCGGCAAAGCAATTTTACCGTTAACCTCGGCTTTTTGTGGCCGTATTTCAATCCTAAAAAGACATCCAATTTCCGATGAAGCCTGTTTTTCTACTTTTGGTTGCTGCGCTGCTTGCCTCCTGCCTGGGCGAGAAAAGTGCTGACATTGCACAGCCCGGCACATTTGTGCGTTACTTCAACGGTGGGTTTAATGAAAATGCCGTAGCCGTAGAACAAACCGGGGATGATGGCTACATCATTCTGTCAACCCTCACCGTACAGCAAACCGAAACATCTCTTCCAAAGTCGAAGATTAAACTGATCAAGACCGATAAGTTCGGCAATTTACAATGGACTAAAATTCATCCGCCCCACACCAATGATACTGAATTCTTCAGCCCGGCATCACCCAATTACGTTGGGTGCAACCTGATCATTGGCAGCGACAATGGCTTCATCATCACCGGGGAAACCATCAGCGCGCTGGGCTCCAATCCGCTGGTGCTCATAACCGATTCGGATGGCAATGAAGTGCGAAAGGCCACATTGAACCTTCCGGGCCGCGGGGTTGGCGTGTATGAAATGAAAACTCAAGTTATACTGCTCGGGTATGACCCCCGGCCAGCGGCACCGGCCGACAAGAATATGATGCTGGTAAGCTTAGTCAAAGCAACCCTGAATTCGAAATGGGTTCGTCAGTATGGCGATGGTACAGGCAACGTGCACCTCGCCCGCAGGCTGCTGATGAACTCGGCCAACCAGGTGGTGTGGGCCGGCACAGCCGACCGGGCCACTCACTCCGATGTGCGCATTGTAAAAAGTGACACCAACAGCCAGCGTGTAATCTTCGATCTGCCCATCGGAAAGCCGGGCAGTAATCAGTTTGGGCGCGATATTGCCCCGTTTGGGTTTGGCTATGCCGTGGTGGGCACCACCACCGAAAATGGTAATCGCGACATTTTTTTTCAACGGCTAAATGAAAACGGATCGGTGCCCCAAAACAGCACGTTTGTGCTGGCCAATAATGGTGACAATAAATTTGATGAGGAAGGGTACGCCCTCACCGTAACCCAGGATGGAGGGTTGCTGCTGCTGGGCTCCTTCAACAGCAACAACAACAACGAAAACGACAAAGATTCCTCGGGCAAAAATGGTTCAGGCGGAGAAGATTACCAACTGATCAAGATTAATGCGTTTGGTGAACTGCAATGGAGGAGAATTGTAGGCAGCCGCGACAACGATGTTGGGGTGGCCGTGCGGCAAGCCCGCGATGGTGGATTGGTGATATTGGGAACCACGGAGTTGGCCAATATCAAGACCGTCATGCTTTTGAAAACGGACAAGAACGGGGAGATACAATAAATCGTTATCAAATAAGTGTTTTATGGCAGTTAGAAATTTGTTATTAGGAATTACTTGCGCGTTGATTTTGAGCGTCAATGCATTTGGCCAATCGTCTGACATTGTTGCGAAAGTCGGCTATTCCTATCAGACGAACATTCCGTATCAAAACCACCAGGCTTCAAATATTATCAATGATGCCAACAGTTTGGAGGTTGCTGCCTTTACCATCCGTGATGGTGGTGCCAGTCCCACTGACCCCGATTCAGATGACACAAATTTGACGAGCATCACATTTTCCGTTTCAAATGCAGGTTTGATTAGGCGGATAGCAATCTATGACGATGCCAACAATGAACTGGCCGAAGCTGCCGGAGCTTCTTCCGTTACATTTTCCTCACTAGGCTATCCCGCTCCAGACAATGGGTCGAGGGATTTTAGAATTCGCGTAAGTTTTAATTCCACAGTCACTGACAACCAACAGTTTCAGTTTACGATTACGGCTGCCACTGCTACCGGATCAACTTTTGCGACCGCTAATGCCGGGGGCGCACAGTCCTCCATGGCAGGAAACGATAACCGAATTGAAGTACTGGCTGACCAGCTGATATTTACCACGCAGCCGCCAATATCTAACAATGCCGGGGTGAACTTCTCCCCTGCACCCGTAGTCCGTGCACGCGATGCAAACGACAATACCGATCTTGATTTTATCGAATCCGTAACCCTTACCCCCTCTGCCGGAACGGCCTCCGGCCTGTCCACTACTTTTGCATCGGGTATCGGTACCTACAGCGCCATTAACTTCTCTACTTCCGGTTCGGGCATTACGCTTATTACTAACTCATCGCTGCCTTTGGCTGGTGAAGCCACCAGCACAGCCTTCACGGTGAACGGTTCAGCCAACTCGGACATCAACTCCACCTTCGATCCACCCGATAATATCCTGTACAAAGACTTTCAGGCTACCGACATTACGGCTGCAAACAGTGTGGAAGTAGCCCAGTTCACCATCCGCGATGG
>DAIPHR010000044.1:14157-17325 GCA_036771215.1 Cyclobacteriaceae bacterium
CCGACATTACGGCTGCAAACAGTGTGGAAGTAGCCCAGTTCACCATCCGCGATGGGGCCGGAACTGATCCAGATCCGTTAGGCACCACGCTAACCGCGATTCAATTCAATGTGACAGGTTCCAGCCTGCTGCGCAGGATAGCCCTTTATGATGGAACCACGGAATTAGGGGAGGTGCCCACTGGATCCACAGCCTCTTTCAGTGCACTCACCTTGACTGCGCCCGATGACGGCTTTAAAACGTTCAGTATACGTGTTACGTTTCAAAGCACCGTATCCGATAACTCCAATTTCAGGTTTACCGTTAACAGTGCCACCGCAGCGGCCTCGGGTTCTCTTTTTGCAACTGCCGATGCCGGAGGCGCACAGTCCTCCATGGCAGGAGACGATAACCGAATTGAAGTGCTGGCCGATCGACTTATCATTACTACGCAGCCACCCGCCACAGCATTTGTGCTCACTAACCTCAGCGTTACACCTGTGGTTCAGGCTCGCGATGTTAACGGCAATACCGATGTGGACTACGTAACCAGTATTACAGTGTCGAACGCGGCAGGTATACCCATGGATGCTTTGGGCGGAGGTAATACCGTTGCTCCCGTGGCGGGGGTAGCCACCTTCCCGGCTGCGTTTCAGTACCGCGATCGAGGGAATGGCACGCTTACACTCACATCGGGTTCACTGATCAATGCCGTCAGTACAGCCGTTGCTGTTAGTTACGACAATAACAACCGTATTAACCCCGGTGCGCTGGTTGAACCGGCCACCATTTCATCACTCTCGACTTCTGCTCCAGGAACGGATGTATTTGATTTTGTAATCGTAGATGATAACGGCAGTGGGGGCGATGGTTCACCCACCCGCTTTACTACGCTCACCATTACCCAAGGCACTGGAAATGACATTGGCAACTGGACAGAAGCGCTGGCAGGCGCGACCTTAACGGTTGGGGCATCCACCTTAACGGGGGCCATCGCAAGCAACACGATCACTTTTTCCGGTCTGGCCAACTCCGTTGCTACCGATCCCGGCTTCATTGCCGACAATGGCGACAAGACTTACACACTGCGCGTCTGGCTAAGGACAGCTTTAGGCGGAACCTTGCGAACAACTATCGATAACCAGAATCTTGTTTTTGATATCGCGGAGTCGGGCGTGGCCCTGGTAACGGTGGGTACACCCGCCAGCTCAGACTTCACGGCAGCAGGCACGCAGTTGCAGACCTCCGGCAATAACAACCAAGTATCTGTAGTTGCTAATGCTTTAGCCTTTACCAACCCTTCTGCCCCTCAAATCATAGGTTTGAATGTGACCTTTGCCTCACCCCTTAGAGTTGAGGCACGCGATGCGAACAGCAATGTAGACCTCGACTATACCGGAATAATTTCCTCCAGCACAACAACTGCAACAGCCGCTGATGGCCCGGTCGGAGGCGTATTTGCTGCCGGGGTTTACAACTTTCCGGCCAACTATCGCTACACCACAGATGCCGGGGGCGTAGTTGGTGGGGGAACAATCACACTAACCAGCGCTGGCCCGATTAACGGGACGTCTCCCACCATCACCATTCAGGCCTCCACATCGTCAGTAATACTTGAGGAATCAACCTTCACGTACAATCTGCGTATACCCTACATTTCTGCCGCAAACCAGACCCTCGGCTCCGGCAGCACTACGTTGGCCGCTTATCGGGTTGTTGATGGTAATCCCAGCGATGGCGACCTGGCCAATACGATCATCTCGAGTATCACATTTAACATCACCAGCCAGATCAACAGCACCGGGCCTTTTGGTCCAGGTTCAACCGCCATCAAACAGATTGGACTCTTTACCAGCGGGGGTACTCTCATTAGTTCCCAGCCGTATTCTGGTGCTCCTTCGGTAACGTTCAGTGGTCTGAGTATAACAGCAAACGATGACTCCTTCACCACGTTCTTAGTGAAGGCAGCGTATAATAACACGGTTGCTGCCATTGGCGACCGTGACGTGATCCGCCTGGTCATAACCGATGTAAACCAAACTTCTGAATCCTCGAAGTTCGGAGCCACAGGAAGTATTGTTGGGGCAAACTACAATAGCACCACTGAAACGCTCACCACAGCAAGTACACCCACACCGGTAGACCGAAACATCATTAATGTAGTTGCTACGCGGTTGGATTTTATAACTAATCCCCCCACCAATTCCGGCATCGACCAGCCTTTCGGCTCCTCGATCAATCCAACAGTACCCATTGTGCAAGCCAGAGATGCGAATCAAGTACTTGATTTAGAGCACGGCTTTTCTGCTACACTAAGTACTGCTGGTGCAGGCATAAGCCCCAGTTCGGTCAATTTTGCAAATGGCGTACTCTCCCTTTCTGGCATCTCTTATACATCACCTGGTCTTGGAAAAATACGGGTTCAATCAAATGGAATTGATAGCAATACGTCACCACAAGCCAGCGGGGACGTAGACGTATTTCATGTTACGGCAAATGACGCCCGGTCGGGTTTAGTTGCAGGCACCAGTTTGGCAGGCGGGTCAGTTGATAGAGTAATTTTCGGAAGCACTTTTTCAGCTGCTTACCAAAACGCAGGAAACCCCACACTGAAGAGTTTTACCGTTACATTCAATATTGATATCTCGGAGATTTTAACTAATCCAAGAATCTACGAATCGAGTAACAACAACGTTTATGAGGAGGGTACAGATAATATTGTACTGCCCGCACAGGTGACAACCACGGTTGGCGCCACTTCCTTCACGTTTACCTTCAACACGGCCAAGAGCCTAAGTTCACCGCTAACCTACTTCCTCATGGTGGACATCGATACCAGAGCCAGCGGAACTACTCCAGATGTGATCCCTTCATTGGTCGACAACGGTTATACCAGCCCCACAACCACTAACAATATAACAACTGATGGGGGTATCGGTAGCTCCACTGCAAATTTTTCTGGTCGCACCTATAACTTCGCGTCCATTTTCCCTCCTCTTTTGGTTCGCTCATTTCCAGCCAGCGGCCAACTTGATGTTGACCCTACTCAGGGAAGTATTGATCTTGTTTTTACAGTGCCCGTATGGACGATGGATCGAAAAGTTGAGCTTTACGATTTTGCTACAAACGCTCTTGTTTCAACCCTTCTTGCCCAAAATGGATTTCCAGTCCCCAATCCTTTAACTCCAG
>DAIPHR010000045.1:0-17324 GCA_036771215.1 Cyclobacteriaceae bacterium
CTGGTTAGCACCCGATTAGACGATACATGGACAAACTGGAGCCCTCCTCAAAACCTGGGGCCCGAAGTGAATTCGAAGTTGGACGACTTGTTTTTCAACATCCCCTCCAATAGTGATTACGCGTATTATTCCAGAGGAGTTGATCCGGAGAACATGGACATCTTCCGGGTGAAGTTACCCCTGTTTGTTACTCCCCAACCGGTTATAATCGTAAAAGGCAAATTAGTTGATGCGAAGACGGCCCAGCCGGTTGGCGCGAAGATTGTATATGAGCGTCTCTCAGATGGTAAGGTAGTCGGTGAGACGTTCTCCGATCCCCGAACCGGTGAATATGAAATTCACTTACCCGGAGGCGAGTTATATGGATTCCGGGCGGAGGCGAAAGACCACATCTCCACCTCGCAAAGTCTGGATCTGCGCAACTATAAATCAGACGCCACTCTTGCAGGTAAAGACGTAACACTGGACCCAATACAGGTTACGGTTGTAGATACCAACGTATCCGTCACGCTGAATAACATCTTCTTTGATTTTGACAAAACAACATTGAAAACCGAGTCGTTCGTGGAGTTGGATCGCCTGGTGAGTCTGATGAATGAGCGCCCAACCATGCAGGTGGAAATTTCAGGCCATGCCGATGCCACCGGTACGGAAGAGTATAACCTGCAGTTATCTGCCCGCAGGGCCCGCTCGGTTTCGGATTACCTTGTTCAGAAGGGTATTGCGCAAGATCGGATCACCACTAGCTTCTTTGGCGAAACCAGGCCGGTGGAATCAAACGCCACTGCGGCAGGCCGCAAAAAGAACAGACGGGTGGAATTTAAGATTGTTAAACTTTGATGAATATGCGTGCTGTATTTCTCATCTGCAGTTGGCTGGGCACCGTGGTGGCGTGGGCTCAAAATGACTCGTTGGTTTATGCTGTTGGCACTATTACAAACGCAGTGACCAAGGAACCGGTAGTTGCCCGAATTACCTACCAAAGCTTGCCGTATAGAAGTAAAATTGGCTTGCTGCAAGGTGACACGTTCTCATTTCCTCTCTACGATAACGAGAAGTATGAACTCACCGTTGAGGCTTCCGGCTTTGCGCGTGCTCGCTATATGATCGATCCGGCCGAGGCTAATGCAGCCCGAAAAGTTGTTCGTGATGTGGAACTCTCCATTCCCCAGTCAGCCATGGGCCATGCCGAAACAGTACACACCGTAGGCAGAGTAATGCGCCTCGATAATCTGATTTTTGAGGTTGGCAAGGCAAAAATAGATCCCTCTTCCTATGCTGAGCTGGACGAAGTGGTGCAGATGATGCGCAATAACCCCAAGATGATTATTCAGCTTGAAGGCCACACGGATGTGAAGGGTGACCCTCGCAAAAATATGGAGCTATCTCAACAGCGCGTATCTGCAGTGCGCGATTATCTGATTAAGAAGAGCGTACACAAAAACAAGGTGAAAACAAGGGCTTTTGGCGGAACTCAACCCATCTCGCGTGAAAACACGGACGAAGCCCACAAACTTAACAGGCGGGTGGAAGTTCGGATTCTGGAGAATTAGTGAACGTCCAAGAGATTTTCGAAAAAATCGGTAAGCCTGTTGTGTCGTGGGCTAGCGACCGCTGCAATTTCCTGTTTTGATTCCGGGACAGGCGAATGATCTTTCGTTGTTCGTCAACACTGAGTATGTTGCGAACAACCCTAGTAGCTGGCTACAATACCCGCCTGGCGGCCGAGTAACACCGTGTAATACTGCCGCACAAAACGCAGCCTCTTTTCATCCGTCCACGATGAATCTTCGGATACTGCCGTGAGCAGTAAAGCGCCCAAGCTTGAGATTCGGGGAGAAGAGTATCCAACCGCAGCCTTCTCCAAAGCAACTGCGCAGCCTAACCAATCCTGGTGGTTGAAAGCGCTTACAGCCCGGTTGTAGTGATAGAGATTAATTAACTGATTGGGGCTCACTTCACGAAGCAATGCGCCCGGGTGTTGAAACTGTACCATGTTACCGTTGGCCCGGGGCAACTGAGACTGGTAAATCAAAAGCCGGTGCTCAATGACGTTGGCTCCGGTGACAAAACCGTTGAAGCGGTCCGTTGCCTCCAGCATGACCTCACCGTCAGCCGTTGAAGCAATTAGCACAATGTGGTAGTTCGTTTCCACAATGCGAAATGAAATTCCGAGGTCAGTCAATAGGGAAGCATATAGGGAGGTTGCCGAGAGGCAATCGTAGCGTCCCGTGCTGAACAAATCGGAAAATGCGACCTGAGATTGGTATGTCCTCAGGAACTGGCGCTGCACTTTGGCAAACAGGTATTCCAAAAACAACCGTTCGGAATTGCTGCTCACCCGCTTTTCCTCGAGATGTCGCACCAGGCCGGTGTATTTCTTTTCCGTTAATGTATTAACCGCACCTCCTTCGGCCCGGACCAGTTGCCCGAACAGGTCACCCGATTGCGCGGTCGCAAAGGCGGGTGCGATGAGGATTGCGATGGTGAAGAATACCTTCATTTTGGTAACACTAAGGTAACAATTCGGTAATATAAAACAATGAATAGGTAACATTTCGGTAACATTCGGCAGATTTGGCCCGAAACCGCTATCTTTTCATCCTCTTACCTGGCTTTGCATGTCACCTATAGCATCTTCCTCGATCGACTCACTCACCCGCCTTTTTGCTGCGCATAAGGCGCGCAGCCTTCGGCTGCGGACGCAACCCTTGAGTGAGCGGAAGAGATTGCTGAAAGACTTTGAAAAGTACTTTGCCGCCCAACGCACCCGCATTCAACAGGCTGTATTTGCTGATTTTGGTAAACCGGCAACGGAGGTGGATATGTCGGAAGTGTACCCGGTGTTGGCCGAGTTGCGGCACACGTTAGCCAATATTGACGAGTGGGCCGCGCCTGAGGATATCGATACCCCGCTCACCTATTTGGGCTCTTCCTCCGAAGTGAGGTACGAGCCAAAGGGTGTATGCCTGATTATTTCGCCCTGGAACTTTCCCGTAAACATCTGTTTTGGTCCGTTGGTGTCGGCATTGGCTGCCGGCAATACCGCGTTTATCAAGCCCTCGGAGTACACACCGCACACCTCGCGCCTGGTCCGCGACATGGTGAACGAATTCTTCGATGAGGACTTGGTTACCGTGGTGGAGGGGGGCGTAGACGAAACCCGCGAGTTGCTCCGGTTGCCGTTCGATCATATCTTTTTTACGGGCAGCCCGCAGGTCGGCAAGGTGGTGATGCGGGCCGCGGCCGAGAATTTAACATCGGTGACGTTGGAATTGGGCGGAAAGTCACCCACCATCATTGACGAAACGGCCAACCTGAAAGATGCCGCTAAACGTGTTGCATTCGGCAAGTTTCTCAACAACGGTCAAACCTGCATTGCACCCGACCACATCTGGGTGCATCAAAGCGTTGCTGACGAATGGCAGCAATTGCTGGTGGCCGAGGTGAAAAAGCTATTTGGCGATGGCGGCCAAATTAATGAAAAGAGTCCCAGCTACGGTCGTGTGGTAAGCGATAAGCATTTCGCCCGGCTTCATAATATGATAGAAGACGCCCTTCAACGTGGCGCCACGGTGCGATTGACCGGTGAGCACAATGCGGCTACCCGATTTATGCATCCGGTAGTGCTGGCCAATGTACCCCCGGATGCACGGCTGATGGAAGAAGAGGTTTTCGGGCCGGTGCTGCCGGTGCTGATGTACCAAAACCTCGATGACGTGATCGGCCACATCAATGCGCACCCGAAGCCGTTAGCGCTTTACGTGTTTAGTTCGAGCAAAAGCACTCAGGAGCGCCTGTTGCAGCTTACCTCCAGCGGCACGGTATGTGTCAACGATTGCATTACGCAATACACACATCCGAATTTGCCCTTTGGTGGCGTGAACCACAGCGGCATTGGCAAAGCACATGGCAAATACAGCTTTATTGCCTTTTCAAACGAGAAGCCGGTACTGCGGCAAAAGCGGGGGTTTGCACTTCCCTACCTCTTGCATCCGCCCTATACGGCAAGCGTGAAGCGCTCCGTTAATCTGATGTTAAAGTGGTTCTGACGTAACCCGTGCGGGTCAAAAAAGCGGCCCGGTAAGGGATTAGTCTGTAATTTTGTTTTTCTCAAACTCCAGGTTGTATGAAATGGGTTAAGCGAATAGGTATTGCCGTTGGCGTGGTGCTGATTTTGATTGTCGCAGCTGCGTTCATTATTCCGGTTGTATTCAAAGATGATATCAAGCGAGCGCTGGATAAGGCTCTCGCGGAAAACGTGAATGCCGATGTAGTAATCGATCTGGATAAATTCAGCTTGTCCGTGTTTCGCAATTTTCCCAACATCACGGCTGAAATTCGGGAGATCGGGGTGTTTAACCGGGCACCTTTCGAAGGTGTGCCGCTCTTTGTCGCCAACCGCTTCGATGTGGAGGTCAACCTGATGGATGTGCTTTTTGGCGACCAGCTTTCGATCAAAGGCATCACGCTGGAACAACCGCAAATCCTGGTTAAGGTACTGCCCGATGGGCGTGCCAACTATGACATTGCCATGCCATCGGCCGATACAGTGTCCGCAGCGAATGATGAGCCTGCGAAGTTTTCGCTGGCCATCGAACGTTGGCAGATTATTGATGGCGACCTGACCTATGATGATCAGTCGCTCACCTTTCGGATGGATTTGAAACACCTCAACCACACGGGCAGCGGCAATTTCAACGAACAACAGTTCGACCTTAATACCCGCACGGTGGCTGACACCGTTACGGTGGCATATGACGTAGTGGAGTACCTCACGAACAAGCGCGTTGAGATCGATGCTGTGTTGGGCATCAGTGAGGCCTATACCCGATACACCTTTAAGGAAAACACCGCCCGGGTCAACGACTTTGTGATGGCCTTTGATGGTTGGTTCAAAATGAATGAGAACGACTACGGCATGGACATCGCATTCATGAGCCCCGAGAATTCATTCAAGAGTTTACTGTCGTTGGTGCCCGGTGTTTATACCCAGGATTTTGGCTCAATCGAAACCAAGGGCGATCTCGCTTTTGCGGGATTTGTAAAAGGCACCTACAGCGATACGCAAATGCCGGCTTTTAATCTGGCGTTGAAACTCAACGATGCCATGTTCAAATATCCCGATCTGCCCACGGCCATCTCAAACATTCAGATGGATTTGTTGGTGGATAACAAGACGGGAGTTATGGAGAATACCGTAATCGATTTGAAAAAGCTCCATCTTGATTTTGGCGCCAACCCGGTGGATGCCCGCTTACTGATCGAAAATCTGAGGGACTATCGCATGGACGGAAACCTGCAGGCTAAACTCAACCTGGCTGAACTTTCGCGCATGTTTCCGATCGAAGGACTTGAGATGAAAGGCGTCTTGGGTATCAACGCGTCCGCAAAAGGAATTTACGACAGCGTTCGGAATGTAATGCCGGCCGTGGACGCTGCGCTAAACTTAAGTAATGGATACGTGAAGTCGGCTGAGTTCCTGATTCCTTTGGAAGATTTGAAGATGGAGGCCACGGTGAAGAATGCTTCGGGCAACATGGCCGAAACCGTCATAGCCGTAAAACAGTTTAGTATGCTCATGGATGGCGAGAAGTTTGCCGCCTCGCTGCTGCTGCAAAACCTCAACGACTACACCTGGGATGTGAAGGCCAATGGCGGAATTGACCTGGAGAAGATCACCAAAATTTTTCCGCTGGAGGGCATGACGCTGGCCGGTAAGGTAAAAGCTGACCTTGAAACAAAGGGTAAGATGTCAGACCTGAATGCCCAGCGTTATGACAAGCTGCCGACCAGCGGTAATGCTTCGCTGAATAATTTCAGGTTCATGTCTGCGGATTTGCCTTACGCGGTTACCATTGCCCAATCGGCTGCCACATTTGATCCGCGAAAAATCGAGATCAAAACCACAACCGGAACCATCGGCAAGAGCGACTTTACGGTAGCCGGTGCCCTGACGAATTATATCGGTTACGTATTCGGCACCGAGACGGTGAAAGGCAATCTGGACTTTTCGTCAAACCTCCTGGATCTGAATGAATTTATGACCGAAACGGAGGAGAGCGCAACCACAGATTCAGTATCCTATGGTGTTATCCCCGTGCCTCAGAACATCGACTTCGTACTGCATTCCGATATTAAGACCGTGAAAATGATGGATTACACCATCACCCATGCGCAGGGCGATGTAGTCGTAAGAGATGGTGTTGCTAACCTCAGCGGAGTAAAGTTTAATTTGTTGGGCGGTGCTTTTGTGATTAACGGGGCATATGACACCCGTGATCTCAGCCATCCCCGATATGATTTGGCCGTGAAAATTGACAACATGTCCATCCAACAGGCAGCCAATTCTTTCTCCATCATTCAAAAATACGCGCCCGTGGCCGGGTTAGCCAATGGCACGTTCAACACCGATTTCAAAATCAATGGGGAACTGCAACAAGACATGATGCCTAACCTCAGCACCGTAAATGCGGACGGACTGATCAAGGTTGTTCAGGCTGCACTTACGCAATCCAAACTTGTGGCCGGCATTACTTCGCTCACTAAATTGGATGACACGAACCAGGTGACGTTAAAAGATGTAGTGATGAGTGCGCAAATCAAAGACGGTCGCCTGAGCGTAAAACCGTTCAATGTGAAGTTTGGCGATTACGTGACGACTGTAAGCGGCAGCTCCGGGCTGGATATGTCGCTGGCGTACAATTTGAAAATGATGGTGCCGGCCGGTAAACTGGGAAGCCAGATGCAAAGCTTTGTGAATCAATATACCGGCAGCACCAGCTCCACCAGCGAGATTCCCCTCAACATCGGTATGGGCGGCACATTTACCGATCCCAAATTCAGTCTGCTCGCCAGTGAGCAAAAGCAGCAGGTGCAGCAGGCCGTTACCGAGGCCGCCCAACAGAAAGGGCAGGAGGCCGTTGATCAGTTGTTGAAAGGCGACAAACCTCAGGACGTGTTGAACAATATTGTGGGAGGCGGCAAGAAGGACACCACGAAGACAACAAACCCGGCTGATACAACCAAGAAGGATGCCGTTAACCAGATCATCAACAACCCCGAGTTGAAGAACAAGCTGAACAACTTATTGAAAAAGAAAAAGAACAACTGATCGATGAAAATGGGTGTGGCCCAGGTGCGGGCCATTAGGGGCGACATCAAGGCAAATTTGAATGTACATCTTCGTTGGATGGAGAAAGCGGCAACGATCGGCACCGAGTTGCTCATTTTCCCGGAACTTTCCCTCACCGGGTACGAACCCACGCTGGCCTCAGCGCTGGCCATTGACCTGCATGACGCTCGACTGGATCTGATTCAGGCTTTTTGCGACCAACACGGTATGAGCGTGGGTGCAGGCACCCCTATCCGAAAAGGCACGGGCATTGGCATAGGTATGATCATGTTTCATCCCCACCAACCCCGCTGGGTGTACACTAAAAAGTACCTACATGCCGATGAGGAACCCTTTTTCGTACCCGGACATAATGAGCGCGAAACGTTCTATGAATATCCCCGAATGGCTCCCGCCATTTGTTATGAATTGTCGGTGCCGGCTCACCGCCAGCGTGCCGTGCAACTTGGAGCGGATGTATATCTGGTAAGCGTGGCGAAAACGAGACCGGGAATGGCCACAGCAACCGAAATGCTCACCTCGTTTGCCCGAGAGTATAGGATTTGGGTGCTCGTGGCCAATGCCGTGGGTGAGGCCGATGGTATGATCTGCGGAGGCGGTTCCTGTATCATTAGCCGCGATGGAAATATCAATCAACAGTTGGGAACCACAAATGAAGATATACTGACGGCCGATGTTGAATAGTCATGTTGCTAGTTGCCAATTCGTTCAAGGGTTTCCTTTTTAAAATGGCCTTCTTTAATAATCTCCATCAGCTGTGCCGCGGACGGGTTGATCTGATAGTACGTGTCTTGGTCACGTTTGATCTCTTTCACCGGACCGTACTTCGATAGCTTCTTCAGAAGGGTTTTTCGATTTTCGTTGTCTTCTACGTCCAGCCCCATAAAGTGAAGGTCGCCATTCGGCAAACGTTTAATAACGCGCAGCACCCATTGATCACCCGAGCGAAAGTTGACGAAATAATAATTCTGATGGGCCTTCAGGACCAGGCTGTCGCTTAGTCGCCCCTGCCCCAGCCAGTCCTTGTCGTCTTTATCGCGCAGATGATATCCCCACGCTTCCACCGTAATCGTGTCGCCACCCGAGCCATTCGACTCGCGCGCGAGGTATTGCCCGCGAAGTGGGGCCGGAATTTCTCTCGCGGCTTCAATTCCGCGAGGTTGAGGTTCGGGGAAGCTCACTTCTTGGCACGCCACCAGCGTACAAAGCAAGGCAAAAAAGTACAGGTATCGACTCATATGACAAGGTGAAGATATAACGAAAAACGATGCGTAAACGATACAATCCGTCACTATCTTCGTACACAAAAATTTTAGTTGAATGAAATCGGTGCGTTTGGTGCTGGGGAGTGGAGGCGCGCGGGGTATGGCTCACATCGGGGTAATTGAAGAACTGGAAAGGAATGGCTATCGGATTGTGGAGGTGGCGGGCAGTTCGATGGGGGCCATCGTGGGCGGCATTTACTGCACGGGTCACTTGCCCGAGTACAAGCATTTCTTGGTGGGGCTAAGTAAACTGGACGTTTTCAATCTCCTTGACTTTACCCTGAACGCCCAGGGGTTCGTGAAGGGCGAGCGGGTGCTGAAAGCGGTTGAGCAGTTGATTGGTGACCATTTCATTGAAAACTTCAGCGTCCCCTTTACAGCCGTAGCAGCCGATGTGGTCTCCCGCAAGGAGGTTCACTTCCGCTCGGGCAGCTTGTTTCGTGCCCTGCGCGCATCGATGGCCATCCCGACCATATTCACGCCCGTTACGGAAGGCCGCATGCAATTGGTCGATGGCGGTGTGCTCAATCCGCTTCCGCTGGATGTGGTGAAACGCGAGCCGGGCGATTTGCTGGTGGCGGTAAATCTCAACGCGTATTGGCCACAAGAGAAAAAGCAGGAAGTGGTGAATCAGGAGAAAGCGGCTTATGAAAAAATGCTTGAGGCCTTTCGCACGCAAATCCTGCGGATCGATAACAAGGCCGAAGAGAAAGTGGAGAAGTTAGGCCTGTTCGACCTGTTGAACAAATCGGCCGACATGGTGCAGGAGCGAGTCACCGAACTGATGATCAAAGTACATCAGCCCGATGTGGTGGTCAACATCCACACCAACGTGTGCGGCATCTTCGAGTTCTACCGCGCCAATGAGGTTATTGAGGAGGGGCGAAAGGCGTTTTATAAAGCCATGTAGGAGCCTCGAAACGAAATGAAAGACGCCTGGATTTAATGACTTTCTGGATCGTACTTCATTTCAACTCCCTCAGATAAAGTTGAATCGTATTCTCTAATCCAAAATATAACGCATCGCAAATCAAAGCATGGCCGATGGAAACCTCATCCAATGCCGGAAGTGATTGCTTGAGAAATTTCAAATTCAGGAGATTTAAATCGTGGCCGGCATTGATGCCCATCCCGCAGGCGAGGGCGGCTTCAGCTGCTTTTACATAGGGGCGAACGGCCTCCGTGCGATTCTTTTCATAACCAGCTGCATAAGGCTCTGTATACAATTCAATCCTATCCGCCCCGGCCGCGGCAGCGCCCTCTACCATACCCGCATCAGCATCAACAAAAACGGAAACCCGGCAACCCCTTTTTTTAATTTCGCGGATGATGTCCGTAAGAAAGAGGCGATGCTCGTGTGTATCCCAACCGGCATTGGAGGTAAGCACGTGCGGCCCATCGGGCACCAGCGTTGCCTGGGCAGGCTTCACTTCGCTGATGATCTTCATATAACGTTCATCCGGGTAACCCTCAATGTTGAATTCAGTGGTTACCACCCGGTGTAAGTCCAACACATCGCGGTAGCGAATGTGGCGCTCATCGGGCCGCGGATGAACGGTGATGCCCTGCGCGCCAAAACGTTCGCAGTCCAATGCACCACGCACTACGTCTGGGTTGTTACCCCCGCGGGAATTGCGCAGTGTGGCGAGTTTGTTGATGTTGACACTAAGGCGCGTCATTCCGTTTGGTTTGATAATTTTGTCCCGAAATTACAGAAAACCATGAGCTTAAAGACTACGATTGATGGCGATATCAAAAAGGCCATGTTAGCCAAAAATAAAGAGGAGTTAGATGCCCTGCGCAGCATCAAGTCCATGATCTTACTGGCCGAAACGGAGAAGGGCGCAGCAACTGAGCTAACCCCTGAGGCGGAAAATAAACTGCTCATGAAGGCCGCCAAGCAGCGCAAAGAGTCGGCTGAGATTTTTCAGAAAGAAGGCCGTACGGACCTTGCCCAGAGAGAGCAATTTCAGTTGGATATCATCAGCCGCTATTTGCCCAAGCAATTGACCGATGCCGAGATTGCTGAGGCGGTTAAGAAAGTGATCGCCCAGGTAGGCGCTACAGGTCCCCAAGACATGGGCAAGGTAATGGGCGCGGCCACCAAAGCGCTGGCGGGTCAGGCCGATGGCAAAGTGATTTCCGAATGGGTGAAAAAACTGCTCAACCCTTGAGTTACGCTGACATTGCTCTGCTGATCATATTAGCCTTGGGCGCCTTTTTCGGCTATCGAAAAGGGTTTTTAATGGAGTTGTTCTACCTGCTGGCGCTTTTGCTGGGCGTGTGGTTGGGTTTTAAGCTGATGGCCGTGGCCATGGAATACCTGGCGCGCGAGTTTAATGCCGACCGCGTGTACTTGCCGCACATTGCGTTCTTCACCGTTTTTCTCCTTGTGGTGATTGTTGTGGTGGTGTTGGGCCGCTGGGTGAGCGACCGGGTGGACAAAACCTTTCTGGGACGGGTAGACGAAATAGCCGGTGCTTTACTCGGCTTGTTCAAGTATACCTTTTGTATCAGCATTGTGTTGTGGCTGATGCGTGCAGTGAGTCTGGAATTGCCCCGGGGCTGGACGGCCGGCTCCTGGTTGTATCCGCAGGTGGTTGATTTTGCGCCTCGGGTAACCGATTGGTTCGCTTCGTTTTTGCCCTTCCTCAAAGAAATTTTCCGCGATTTCAAAAATGGCTGATTGGCCAAATGCCGCCCAGCGTTCATTTTTTTAATTTTTCCGCTTTCGCTGATTTTTCAGTTATTTATCCCCAAATCGGGCCCGTATGGCGCTAAACGTAAAGGAAAAAGAGGGGTTTAAGTACGTTGACGAAGGCACTGGCCAGGTGCTGATGTTGCTGCACGGACTCTTTGGCGCCCTGAGCAACTGGGAAGGTGTGGTCAATCGTTTCCAGGCCAAGTACCGGGTGGTGATTCCCATGCTGCCGATCTACGAAATGCCCATCAAAGAGGCAGGCCTGGAGGGATTGCGCCAGTTCACCGAGCAGTTTGTGAGTACCATGAAGTTGGATAACATGATCATCATGGGTAACTCACTGGGTGGCCATGTGGGCTTACTCTATACGCTGAGCAATCCGGAAAAAGTATCGAAGCTTATTCTCACCGGCAGTTCGGGACTGTTTGAGAACACCATGGGGGGATCGTATCCCCGCAGAGGAAGTTACGATTATATTCAGGAGCGCGTGGCCTATACGTTCTACGATCCTAAGGTGGCCAGCAAAGAACTCGTTGACGAAGTGTTTGAGACAACCAAGAGCATTCCGAAATGTATGCGCATTGTGGCCATTGCGAAATCGGCACAGCGCAATAATCTGGCATTGGAATTGCCCAACATTAAAGTGCCCACGCTGCTGGTGTGGGGCTTGAACGATACGATCACTCCGCCCATGGTAGCCCATGAGTTCAACCGACTGATACCGAATTCCGAGTTACGGTTTATCGACAAGTGTTGTCATGCGCCCATGATGGAGCACCCCGCGAAGTTCAATGAACTGGTAGACGAGTTTTTATCCGCATAACGTGGTTGCCGCAGAACTTATCAACTATATGATTCCGCCCCTCAAGGTGACGGACGATGCCCATAAGGCGGTTGTGTGGATCGAAGAATTTCGCTGCAATCATTTACCCGTAGTGGAAAATGGTAAGCTACTGGGCTTTATTTCGGAAGAGGCTATTCTGGAGTCGAACGAGATTGACAAACGACTGGGAGATTTTCACCTCGAAGGTGAAGATTGTTATGTATCCCTCGACTCGCACTTTTACGACATTTTAAAGGTGGCGGGCGACCATAAATTAGGGATTGTAGCCGTGCTGGATGACGATAACCACTATGCCGGAGTGATTACCGTTCAGGACGTGATGACTTCGTTCGCCCAGTCGGCCGCAGTGCAAATGCCCGGCAGCATTCTGGTGTTATCGATGGATTTGATTGATTATTCCCTTGCCGAGATATGCCGATACATTGAAGAGAACAACGCCAAGGTGTTGAGCAGCACGTTGGTGGAAGATCCTATGGATAAAGGCAAGATCAAGCTGACGTTGAAAATCAACCAGGACGATTTATCGCGCATTGTAGCCACGCTCGAGCGTTTTGGGTACCGCGTCATTGCCCGCTACCGCGAAGCGAAACGCGAAGACGAAGGCAGAGAGCGCATTGACTTACTTATGCGATACCTGAATATCTGAACTCATTTACCTACCTTCACTCATGCGCTTTGGTATTCACGGCCGCGACTTTCAGCAGAAATCAAATCGGTTCATCGAGCGTCTGGTTGATTATCTCCACCGAAACAATGTCGAGATTTGGGTATCGGATAAGTTCCTCAAACAGGTGAAGTCACCCCGCATTCAAGCAGTCAAAATCAAGTCGTTTTCGCTGGGCCAAAGCCTGAAAGGCCTCGATTTTTTCCTCTCGCTGGGCGGAGATGGAACGCTATTGGAGTCGGTCACCTATGTGAATAAGGCTGAGGTTCCAATTCTCGGTATCAACACGGGCCGGCTTGGATTCCTGGCAACCACAAGTCGCGAGGATTCGGAAAAGGCGATAACGCATCTGTTAAAAGGAAGTTTTACCATCGATTCCCGAACCTTACTGAAGTTAACGTCAACGCCCCGGCTGTTTGGCGGGCTAAGCTTTGCGTTGAATGACTTTACCATTATGAAAAAGGACACCTCGTCTATGATTACCGTTCACGTGTATGTCGATGGGGAGTTGCTGAATTCGTATTGGGCAGACGGGGTGATTGTATCCACCCCAACCGGCTCAACCGGATACTCCCTGAGTTGCGGAGGCCCGCTCGTCTACCCGCGCTCCGAAAGCCTGATCATCACGGCTGTGAGCCCGCACAACCTGGGCACCCGCCCAATTGTAATATCAGATGATGCGGAAATCACGTTTCAGGTTGAAGGGCGCAGCAAAAAGTATCTGGTATCGCTTGACTCGCGCTTCGAAACTATCGATGAAAGTGTGAAACTCAAGGTTACCCGCGAGCGGTTTCAGGTCAGGCTGGTACAAACCCCCGGCCAGCACTATTTTAAAACCCTTCGTCAGAAGCTGAACTGGGGGCTGGATCTTAGAAACTAGCGGCCCTCCGCTCCCTTTTTCGGGTAATTCATACCTACATATCAGGTTTATTTTTAATTTTGTATTTCCCAAATACTCTCTGAGCATGAGAAGGTTATTTTTTGTTTTGGTAGTCCTCTTTTGGGTTGTTCCCCCGGGCGAGTCAATGGCTCAGTTTAATCGCAAAGCCATCAAAAAGGGCAATAGCCGAGTTAGCGGTTTCTCAGGCAGCAAGGCGAGTTTTAGGGCCAAGATTTATAAATCCATTGGCTTCTCGGTTAGTGCGCTCAATTATTATGGTGATCTGGCGCCTATGCCCAAACGCCTGAGTACAGACATCTCGTTTACCCGGCCCGGCTTCGCGTTTTCGTTCACCCATCGCTTTGGCCCCCGGTATTCGCTTATGGCGCAATTCATGTTCGGAACGCTGAGGGGGTCCGATGCCGAATCGGCCAAATCAAGTGATTTGGATAACGGTATTTTCCGATACCAACGCAATCTCAGTTTCCGCAACCAGATCAAGGAGCTTTCGGTGGTAGGCGTTTTCGACTTGTTTGAAAACACAGGTACCTACATGAGCCGAGTCAGATGGACTCCGTACGTCTTTGTTGGTCTAGCCGGTTTCATCAGCAACCCACAAGGAAAGGCCCCCGAACTCGATCTTAATGGCAATCCTTTGCCCGAAGCGGGGGATTGGGTTAACCTGCGAAAATTAGGCACCGAAGGCCAATTTGCCGATTTGCCGACAACAGCGGTTAACCATGGCATAAAACCCTACAAAGCATTTCAGGTGGCTATACCATTTGGCATTGGCGCTCGTTTTAAACTCAATGAAGTTTTTGATATCGCGGCTGACTTATCCTTTCGCTACACCTTTACTGATTACCTGGATGATGTTAGCGGGAATTTTGTCGACCTCACAGAGCTTGATTCGGAGTTGGCCCGCGCAATGTCATACCGCTCAAGCGAACTACCCGAAGTGCAACAAAAAATCGCGCAGGGCAATTCATTTTCCTATGGGGGTTACACCGTGTTGCCGGGCTACGGGCACGAGCACCCGGATAATATTCGCGGCAACAAGAACGACCGCGATATCTTCATGGTTACGTCTGTGCGCCTTACCTATATTTTGGGTAGAATGCACCGCGCCAAGTTCAGATAAAAAACCGAATCCTTAACCATGAACATGCTTCGTCCCGTCAGCCTAACGGTGCTGGTTTGGGTCGGGTGGACCTCGGCCTGCGGTCAGATTTCCGTTCAGCGAGCCGAGATTGGAGGTGGCGTAGGAATTTTCAATTATACCGGTGATCTCGCTCGATCGTACAATCTCCGGTCGAGTAAACCCGCGGCCACGGTATTTTATAAATCCAACATCAGCAACGTGGTTAGCTTCCGGTCAACGCTCACCGCAGGAAAATTGGGGGCGTCTGATGCGGTAAATCCTCTGGATGCTCTTGCGGTTCAGCGGGCTGCCTCCTTCGATATATTTCTGATGGAGGTGGGCGCTGGATTCGAATACCACTTTTTGAACTGGCGTGATAATGCCCGGAGGCTGAGGTTCACACCGTACTTGTTTGCCGGAGCAGCCCTCTTCGGCATTTCCGGGGTTCCCAGCAAAACAGCCGAATACAGCAACGTGCAACTCGCGATTCCTTTTGGCGGTGGAATGAAGTACATTTTGAATCCCCGGTACTACCTGTCATTTGAGTTCGGTATTCGAAAGACGTTTTTCGATTACCTGGATAACGTTTCCGAGGGCGATGTTACAGTCAAAAATTACCAGTACGGCAATCGTTTCGACTACGACAATTATTTCTACACGGGCTTCTCGTTAACCTATACCTTTTACGAAATTCCGTGCCCTACCAGCCCGTATCGGTGAGAAATTCAAAAGTTCCAATAATCTTCAAAAAAGGCTAATTTTGCGGGCTTGTGAGTTCATTTAAGGAAAATATTGACCCCAGTAAGATGCCGCGGCACGTGGCCGTCATTATGGATGGCAATGGCCGGTGGGCCCGCAACAAGGGGGCTGCACGGATTTTTGGCCATCGCAATGCCATTCAGGCCGTGAAAGATGTAACCGAAGGATGCGGTGAATTGGGAATCAAGTACCTCACGCTGTACGCCTTCAGTACCGAGAACTGGAGCCGCCCCAAAGACGAAGTGGATGGGTTAATGGAGTTGCTGGTCAACACACTTCAAAAAGAAATTAAGACGCTGCTCGATAACGATGTGAAGTTAGTCACCATTGGGGATATCAATCATTTGCCGGCTGATTGTCAGCGAAACCTGGCTTCGGCAAAGGAGGCCACTCAGCATAATACCGGTCTTCGCATGATTCTGGCCCTCAGCTACAGCGGGCGGTGGGAGTTGGTGCAAGCGATGCGCAAGATCGCCTTGCAGGTGCAGCAGGGCAAGCTAAGCCCGGATGATATTGATGAAAAGAAGATCAGCGATCTGCTGGAGACAGCCGGTGTACCCGACCCCGAATTACTCATTCGCACCAGTGGAGAAATGCGCATAAGTAACTTTTTGCTCTGGCAGATTGCGTATACCGAATTGTACATCACACATAAGTTGTGGCCGGACTTTCGCAAGGAAGATTTGTATGAGGCGATTTGGGCCTATCAGCAGCGCGAACGAAGGTTCGGAAATGTATTAGACCCCGCAGTATGAGGCGCGTAATGTTGACTTTGGCGGTCATAGGTCTGGCGTGGGGTTCTGCCGATGCACAGTTTCGCAGACGCACCAGCCCGCCTCCTTCGGCCCCCTCCTCCGTGCAGGAGCAAGCGTCCAATTATGCCAATCCGGTCGAGTACACCATTGGTGGAATTGAGGTAACCGGGCTGAACGTACTCGACAAAAATGCTATCGTGTCCCTCACGGGCTTGCGCGTGGGCGACAAAATCAGAATACCGGGCGATGCTACGGCCAATGCGCTGCGCAAACTCTGGAAAATGGGTTTGGTGGGCGATGCTGCACTGGTAATCGATCGACTGGAAGGCGATCAGGTTTTTCTCCAGTTGAAATTGACCGAGCGACCGCGGTTATCAGACTTCTATTTCACCGGAATATCGAAAGGGAAGCAGTCATCCCTGAAGGAAGACATTAACCTGATTCGGGGTAAGATTGTGAACGATGCCATGATTCGCAACACCGAATTATCGGTGAGAAAGTTTTTTCTGAAAAAGGGTTTTCTGAATACTCAGGTAAAAGTCTATCAAGAGGTTGACACCATCAGCCGCGGTAATGTTCGGTTGCGCATTGATGTCAATCCGATGTCAAAAGTGAAGATCAACCGTGTGTGGATTCAGGGAAATCAGGATGTCAGCGACAGCAAGTTGAAAGCGCAACTCAAAAAGACGAAGGAGCACCCGCGTTTTGTTCTTCATCGTGCCCTGCTTAACGGGGCCCTCCATTTCAAGCCCCGGTATGTCCGCGAGTTTTTCGACTCCACACGTCAAACCAATTGGCAGGAGGTAAAGCAGTTTTTCGGGCAATATGTGAAGCTCAACGTGTTCGCTTCATCCAAATTTATACGGGCTGATTTTGATGAGGACAAGCAAAAATTGATTTCCTATTATAATTCACTGGGCTATCGCGATGCGGACGTGCTCTTTGATACGCTCCACAAGGTAGACGATTCGCACATCGATGTTGTGATGAAGGTAAACGAAGGCCGTAAATACTACTTCCGCAACATCACCTGGACGGGCAATTACATCTACACAACAACCACACTGGATAAGATTCTTGACATTCAGAAGGGCGATGTCTATAACCGCGATCTGCTGGACAAGAAGACCTCGTTTAATCCAAAAGGGGCTGACATCAGCGGCTTGTATATGGATGATGG
>DAIPHR010000046.1:0-17187 GCA_036771215.1 Cyclobacteriaceae bacterium
AACATTATGAAGGTACTGTTCCTGCCCAGCGTGATCTGCATGCTGGTGCCTCTCGTGTACCTGACATTTACGCTCAAAGGCGATCTCGGTATCACCACCGGTGCATCAAGCGCAGCTGATTTAAGCGGACATGACGGGTACAATCATGAAAAGGTCCGTGGCGGCACCACCATGCTGTTGCTGGGGGTGGGCGCACTGATTTTTGTTCCCGTGTTTAAAACCATCACACACCTGCCGCCCTACATTGGCATGATGCTCGGCCTGGGCGTGCTGTGGGTTGTATCCGAATTCATTAACCCTCATGCCGATGAGGCGATGCGCAAACCCTACACCGCTTCCGGTGCTTTGCAACGCATTGATTCCTCAAGTGTGCTTTTCTTCCTCGGCATCTTGCTGGCCGTTGGGGCGCTGGAATCCATTGAACTGCTGCACCACTTTGCTGTGTGGCTTGATACCACTGTTGGAAGTCAGTCGGTGATTGTCACCCTCATTGGCCTCCTTTCGGCTGTAATTGACAACGTGCCATTGGTGGCGGCCAGCATGGGTATGTACGACCTGGCTACCTATCCACCCGATCATTTTATCTGGGAATACCTCGCCTACTGTGCCGGCACCGGTGGTTCAATCCTGATTATCGGATCAGCGGCCGGTGTAGCTGTAATGGGGATGGAGAAAATCGATTTTATCTGGTACGTGAAGCGCGTGAGTCTGATTGCCATGCTGGGGTATTTTGCCGGTTGCGCGGCTTACTTGCTGATCTACCAGTTTTTACACTGATGCCATCGACACATGAATGCCGTAGTCGATATCGGCAACAGCCGAACCAAGATTGGCTTGTTCAAAAACCAAGACTTATTGCAGGTTGCCGACTTTGCGTATTTGAGCGCGGGGACAGATTTTTTGCATTCGCATGCACCATCTAATATTTTGATTGCGAGTGTAGGTGAACCAGCAGGCATTGAAATGCTACCGAAAGATTCACGCATACTCGTGTTGAACCCCGATTTGCCTCTCCCACTCGCGATTGCGTATGAAACGAATCGAACCCTTGGTGCTGACCGCATAGCTGCCGCCTGCGGAGCCGCTGCACGCTTTCCGGGAGAAAATTGCTTGGTCATTGATTTGGGCACCTGTATCAATTATGAACTGGTAACGAGCGACCGGGTATACCGGGGTGGCGCTATTTCACCGGGTGTGCGAATGCGTTTTCGGTCTATGCACGAACAAACCGCCCGGCTTCCGCTGGCCGAGCCTGTCGTAGATGTCCCCATCATTGGTCAGTCAACGATATCCTGCCTGCAAAGCGGGGTGCTGAATGGCGTTGTAGGAGAAGTAAACGGCATGATTGCCCGGTTTGAAATGCAATGCAACGGCCCCTTGCGCGTTATCCTGTGCGGGGGCGATGCTCAACTTTTTGAAAACCAGTTGAAACCGCCCATATTTGTGGCCCCCAATTTAGTTCTGGAGGGTTTAAACAGCATTTTGGAGCATAATGTGGCAGCATAAAAGGGCGTTTCTTCTTCCCACTTTTTTTCTGATGTGTTTTGCAGCCGCTGGGCAGACGGCCAAAACCCCCTTTTCTGCTTTTGGCATTGGGGAGTATTACGGGACAGGATTGGCCCATAATCAGGGCATGGGTGTTGGCCTTAGTAACCCGCAGTCGTATTACACCAACAACATGAACCCGGCCTTATTGGTCTTTAATAAAGTGACCTCGTTCAGTGCCGGTATTCTGGGTGAACGCAGAACGCTACGGGATTCAGCACGATCGGAAAAGAACATCAGCGGCAACATCAACTACCTCGTGTTGGCCATGCCGATCAAATACAGCAAATGGGTACCTACGCGCTGGAGCATGGCCCTCGGCCTGCAACCTTACTCCGAAGTCAACTACCGTTTTTCCTACACATCACCCATTATCAACAGCACCAATACCGTAAACGTTGAAGAGGTTGGCAGTGGCGGGATTAACCAGGCGTTTTGGTCAAATGCCGTGTCGCTGACGGAAGACCTATCCATTGGTGTGAAAGCCGCTTACCTGTTCAGCGCCATTACCATTCAAACGGTAAATCAATTGGCCAACACCAATCAATCCGTGGTGTACAACCCGCTTGTTTATCAACGTATAAATGTGCGCGATTTCAACTTTACGCTGGGCCTCTCCTACCATCGCGATTCGGTAGGCCGAAGGAATCATCGAATCAATGCAGGTTTGATTTATGATTTCACCAGCGACATCAATGCGATTTATTACCAGCGCCTGGAGCGAAGCGTAGCTGGCACCACGGTTGACTCCACCGTGTTGGTAACCAGCGAATCGGGCAGCATTCGTCTTCCTCAAACCATTGGGGCCGGTTTTTCAGTCAGTAGTTTCAACAACCGCTGGACAGTCGGTGTGGATGCCATTTTTCAGGACTACCGCAAATTCAGCGGATTTGGTGGTGATACCCCCGCGACCCAGAATGCCTGGCGCTTCGCGCTTGGCGCGGAGTACACACCCGATCCAACCTCACTTAGCACTTACCTCAAGCGTATTACGTACCGAACGGGTGTAAGCCTCAACGAATATCCGTATTTGATAAATGGCACGCCCGTGCGCGATTTTGGCATTAATTTTGGGTTCTCCTTACCGGTAAACCGGGGCTTTTCCAGCCTCGATTTTGCCGCAAAAGTGGGGCAAAGGGGCAGCATTGGAAAGAATCGTATTGAAGAGAGCTACTTTAAGCTTTATTTTGGCATGACTTTTAATGATCAATGGTTTATAAAGAGAAGGTTTGACTAACATGAAAACAAACATGACCTATTTCCGCCAGATTGGACTGTTGGCTTTGGTAACGGCCGCTTTTGCCGCCAGTGCGCAAACGCCTTGTAAAAACAACATGCCCACCGACCCGGCACTACGTGCCAAACTGGAAGAGAACAAAGTAATCTATGAAGACGCCATGCGCAGCGGCAACTACCGCGGCTCTGCGGCATCACTCCAGTGGATTTTGAATAACGCACCCCAGTGGCACACGAATGCCTATATCCACGGTGCCGACATTTACGACAAGCTGGCCGGGGCAGAAAAAGACCCTGCCAAAAAACTGGCGCTGGCCGACTCGCTCATGATTATTTATGACCTGCGGATTAAGAACTGCGGTGATGAAATCAATGTGCTGAACCGCAAGGCCGGCTATTCAGCAAAGTATTTCTCTCAAAACAAAGAGCGCACGGCATCGGTATTGGCGCTGTTCGACCGCGTGTTTGAAATCAGCGGCAACAACGTGAACGATGGCAATCTTGAGTTGTACATGAAGGTGGTTCAGCTTAACCAGGCCTTATTGAAGAATCTTACAGAAGACCAGATTTTGGCCCGTTACGATAAGATCTCTGCGGTGATTGAGGCAAAAATCCAAAAGGCTGCATCAGAAAATAAGCAAGACCAGATTGAAAAACTGAAAACCATCAAAGCCAATGTCGATGACATTCTGGTGAAATTGGTAACAGTAGATTGCCCGTTCGTGAAGAAAAACCTGGAGCCTAAATTCAAGGCTAACCCGAACGATGCCGCCCTGGCCAACCGAATCTTCATGTTCATGACCAAGGGCGGGTGTATCGAAGATCCGCTGTGGCTGCAGGCTGCTGAGGTTGTGCACAAAACCACTCCGGATTTCGGCTTGGCAAAAAACATGGCCAAGGTATATGCAAAAAATAAGAACTACGAGAAAGCCGACACGTACATAGCCGAGGCCATAACGCTGGCGAAAACGCTTTCCGAAAAAGCTGATTCATATATCATCCAAGGCGACCTGCTGTCGACCCGCGACCAGAAGTCGGCTGCCCGCGAGTCTTACCGGAAAGCCATTGCTGCCGATGGATCAAATAAGGAAGGCTTTGAAAAAATCGGTGACCTGTACATGAGTTCATTCAATGAGTGCAAAAAGCAAAAATCGATGGCCGAAGATCGCCTGATCTACATTGCCGCCTATGACATGTATGCCCGCGCGGGCAACAGCCAGAAAATGGCCCAGGCGCGCGCCTCATTCCCTTCGGTAACCGAATTGTTCGAATTGAGCTGGAAAGAAGGTGAGAGCAAACCTACGGGTTGCTGGATAAATGAAACCGTAGTGTTGAAAACCCGCGGTAAGGAATAACCCGAAAGAAAATCAATCAAAGGCTGGCTGCAAGGCCAGCCTTTTTTTATGAAACCCATTTGGTCAATCATCCTACTGGCTGCGCTTACCTGGGCCTGCGGTAAAACCAAAACCCAGGTGCCCGAGCCTTACACCGGCCCCATGCGCGTGGCGGAAAATGTGGATATGCTTTACCACGAGAAGAATCAACTCAAGATCAAGCTGGTTGCGAAAACCATATCCGAGTTTCAAAATGGCGACCGTGAGTTCCCGAACGGAGTGTATTTGGAGTTTTACGATGAACGGGGCGACCTGCAATCGACTTTAAAAGCCAATGAAGCATTTTATTTTAAGGAAGAAAATAAATGGCGCGGCCGCGGTGACGTGATTGTGGTCAACGTGCAGAAGAATCAACAACTAAACACGGAAGAACTTTTCTGGAAGCCCGACACCAAAAGGATCTTTACCGAGAAGTTCGTCAAAATTAAACTCGATCAGGAAATCATCTTCGGCACGGGCCTCGATGCCGCCCAGGATATGAGCGATTACGAAATAAAGAAAACCGAGGGCGAATTTATCATCCGCGACTAGTTATGAAACTCATCGACATCATCCTCCTCTCCCTGGCGGCCGGTTTCATCATCATCGGTATCTACGAATTGATGACGGTGGGGATCGGGTTTGCCTATTTACCTATCATGCTTGCGGTGACCTTCTTTTTCGTCTATACCTGGCGAAAGCGGGGCAAGTAGAGCGTGCCGG
Organism: Cyclobacteriaceae bacterium; assembly: GCA_036771215.1. Classification (GTDB taxonomy): domain Bacteria; phylum Bacteroidota; class Bacteroidia; order Cytophagales; family Cyclobacteriaceae; genus ELB16-189. The sequence goes on from DAIPHR010000046.1 coordinate 4,878, forward strand.
TGTCGCTCCCCTTCTTAACTCACTGATAATCAAATAAATTTATTCGGTTTTGCGCCAGAATCGCCTTTGGCGATAAGGCCAAAGCACTTAAATTTGCGCCTCATTTCAGATTTAGACATTAGCATTTATGGCATTGATTGGAACGCTTCGCACTAAGATGACCAAGTGGGTGGTGGGCTTCATTATGGTTGCCCTGGCCGCCTTTATTGTGGGCAGTGATTTAATTGGCAGTGGACCGAACGCGCTGATCGGTGGACAGGACACCTCGGTAGGCAGCATTGCCGGCAACACGATTAGTAACAAAGAATTTATGGATGCCGTGCAGGAGCGCGAAACCAATTACCTGCTGAGCTTTGGCCGGCAGCCAGGGGAGCGTGAATTGCCAACCTTGCGCCAGCAGGCGTGGGATATTTTGCTGCTGCGCAACGCCATTCAGCCACAATATGAAAAGGTAGGCATACGCGTGACCAGCGATGAGGTATGGGACATGATCCAAGGCAAGAATGTCGATGAAAATATCAAAACCTCATTTCGCGATTCAGCCGGCAACTTTGACAGCCGCAGGGTGGTTGAGTACATCAATAACTTCAATTCACCGGCACCGGTGGAGCCTCAGGCACGTGCCATGTGGGACGAAAGCCGCTACCGCTGGAATACGTTTCAGAAAGAACTCGCGGCCGGTCGTGAGCGAATGAAGTATGAAAACCTGTTGGTGAAAACCACCTACGTCACAGCTGCTGAAGCCGAGCGCGACTATCATAATCAAAACGATGTGGCTGAGGTGTCCTATCTCTATGTTCCGTTTTATGCCGTGAGCGACTCGCAGATAACCGTGAGCGATAACGACCTGAAGGCCTATTACACCCGAAATAAAAAGCGCTACAAGACCGAAGAAAGCCGCAGCTTGAGTTACGTGCTTTATCCGATTACGCCCTCCCCGGCCGACTCGGCCGCGGTACGCGAAGAATTGACTCGTTTGGCAGCTGAGTTAAAGACCACGGCCGATGATTCGGTTTTTGCAATAAACAACTCCGATAATCCGTCCAACGCATTTTCGAAATACAACAAAGGCAACCTCCCGGCCTCCATCACCCCCGAAGAACTGCAACCCGGCTTCGTCAAGGGTCCCTTTCTCGATGGTGATACCTACAAGGTGATGAAAGTGGTGAAGGTAGGTAAGGATACAATCTACAGCGCCCGCGCCAGCCATATTCTCATCCGGTGGGAAAGTGAAACAGACGAAGCCAAGAAAACGGCCCGCGACAAGGCCCGCAAGATTCTAAATGAAATCAAAGCCGGTGCCTCCTTTGCCGAAAAAGCCCGTGAGCACGGCACAGACGGAACCGCCTCTAAAGGTGGCGATCTGGGCTGGTTCCAAAGCGGCATGATGGTGAAGCCCTTCGAAAAAGCAGTTTTTGATGCCCGTAAAACCGGGCTGCTGGGTGATGTGGTGGAAACACAATTTGGTTATCACCTGATTGATGTTACTGCGGTAAAGGACAACACTACGTACTCGATCGCCTCCATTGAGCGTACGATTACGGAAAGCGATGAAACCCGCAACGAAGCGTTTCGCAAAGCCGATGCTTTTGCCACGGATCTTTCGGGCGTGGACGAATTCAAGGAGAAAGCAAAACAGGAAGGCCTCAATGTGTACGAAGCCAACGATCTGTTGCCGACTGAGCGCAGAATGAATAACCTGAACGATGCCCGTGTCACCATTTCATGGGCATTCCGCGAAGGAAAAGCAGGCAAGGTATCGCCCGTAAACGAGATTGAAGGAAATTATGTGATTGCCGTAGTGACCAACGAACTGGAAGAAGGTGCTAAACCGTTTGAAAAAGTGAAGGAAGAAATTCGGCCAATAGTAAAAAATGAAAAAATTGGCGAATACCTCGTTAATCAATTAACCGGAAAGACTGGCACGTTGGAGGAAATAGCCAAGGGCTTCGGTGCCGATGCGAAGGTGGGCACCTCCAGCGACCTGAAAATCAATGCCACGTCAATGCCCACCATCGGATTCGATCCCATCGCCATTGGTGGTGCATTCTCGGTAGCGGCTGGCAAACGTACGGCACCGATCATCGGTGAAACCGGGGTCTCCATTTTCGAAATGAAAAACCTCACGCCCGCACCGGCCATTGGAGATTATACCATGTTTAAGAATCAACTCAAACAGGGCCTGGACGGCCGGGTAGGCTACTACATTACAGAAGCCGTTCGCGAAGGCGCGAACATCAAAGACAAGCGGTACCGGATGTATTGATGATTTAACGTCAAGATAACGCCCTCTGCGGAGGGCGTTTTTGTTTATGGACGAAAAGTGGTATCAGGATTTTAAGGAGAAACTGGACGGCTACTATACCTGGCCGGCCCCGTACACCTTTAAGTTCATTGTTCCCAAAGGAAAGGAAGAAGAGGTGCGGGCATTGTTTCCCTTACACCCGGCCACCGAACGTGAATCAAGCCGCGGACGATATACCAGCCTGACCTTTATCATGCCGATGTCCTCCAGCGATGCGGTGATTGCGGTTTATCAGAAAGCCTCCGTTGTGGAAGGTCTGATCGCCCTGTGAACTTCGGATAAATTGTACCTTCGCAGACAAACCCGTGGCGCCCATGTGGAACGAAGAAGACAACAAGCTGAAGCGATCTTTCGTCTTTGCTGATTTTTCAGAAGCCTTTGCCTTTATGACGCGTGTAGCGTTGCTGGCGGAGCAAGCCAATCATCACCCGTGGTGGAGCAACGTCTACAACCGGGTGGATATTGAGTTGCAGACGCACGATGCGGGAAATATCGTGACGGAAAAGGACCGGGCTCTGGCGGCAGCCATTGATCGTCTGATATGAGCGGAACTGCACTTTATATCGTGCCCACTCCGATTGGCAACCTGGCGGATATCACATTTCGCGCATTGGACGTTCTCAAATCCGCAGACATCATTCTGGCGGAAGATACCCGTACGTCACGGGTACTGCTTAATCATTACAACATTGAACGGCCTCTGCAGAGCTATCACATCTTCAACGAGCATCAGGCGGTTACACGGCTTATCGATCGCATGAAACAAGGTGAACGTTTTGCACTCATCAGCGATGCGGGAACTCCGGGTATCTCCGACCCCGGCTTTCTGCTGGTGCGCGAAACGTTGAAGGCCGGCCTGGCCGTGGATTGCCTGCCCGGCCCCACGGCTTTTATACCAGCCTTGATCAAATCCGGGTTTCCGACTGACCGGTTTGTCTTTGAAGGATTCCTGCCTCACAAAAAGGGGCGACAAACTGCGCTGAAGCAATTGGCCCAGGAACCCCGGACGATCGTGTTGTATGAATCGCCCCACCGGCTGAAAAAACTGATTGAGGAACTTCGCGAGCACCTCGGTGCCGACCGCATGATTTCCGTTTCGCGGGAACTGACAAAAAAGTTCGAAGAAACGGTAACGGGATCAGTAGCCGAGGTACAGGCGAGTTTCGTTGATCGCGAGGTGAAGGGTGAAATTGTTGTTGTAATCCATGGCCAAGAAAACTAGCACGCGATTTCCGCCAATTGTATTAGCCTGCCTGAGCTTGGCCTTCCTGGTGGCCGGATGGCTCATGTCCTCCTTTCCGGTGTTGATTCTGGCCGCGTTGGCACCACTGTTTGCCATCACCGACCAAAGCCTGGAGATTGAAAATCCGTGGAACGGCCTGGAGTTGATCTGGATTACATTAACGGCCGGCCTGCTGGCCGCCTGGCAATTTGATTTTAGTCATCTCATTACCGGATTCATCCAGGCGATCGGCCTCACGTTGGCGTTTGGCAGCTACATTTGGGTTGGGCGCACGCTGGGTCCGCGCATCGGCAAATGGGTAATCATTCTGTTTTGGTTGGCCCTGGAGTATTTGTTGATTAAGTCACCCTGGCGGACCGACCTCATCCTGCTGGCCGATGCGTTTCAACTGAAACCCTCGTGGTTGAAATGGAACGCCAGCCTGGGCTTCACGGCTGTTACGCTCTGGATTCTTATCTCGAATTGGATTTTGTATGTAGCCATTTTCCGATCTTCCATTAACCTGTTGGCCTTGGTAGCGTTTATTCTGGTGGCTTCCCTGCCCCCCATTGTATCGGTACTCTGCTTATCGTCCGTACCAATTACCCGCGACATGATGGAAACCGTGTACCAGGGCGGCACAGGCCCAGCCGTTTATAGGGCGAAGGGCGAACTGGTAGCCCGTAGTGCGCTATGGATTATGGCGCTGGTGTTGATGTTTACAGGCGTAAAAGCAGTCACGCAAAAAGAAAAAAAGAATAAATGAATTTGTCAGACATTCGAAACGAAGTCATCCGGTTAAGCCGCGATGTTGGTGCCTTTATTGCGAAAGAGTGTTACTCGTTTGATCGCTCACGAATTGAGCAAAAAGAAGGGTTTAACAATCTGGTGTCCTATGTCGACAAAGAATCCGAGAGGAGGTTAGTTACCCGCCTGCGCGAGTTGGTACCGCAAGCTGGCTTCATCACCGAAGAAGGTACCGTGGAGCAAGCCCGGGAGCAGGAGTACAACTGGATTATTGACCCGCTGGATGGTACTACCAACTTTCTGCATGGCCTGCCGGTATTTGCGATCAGCATTGCGCTGATGCATCACAAAAAGATTGTGTTGGGCGTTGTGTATGAAATCAATCGCCAGGAATGTTTTCATGCTGTGGCAGGAGAACCTGCCCGGTGCAACGATCAGGTAATCTCGGCTTCACCTGCCCGAACGTTGGGCGAGAGTCTGCTCGCCACCGGATTTCCCTACTACCATTTCGAAAAACGTGATGAATATCTGGCCATCATCAAGGAATTTCTGGAGCGCACCCATGGCGTGAGACGAATTGGGAGCGCAGCAGTAGACCTGGCATACGTGGCCTGTGGCCGGTTTGAGGGATTTTTTGAATACAACCTAAACGCGTGGGATGTGGCAGCCGGCACCTTCATTTTACAGCAGGCCGGGGGGCGCGTCAGCGACTTTTCCGGTGGGGAGAATTTTCTTTTCGGAGGGGAGCTATGCTCGGCTAATGGCCAAATCCATGCCGAAATGCTGAATGTTATTCAAAAACACTGGGGCAGGGCGTAATCTGTTTAACGGCCTCAGCCTCTTTGCCCATCGGGCTTAATCGGGGGTTGCCTATCTTGCCTATCCAATCGTAACTGGTATGCTCGTTTTTCGTTTCCCCCGACTCATCGCAGCCGGCATTTGCTTGGCGCTACTGGCCTGCCAGCCCGCTAAGAAACAACGTACAAGCGATGCAGGTGAAGTCCAAAAGTTGAATGACCTGATTGCGAAACTAAAGGGAGGCGGCTCCCGTCTATCGGGTGGCGAGGCACAGGACATGAGTGCCGCTTCTTTTGCCAAACTACTGGCCAATCTGCAGGAACAGCTTCAAAACCTTCGCCAACTCGATACTGCTAAGCTGGCCGGGGCCGACCTGGTTGACTGGAAATTTGCCCAGAGCATACTGGCCGGCAAAGTGCTGGAACAAGAGCGGGCCCTGTGGAAGAAAGATCCGCGGGTATACATGACCTTTACACGCCTTAGCGGGGTTATTGGCCGGCCTGGAGATCCGGCCGGCAAGGTAAGCGAAATCACTAAACGGCTGACCACCGCCCGTTGGCAACTTGAAAATGGTATCCTTCAGCTGGATACGTATGTGCCGCGTTTCCAGGAGTTGGGGCTTTTCATGGCTGAAAATGGTTTGGTGTTTTTTGATCGCGAGTTGCCTCGCTTCACGGCTCAACTCCCGGCTCCCAATGACACCCTGGCTACGGCCGCACAAGAGGCGCGAGCCGCTCTCGTGAACTTTATTTCCTTTATCAGGAATGAACTGCCGAAAAAAACACCCGGCACGTTTGCGATTGGCGAGGAGGCTTACAACCGCATGCTGCGCGAGCAAGTGCTCTTAGGTTACGATGCCGACAGTCTTTACCGATTTGGGCTTTCGGAATTTGACAAGACTGTGGCCGAGATGGAGCATCTCGCCAAAAAAATTGACCCGACAAAGACCTGGCAGCAATTGGCCACCGAGATAAAAAACGAATATCCCGAACCTCACAAAATGATCGAAGTTCATCAGGAGTGGGTGAACAAGACCCGCGAGCACGTGATCAAGTACAACTTAATCCCCATTCCCTGGAAAGAACGTGTGAAGGTGGTTGAACGGGCGGAGTACCTGCGAAAAACTTCGTACTATGGACATTTCTCTTTTGCCAAAGCGAAAGACGCAGACAGCATCTACACGTCCGAAATGCACATTAATCCTTTTGAAGATCAATGGGACGAAAAAAAGAAAAAGGAATACCTGGTCGAGCATGACTGGGGCGTTATCATGGTCACAGCGCCTCACGAAACCTATGCCGGACATCACATCCAGGGATTGTATCAAATCAACAATCCCAGGCCTTTGAGACGAGAAAACAGCATCAGCATCTTTCACGAAGGCTGGGGACTTTACAATGAGCAGCTTTTCAGGGAAACCGGGTTTTTTCCCAACGATAAGATCATCTTACGCCAGCTGCAGTTACGACTGTGGCGAAACGCACGCGTCATCTACGATGTAGGGTTGCATACTGGTAGGATGTCTTACGAAGATGCCATTGCGCTGATGCGGGACAAAGTCGGGTTCCTGGAATGGGCGGCTCAATTGGAAGTTGACGGAGCTACAGCCTCCCCAGGTTACTACATTGGCTATTTTACCGGCATGATGGAAATCTTGCGCATGCGCGAAGATTATAAGAAATGGAAGGGCGATCAGTTTACGCTCTCGGGCTTTCACGAAGATTTGCTCAAAATCGGGAGCATGCCCATCATCTTGATGCGTGAATCACTATTTATTCGTTGAACTACTAACTCAAAACAAATTCTATGAAGTACAAAATCAGAATTTTCGGGCTTCTGGCCTTGCTGCTTACCGCATGGAGCGGGTTTGCCCAAAACCTGCAGGATAAATTGCCTGTCGATCCGCAGGTGAAAGTGGGTAAGCTACCCAATGGGTTAACTTACTACATTCGACAAAACGCCAAGCCGGAAAACAAGGTAGAACTTCGGCTGGTCGTGAATGCCGGTTCCATTCTGGAGGACGATGATCAACAGGGCCTGGCTCACTTTACCGAGCACATGGCGTTTAATGGTACCAAGAACTTTAAGAAGAATGACCTTGTGTCCTATCTGCAGTCGATCGGAGTAAAATTCGGTGCCGATTTAAATGCTTACACGAGTTTTGATGAAACCGTTTATATCCTACCCATACCCACGGACAAAAAAGAAAACATTGATAAAGGATTCCAGGTATTAGAGGACTGGGCGAGCAACGTCTTGTTCGATGGCGAGGAGATCGAAAAAGAACGTGGTGTGGTGCTGGAAGAATCGCGGCTGGGTAAAGGTGCGCAAGACCGCATGCGCAAACAGTACTTCCCGAAACTCTTTGAAGGCTCCAAGTATGCCGATCGCCTCCCCATTGGTAAGGAGGACATTCTGAAGAACTTTAAGCACGATGTCATCAAACGCTTTTACAAAGACTGGTACCGGCCTGACCAAATGGCCGTAGTGGTGGTGGGTACGCTGGAACCGGCTGAAGCGGAGCGCCTGATTCGCCAGCATTTTGAAAAACTCAAGAATCCGTCAAAGCCACGAAAGCGCGCGGTGTTCCCCGTGCCCCCGCGGAGCAAAACGGAAGCTCTCGTGATTACCGACAAAGAGAATCCGAACTCTATTTTGCAAATGGTGGGCTCGCCCCAACCGTTTACCGAGGCGGCTACGCTGGCTGAATACCGCGCCTCCATTATCAAGAACATGGTGCAAACCATGTTGAGCGAACGCCTTCAGGAACTTACCCAGAAAGCCGACCCTCCTTTTGTCTTTGGCGGAAGTATTCAGGGAGGCTTTATTCGCAATTACGAGTCGTACCAATCCTTTGCACTGCTGAGCAAAGCTGGAATTGAACCGGCCGTAAATGCCATAGTAATGGAAAATGAACGCGCCCGCAGGTTTGGCTTCACCAAAGGTGAGTTAGAGCGCACCAAAAAGAATCTGCTGAAGCAACTGGAGCGCAGCTACAACGAACGTGACAAGACCGAATCGGAGCGTTACGCCAATGAATACATCCGCAACTTTTTGGCACAGGAACCCATTCCGGGCATCGAAAACGAGTTCAACTATTACAAACAGTTCTCGGAAACCATCACCTTGGAGGAAGTAAACAAGTATACGGCCACCAACATCCCGGCCAATCAGGGAAAACTGGTGTTGCTGCTGGCGCCCGAGAAACCTGACTACGAACTGCCGACCAACGAGAAATTATTAGCTATGGTAGAGGCAGCGTCAAAAATGGAAGTTACACCGTACGAAGAAAAAGCGGTGGCCGCCAGCCTGATGGACGAGCCCCCCGTGGCCGGCCGGATTGGCTTCCAGAAAGAAAACAAAGAAGCTGGTTACTATGAGTTGACGCTCGGCAACGGGGTTAAAGTGATTTTGAAACCCACTGATTTCAAAAATGATCAGGTGATGCTCACCGGTTTCCGTTTTGGCGGACAATTCAACTACGATGTGAAAGATCGTTTGAATGCGGAAAACGCGGCTACCCTGGTCAGCCAAATGGGCATTGGCAAGTTTACCCCCGTAGATCTGCAAAAGACATTGGCCGGAAAAACAGCCACGGCAAATCCGCGGTTTTCCACCTTGACAGACGGCATCAGTGGCTCCAGCAGTGCGGCTGATGTAGAAACTATGCTTCAGATGGTGCACCTCTACTTCACGCAGCCACGCAAGGATGAAGAACTGTTTAAGTCATTCGTCAATCAGCAGCAGGCCATGATGCAGAATATGATGGCCAATCCGCAAATGGTATTTCAAGATTCGTTGCTGCGCACGGTCTATCGAAATCATCCGCGGGGACCACGTATTCCAAGTGCTGCCGACTACGGGAAAATCAACCTTGATCGGGCACTGGAAATCTACAAAGAGCGATTCGGAAACGCCAATGGCTTTACGTTTGTAATTATCGGGGCGTTCACCCTGGATAAGATAAAACCCTTGATTGCTACTTACCTGGCCAGTCTGCCTTCAGACAAAACCAAGACCTCTGCTCTCCAAGATGCAGGCGTGCGGCCGGTTAAAGGAGTGGTAAAAAAAGAAGTTAAACGCGGCACCGAGCCAAAGAGCTTCATTGCCCTTCAATTCAATGGAGAAGCTCCGTATAGCATTACTGAACAGTTGAAGATGACTGCGCTGGTCGAGGTCATTAAAATCAAGATGATCGAAACGCTGCGCGAGTCGTTGGGCGGCACGTATACCTCAAACATGAGTGGTTCATTGAGCAAGTATCCGTACGAAAGCTATAGCATTAGCGTCTCTATTCCTTGCGGACCGGAAAATGTCGACAAGCTGATTACTGCAACCTTGGGAGAAATTGAGAAAATCAAAAAGAACGGCCCACTTCCGGCTGACCTGGCAAAAGTGAAAGAAGGCTGGAAGAAAACCTATCAGGAGAACCTGAAAGACAATGGCTACTGGATGCGCCAATTGCAAAGCAGCATCGAAAATGGCTATGCTGCCTCCGAAATTCTGAACTTCGAAAAGGTGATGGACGCCTTTACACCCAAGGAGATTCAGGAGGCCGCAAACAAATATTTTGATGGGCGAAACTTTGTTCAGGTTGTGCTGAACCCGGAGAAATAGCGGTCAATCGCGTAAATCAAAAAAAAGGCCCTTACCGGGCCTTTTTTGTTTTTACTCTGTTCGTATCGATCTGGCTGGGTTAGCCGAGGCTGCCTTGAATGATCGCATCCCCACGGTGAGCACGGCAATACCAATGGTCACCAGCAGACCAGTTGCGAAGACGGACGGCCCCAACGTTATCTTATAGGCGAATTGTTTGAGATAGAACCCGGCAATCCACCAGGCTAATGGAGCTGCCACCAAAAATCCAATTCCGATCAAGATCAAAAACTCGCGTGAAAACATCAATAGAATGCTCTCTACCGAAGCACCCAACACCTTTCGAATCCCGATCTCCTTGGTCTTCTGATTGGCCATAAAGGCCACCAGACCGAACAAGCCTAAGCAACCAATGGCAATCGAGATGCCGGCAAAGACGGAAAGCATGACCGATGACCGTTGCTCGCTCTCGTAGAACTCGCGGATATTCTCATCCAAAAACTCGTAGCTAAAGACGGACAGCGGATAGGCGGCCTCCCACTTTGCCTGTATTTCGGGCAACACGCGCTGAAAGTTGGCCGGTTCAATTCGCAACGCCAGACGCTGGTAGCGGCTCAACATATTCTGCATAGCGGTTGGTTCTATCTGGCTTGAGAGCGAAGTCGTATGGAAATTCTCCACTACACCCGCTATCTTCAGCATACGTCCCCAAATGCGAACGCGCTTGCCTAATATCGAATCAGGCGCTGAAAATCCTGCCACCTCGGTGAACTTCCGATTGACCAACACGGTGCGCGGTGTATCCAAATCTTCAATATTCTTGCCTGCGATTAATTTGAGGTCAAAAACATCCAGGTAATTTCCATCGGCTGGTTTGACCTGGGTGCCCCGGGCATCCTCTTCACTCTTGCCTTCCATCAGAAAATCAGAGCCCATGACATAGCCGGATGAAGGGGGGGCAAAACACAAGCTATAGCCTTCTACACCGGCCAGGCGAGCTACCTCCTGTGCCAACGTTCTTGACTTGCTTGCGTGTAGAGAATCTCCGGGCTGCGGCCGTTCCCGCTCGGGAATGGGTATCACCAAGATAGCATCCTTGCGAAAACCGAGGTCCTTGGTTCGGAAATAATTCATCTGACTAATCAACACCAGCGTGAGTATGACCAACAACTGGGAAATAACGAATTGGGTGACAACCAGCGCTTGTCGCAACCGGAATCCGGATGCATTCCGGTTTGTACCCGAATTCTTCAACGCTGAAACCGGGTTGTAACCCGAAATAACAAAAGCGGGATAAAGGCCTGACAGCAATGATACCACGATAAACACAGTGCCCATAAAAGCCAGTAATACGGGATTGCTCAACAAATCGAACGTCAACTCCAATTCCAAAAATGAGTTGACGCGGCCCAACACCAACTGAACAAGTACAAATGAGAGTAACAGAGCAAAGAAGGTTACCAGGCTGGTCTCACCTAAGAATTGCCCCACCAATTGGGTGCGCGATCCGCCAAGTGTTTTCCGGATTCCCACCTCTTTTGATCTCCGGATGGCCTCGGCCGTGGTGAGGTTGATAAAATTTATTGAAGCCGTAATGATGAGGAAAAGACTAACGGCACCAAGGGCGATGAGGTAAACACGGCTAACCGCGTTGTAGTTGTAATTGCCGATCTCATCGTCAAAATGCAAATCAGCCAACGAGCGGATCACATAACGCTGTTGCCCCCAGTCCGCTTCACGATTATGTTTTTTGGCGAATGCTTCCAGCTGACTTTCAATGGAGGAAACGGATTCCCCTTCCTTCAGCAAAAAATAGCAATGCTCATCACTCCAGATACTGCCCCACCCGTTTTCCTCGTTGGACTTTCGGATGGTTTCGTACGAAAGCAGCAAGTAAAACGGAAGATCAGATTGCAAGGGGGGATCTTCGACAACAGCACCAATTTTAAACTCCTGGTCATTGAACTTAATGATCTCGCCAATTGCATCTTCCTTACCGAAATACTTTTTGGCTGATGCAACACTGATCACGGCCTCGTTGGGTTCATCCAACGCCTTGGCTGCGTCACCGATAATGGTTTTTCGGTCGAAAACACGGAAAATATTCGGCTCCGTATACACCACACCGCGCTCCTCCTCAAATTTTTTGAAATCACCATCCGGCTGCGGAACCAACACCAGCGCATTGGCGCGATACTGCGTAAACACGACTTCCTCCGCTTGCGGGAAATCAAGCCGAAAAGCGGGGGGCAGTACGGAGGGCACACCGGCCGTAAACGCCCACTCACCGTCATTGCCTTTGCCGGAGGTGACCACGCGATAGATCCGGTCAAACTTGCTGTGATGGCGGTCGAAACCGGTGTGAAATTGAAGAATGAGGAAAAGGATGATGGTGCCCGAAATACCCAGGGTAAGGCCGGCTACATTCAGGAATGTGGTACCCCGTTGGCGGAGGAGTGTTCGAAAACCGGTTATCAGATAGTTTTTTATCATATGTCTGTAGATGCAATCGCGGCACCCTTTGTTTTATGAACGGCAACACACGCCAATCACATGCCAAAGCGGCTCCACCTCAAAAAAGGCCCGTTGTTGGGATTTAGCTGTCCGGTTTCATCCGATACCGTCCGCAACCGGACATTCAA
>DAIPHR010000047.1:0-16972 GCA_036771215.1 Cyclobacteriaceae bacterium
TATGGTGGTGAACTTGCCTCCTCCGGAGTGGACACTCCCGATGTAACCATTTTACCTGCGCTGGCATGGGGTTTGCAGCGCACGTACAACAAAAATTTCAATCTCTCGCTCATGCTGGGTATGGGCTATTACTCAGCCCGATCGGGCGATCGCACCTGGCAGGGCGAAACGCCTGTGGCACAAGTAAAAATCGGATATGTGTTTTTGAAACGTTGATTGAAGAAGCCCTGACCAAATACCGTTTGTAAGAGTCAAATTTTTTTGGCTATCTCCCAATATTCATCCATTTCGGTCAATGTCATCTCACCCAGTTTTTTCCCGTCTCGGGCAGATTCTCTCTCCAGATATTGGAATCGTTTAATAAACTTCTTGTTCGTTCGCTCCAGTGCCTCTTCGGGGTCGATATTGCTAAACCGGGCGTAATTGACAAGTGAAAAAAGCAAGTCACCAAATTCTTCAACCACCTTTTGGCGGTTGTCGGGTTCATCGGTTTCAGAATCAAACGCCCTCTTGAATTCCTGCATCTCTTCCTCCACTTTTTGCCACACTTGCTCTTTCTTCTCCCAGTCAAAACCAACACCCCTGGCCTTATCTTGTATGCGAATGGCCTTGACCAGAGCCGGAAGAGATTTGGGTACGCCTTCCAAAACGGACTGATTGCCGGTGCGCAGCTTGATTTTTTCCCAATTGGCCTTCACCGTTGCTTCATCATTTGCCTCCACATCTCCATACACGTGCGGATGGCGTTCCACCAGTTTGTCACAAATGCTGTTCAAGACATCGGCTATATCAAAAAGCTTTTGTTCAGAGGCGATTCGGGCGTAAAAAACATTGTGCAACATCAGGTCGCCCAGCTCTTTCTTTACCTCAGCATAATTGCCATCCAATATCGAGTCCGATAATTCATACGTCTCCTCAATCGTCAGGTGGCGAATGCTCTCCATGGTTTGCTTCATATCCCACGGGCAGTTTTCGCGCAGTTCGTCCATGATGGTTAGCAGCCGGTTAAAAGCTTCTAATTTTGCCTGGCGATTGGGGTCGGGTTGTGCAAGTGGTTTTTTAGCCATGATGGTGAAACTTCGGATGTGGATTAACTGTTGTACTTTTGCCCTCACAATAATCGGTAATTCCCATGGCTGTTTTCCTGCTCACCATCGGCATTTTTGGCGCTTTCTTTCTTTTGATGTCGGTGCGCCTGCTGTTTGTTAAAAATGGAGAATTCCGTGGAACCTGTGCCACACAGAGTCCGTTCCTGGCCAAGGAGGGTATTACCTGCGGTTATTGTGGCAAAGTGATTGGCGAAGGCGATACGGCCTGTGGTGATCCCGACAAGGCAGCTGCTGCCGCGCTACCGGAAATCACGAAGAAATAATAGCAATCTAGTCAGCGAAGTTATTCCCAATGCTGCTGGCAATGCCGATGCGGAAGCCATACGTCTGCTCGCGCCAGTCCTGCAAAGCAAGGGCTGCCTCTAACCGGAATATCCGGAAAATGCCATCAATACCATAACCCAATTCGGTATAGTTTTTTGACGTGGCAGTTTGGAGGTAGTTCACAAAAATGTTCTCCTGAATGCCGACCATTCGAATTTTGGGAATTCGGGTGATCAGGAATTTGCGAAAATGATAGTGCACGTTGGCCGTGAAGTAATCATCATTTGTACTGTGTCGGTAATAGTCCAGCAAACGAAAGCTGCCCACGGGATCGGTCGTTACAAACGGGGTTCGGTTGCCCATAAAGTGAGCGTAGTCCATGAAGTACATGCGGTTGCGGTTTAAAAAGGTGCCTGCGGTAAGAGCAAAATCGAGCCGCCCCCGGATGCCAATGTCGAAACCATAACGCATAGAAGCCTCTACCTGATCGAAGTCAATATCACTGCCGGCCAGGTCGCGGAAGCCCTTTCGGTATTCCAAACCAAAAACGGGTGTGGATTCGGAAATGGGAATTTTAGTGCCGTTTCGAATCCGGAATTTTTGCCACGGCTTTGCCTCCAACCCGAATGTGCCCACCAACGCGTTATGCGTGGGGAAATTTGTGTCTGTTAGTTCCTCATTAACCGGAGTGTTGGGCGTGTATTGGTCACGGTTGCTTTTGAAGAAGGTATAGCTTGTGGTATTGATCAACTGATACCGTTTCGAGGCAGTCCAATACGTGTAAACCAGCAGCCTCGGATTGATTCGCTCGCGATAGCGGAGTTCCACAAAATCCTGCTCGTAGATTTTCATCCAGTTGTCGCCCAGAAACAGTGTGGTGAAGTCGTTAACGAGCGGATGAATGGGGTTATCCGGATTAAACTGTTGAATGTAACGCCCCCCGGTCAGGGTCAGTCGCCTGTTCGTACTTCGGTAGTCAATGCGCAGAGTTCCTGAAAACGCATCGCGCGAGAAGGCATAACGCGCCAGCGGGCTGATTTCAAGTCGGGATGAGCGCGGCTGAGCCCCTGGCTTAGTTGAATCCGATTTCACCCAGCGCTTGAAGTAACCCAACCGGTAAGTTAAAAATACCCCATCTACGGTATTAAAGCCGCCAAAAGGAGCACGAATTTCAAATGATGAAGTTTTGTTGATCGCGTAGGTGTCACCGGTAAGAATATCCCAGGGTTGAAATCCCGCTTTGCCTTTCTTTTTTCTTCTTCCCAGGGTATCGCCTTCGGCTTCTCTTCGCTCTACCTCAGCCAGACTGTCTGTAGTAAAATACCCCCGGATTTCTTCTTTCGTTAGCGGCACAGGTCGCATATCGGCCCAAAATGCAGAGTCCTTTTTGTAGGCCAGAGAATCAACAGCATAGTTCGATTCAAACAGAACATCGGGTTCTTTTTGTTCTTTTTGTTCCTGTTTCTCGTATTCCTTCACCAGTTGTCGAAGCTCTTTGTCTGAAATTTCTTTACCCTCATTCAACCGTTGCTGTAACTGCTGATTCTTTTTACTGAAGGTTTTCTCGACTCGTTTTGCTTCGTCTTTTTCCAGCTTTTCGTCAATCACTTTCATCTCCACTTGCAACTCGGGGTTCATCGTGATCTTGTAGTCTTTCACGGTAGCCAGGTATTGACCTTCAAACTCGAACCCGAACACTTTCCCATCCACCTGAAACTGCTGGGACACCGGCAACCAGGCTTTGTCTTCAATCGGATTGTAGAGCTGCTTGATATTGAAGTTGATTCCAACTTTTGTCGCCTTTAATTCAAGGCTGTGAATACTCCACCAGTCCTCTACTATGTTGATGATACCTTCAAAAACGTTGTCTCCGCGTGACCGCGGGGTGACTTTTATCTTACTGATTTCGTATTGACTGTCTTTAAACGAACCAAGATATTCGAATCGATAGTAGCTAAAGGATTTTGGCGACAGGGGTGATACTGTTTCTGCGATTTCGGGTTCATAAAAGCTTCCGAATACGTAGGCGTTAGGGGAACTGTTACGGTTATTGCCGTTGGTATACACCGCTATCACCTTTTCCTCAAACTTTTTAGGACGTGTGTATTTGATCTCACTCACCGACTCTTGGACGAACACGCGGTCCTTAGTAATGCCCTCTTTCTCAAGAGCCTTTTTGGCCAGCCAGGGGTAATCTTTCAGTTGGCCCCGCCCTTTGATATAAACCTTGGCCGAATAGGTATCAATTTGCTGGGTATGAAATTTCGCTTTTGCTATGGCCTTGCGCATGATGGTGTAGGCGGGGTCTTCTTTGCCGGCCCGTATAGTCACGGTCTCCAACACAACTACCTGAGTTTTTAGTGTTACGTTAAGTTCAACAAACCCTTCGCTCACCTCAACCGCAACAGCTTGTGTCTCATAACCCAGATATTGGAAAAGCACATCATACTTTCCGGCCGCCAGCACGATTTCATAGCGGCCCTCTCCATCGGTAACAGCGCCACTTCCGGTCTGCCGTACAAATACCGAGGCAAACGGCAGGGCTTTACCATCATCGGCTTTTACCAAACCCCGGAGGCCTCCCGCCCAACCTGGCACGGCCATCAGACTAACAGCAATTGCAGTAAGAATTGATTTCATCACATCACCAAGACGCAGAAAAGTGAAAAAGGTTGACCAAATTCAGTCAATTATCGGTAAAAATGCTTCTGTCGGATCATTTGTTCAACAGGTTCGGGGACCAGATAACGAATCGACTTATTATTTTGTATGCACTGCCGAATATAAGTAGCGGATATGTCGAGCAGCGGAGCATCGACCAGGGTAACGTTCGGGTGTCGATGCAATTCTGTCTTTTCAGATCCCGGGCGAGGATAAATGTACAACCCGTACAGGTCCAGCAGTTGCCGGTAGTTTTTCCACTTGGGCAAATTTACCAGGCTGTCCTCCCCTAAAATCACACGGAAGCTATAGTTGGGATACCTTTCAACAAGGTGGGCTAATGTATCAATGGTATAACTTGGTCGGGGCAGGTGAAATTCCACGTCACTGACTTCCAATTTGTAATGATCGGCAATGGCCGCTTTAACCATATCGTAGCGGTCAAACTCGTGTAGCAGGCTTTTGGAGTCTTTCAGTGGATTATGAGGCGATACTACGAACCAAACTTTCGACAAATCTGTATTTTCGGCCATAATATTGGCAATAATGAGGTGGCCGATATGAATGGGGTTGAATGACCCAAAGAACAAACCAATTTTCCGGGCTGGGGCATCCATCAGGGTTTCCGTTTGAATTCGTCATAGAGGCGTTGCGCCTCCGCCAGGGATCGGTCGAGCACTTCGTTTACCAAAACAACATCAAACTTATCCTCAAAGGTGAGTTCAAACTTGGCTTTAAACAACCTGCGCGACAGGCTCTCCTCGCTTTCGGTACCGCGGCCGGCAAGTCGCTGCTTCAGAATGTCCAGCGAGGGCACCTTCACAAAAATGGCGAGTGCCCTTTCGCCAAAATATTTCTTCAGGTTTACGCCCCCCTGCACATCAACATCGAAAATCACATTTTTGCCAGTTGCCCAAATGCGCTCAATCTCGGACTTGAGCGTACCATAGAAATTGCCCGCATACACCTCTTCCCACTCGATGAACTCCTGGTTATCAATTTTTGCCTTGAATTCATCCGGGGTTAAAAAATAGTAGTCTTTTCCATGTTCTTCTGTGCGGCCGCGCCTGTCGCGGGTTGAAGCGGAGATGGAGAATCCCAGATCAGGATTGTGGGTTAACAGGTGCTTGACTATCGTGGTCTTCCCTGATCCTGAGGGTGCCGAAAAGATTAGTGCTTTACCGGCCATTGGCTTGAATTTGCATGCGGATTTGTTCGGCAAGGGTTTGGGGCACCTGCCCCCCGCAGCAGGTGGTCTTAACCATCGTCTTGATGAGTTGATCCACCTGGTACTGCTCGTAGCAGGGTATGCATTCAGCGAGGTGGTCGCGTAGAAATTTTTCCTCTTCCGCGGTAGCCTCTCCGTCAACAATCAGTTGCAGCATTTTCATGCATGAGCAGGGCGTGGGGCCGGAGGGTGGGTTTGTGTTTTGCATAGCACTCAGCTTGTATACCCCATTTGGCGGGCGTATTCGGTCAGTTTTTCTTTAAGCAGATTGCGCGCCCGATGCAAACGGCTTCGCACCGTGCCAATCGGGATATCGAGAATCTTAGCCATTTCTTCATACTTGAAACCCTCCAGATCGCACAATATAATTACCGTGCGAAAATCCACATCCAGCGCGTTCAACGCGTTCGAGATTTCATCCCCTAACATCCCCTGCAAAACATCCACTCGAAGGTCCGGTGTAATCTGGCGATCAACATCTTCCGAGTTATAGTACGCCTCCACTTCCTGATAGTCTACCTTATTCGGCTCCTTGCGTTTCTTCCGGTAGTCGTTGATGAAGCTGTTTTTCATGATTCGGAACAGCCACGCCTTGGCATTAGTTCCTTTTTGGAACGAATCTATAAAGCGATATGCTTTCAGGTAGGTATCCTGAACGAGATCCTGAGCATCATCGCTATTCAGCGTCAGCCGGTAGCCGAAGTTGTACATCGAACTCATGTGGGGCATAAATTCATTGTCAAACACGGCCTGCTTCTCGGCAGCGGTATAGTTCTGTCTGGGCGACTCGTCCATCCGGGGCTAAAAATACAAACGGCTACCGAACCACCCTACTGTGCAGGGAAATCAATTACCGATGGTTTTTCCCACGAGGTAGCCAATTTTTTTGATCACGCGCAGTACAGGATTATGCTCGTTTTTATAAGAAGGCCTTACGCGGTCGCGCGTGCCCATGGTGGGTTTATGGTTCGCTAGTTCCTGATAGGGGTGTTGAATTAACGCCTGGCGGTAAGTCTCCGTCAATGAGGCAACTTCCGGGAAATCGTTAAGCTGCACATCAGGATCGTAAACGGATAGTTGCTTCGGTTTTGAAGTTTTAAACCCACTGAAATGGAAAAACCGTAGTGGGTGATCATTCACCTGAAAGATGCCGTTGTGCCGGGTGATTCTGCGGTGATGTATATTCCAGTACGCAACATTGTACCCTGGGTCGGTGATGATTCTGACCTGAGTGAAGTAAGCGGGAACAAAGTTTAGCCAGATTTGATCAACGAATAGCCCTGGCTTACCCTGATAGGAGAACTCCGCCATTCGGGCTTTCCACCAATTCAAAAACCGGAGGGCCTGTTCCCCGGCCCGAAGAGCAAAAAAGCCACCGTTAAAGATTCCCGATTCCAACATATGGAGTTCATTCTTTTTGTTAAGCCCGTCTTGGGCCAGCAGGTGAGGAGTCAAAAAAATTTGATCATCCGGGTGGCTCTCAAACACAGGTAAGCGGCCATAAACGACCACATCCGAATCAAAATAGAAAACCTCCTTTGCCCCTTTTTCCCTCATCAGGTAATCGGCATAAAACGGCTTGAGTGCGCATGACAATTCAAAAATGTTGTAACGCGAGAGCATACTTCCGAGATTTGATATCCCGATATCTTCAACAAACAGGAAACGGAGGTTATTTGAAGGCGGAAGCATGACCTCCTTTTTTTCAAGTATGCCCACATAAAACGTATAGTCGGGATGGTGCTGAAGGAAGGAATCCGCCAGTACGCCTGCAAACGGAAGGTAGTTGGCCGAAACAATAGCAAAGGCGGCTTTCATAGATGAACCTGTGAAATCCAAAAGTAGAGGATGCAAGCGGGCATTTGCCTAAATAATCCTGTAATTTTTGTATTCGCCAATACGGTAGCCGACTAACGAACTGATTAATCGCTTTACGCGTTCACGCACGCGGTAGCGCTTTCGGCTAATGTCATGGTCAAACTTCCAATTTCTTCCTTGAATGCGCCCTTGCATCACGAGGGGATGTGTGCCGTTGAATCGCTCCAATGAATCAATCAGAGAATAATCGAACTCATTTGCTGCGGCCAGGTTTTGATCAATCCATTCATCGGTTTGGTAAAATTTACTCCAACCGGTGATTTTCTCCTGCATTTTTCGTGGATCTTTTACCCAGCCGTAATGGTAAATGAATGCGTCAATCAACTTTACGCGAAGTTTTTCATTTGGTCTTTTACGGAAGCCCTGGGCATCCCGGTAGGAGAATATGGTCGGGAGGTTACGGATAATCCGAATCTCTCTGCGGTACCATTGCCAGGATTCACCCACGTAGTCGTACGAACCATAGAAATGCTTGTAGTTAAAAAGCAGGCCCTCAACGCTTGTATCAGATTCGAACTCCTCCATCGCCTGGCGCACTACGGGGTAATACTGTTCATGTAATACCTCATCGGCTTGAATGTAAAAACACCAGGTCACGTCCGGACTTACAGCTCTCAATGCTTTGTCGGTTTCCAGTGCAAACGTGCGGCCACCCTCACGCATCGAATCATCCCAGACGGTTTCAATAATTCTGATTTTTTCGGACGGGAGGGATTGAATCAAAGCCAGGGTATCGTCCTCCGACTTTCCCACCGCTACTACGATCTCGTCACAGAGCGGCAGAATGGACGTGATGGCTTCAACAATTGGGTAATCGTACTTGATTACATTTCGGGCGATCGTAAAGCCTGCAACTTTCATGAGGTTGTTGCCGGCAATGAAGACTCATTTTCCCCAAAGA
This sequence comes from Cyclobacteriaceae bacterium, assembly GCA_036771215.1. Lineage (GTDB taxonomy): Bacteria > Bacteroidota > Bacteroidia > Cytophagales > Cyclobacteriaceae > ELB16-189. The sequence goes on from DAIPHR010000047.1 coordinate 8,042, forward strand.
CGTGTTTGGATTTCTCAAACATCATTTCTATCTCTTTTTTCACTCGCTCGGGCGTTATCTCCGCAATACACGCGCACGTAGCAATGCCGGAACAGGAACTACAGCTTTCGCGCGACAAGACATAGCGTGCTTGTATGCCCACGGGGCGCCAACGGCCCGGATGTATGGGGTGCAGGGCCACATACAATCCGATACAGCGGATACCTACCGCGGCAGCCAGATGCAACACCCCGGTACTGCAGGCGACCAAGACATCTGCTTGGCTGATAAAACTTGTCAACTGCCTAAGGTCAAGCCGGCCTGTAAGATCAACAACATGATCGAGACCAAACAATTCTGGCGCGGCTATTCGTAGTGCTTGCCCCTCGTCTGATAATCCGGTAATGATAATTTTATGAGTAGCCGGGGAGAAACTTTGCGCAAGGGTGATGAAATTCGAAGCGCTCCACTCGCGGGCGCTGCCTTTTGACTTCGGGTGCAGAATGAGATTGATCTTGTCTTTGTCTAGTAGATGTGAGAAATCGTCAACTGGTGGTTGTAATCCGTAGAATGGGATCAGATCATCTGTTTCAAACTCACGTTCGATGCGAAACGGACGGAGTAATTTTAAATTAAGTTGACTCTCATGCAGAGGCGAGCGAATGCGGCTGAAATTGACACGTATGTTGCAGTACCACCAGTTAAAGATTCGATGACTGGTGGCGACCCGCGTGCGAATGCATGATTCTTTGGCTATTCTCGCCAAGGCTCTGTCGGGAAATACAAAAAAAATCGTATCGGGCTGGTTTTCCGTCAGTATGGAGGGATTTTTCAGGACTTCGTCCCGGTCAAGGAATCGGTCCACGTTTTTACACTGTTCAAGAATGGGTCGTGTATAGCTGCGGCCGACAAATGTGATATGGGCGTCCGGTACCACCGTTCGCAGATAGCCAACCATGGGTAAAGTTAGCATAACATCTCCCAGGTTATCTGTACGGGTGATGATGATTCGCTTACCTAACAGGTTTCGAAAGCCTTGCTCGCGCAGCTTGGCATACTTGTAAAACGTGTGGTTGGCCGAGGTGACCGCTACCATAAGCCCTTCATAGCCATCGAGGAAGCCTCTCTTCAGGACATAGCTCTGGAGAAAGGCAAAAGCACTGTGCACAGCAACGGTCCACCCAGATACCTTCCCGGAACGATTTTCACGCGCGAAAATATCGGAATAGCTCTGAATTTTATCCAGAATTTCCCGTGCGTTTTCATAAGCCCGGTGCCGGATGTCGCCCCGTAGATGCAGAATTCGACTATTAGCTTTTAAGACCACTCGGTCGTGGGGGTTTTGCCCGCCCCAGATGCCGGCTTCGCGTCTCCAAAGTCTGATTTTCTGATCGGGATACCAGCTTCCATGGCGTATCCACTTACCCTGGTAGCTAGACAAGCGATTCATCGCGTAGGCATCGGCTGCCCAATGACCCTTTGCTTTTTTTATTGACGCTAGCAGTTCGTCAGACAGATATTCATCAGCATCCAGTGAAAGAACGTAGTCGTGCCGGGCCTGGGCAAGTGCAAAGTTTTTTTGATCGATGTGCGATCGAAACGGATGCTCAATCACCCGGGTCCCCAGCGCTTCGCATATCTGCTTCGTGCGGTCGGTGGAGTAGGAGTCGACTACGATGATTTCGTCAGCCACCGGCTGCAATGATCTCAGGCAACGGGCGATGTCTCGTTCTTCATTAAAGGCAATTACAACTGCGCTCAACTTACCCATCAAACCTCGTTATGGTATTCTAATTTACAAACTCATCATATCCTTAAACCGGGCAGCCTGCCTCCGGCTCACTTCCACTTTGTCTCCGCCCCGCAAGCGCACCATCAAACCACCGTTAAACCAGGGCTCAATACCCTCGACCCAGCTTAGATTAACGATATGTTTACGGCTGGCTCGGAAAAATGCCCGCTCGTCAAGCTTTTCATCCAGCGCGTTTAATGATTTATGAATCATAGGCCGATGGCTGTCGAAATACACTTTAATATAGTTGCCGTCTGACTCAAACATGCGCACTTGCGCCAGGCTCACAAACCAACAGCGTTCGCCATCTTTAACAAACACTTGGTCCTCCAATCCGAGCTTCTTGTCGCGAGGCTTCCCTGAGCGCATACGCTCCTTTTCCTGCACTTTGTGTACGGCTTCAGCTAAACGTTCGGGGGTAATGGGTTTAAGTAAATAGTCCAATGCGTTAACCTCAAACGCTTTCAGCGCGAATTCGTCATAGGCAGTAGTGAAAACCACAAGTGGAGATGAATCCAGCGATTCCAGCAATTGGAAACCGGTTCGGCCCGGCATCTGAATATCCAGAAACAACAAGTCCGGATTTAGCTCGGTGATCATCTGCTCGGCTTCATCTGCGTTGGCGGCCTCACCGGCAATTTCAATAGACGGATGCTCTTCGAGCAATTTCATCAATTCTTTCCTGGCTAGTCGCTCGTCATCAACAATAAGGGCTTTCATCCTGGAGATGGGGTTAGAAATTAAACGTTGTACAGATGGGGCACCGTTACTTCGGTAACCACAAAATTATCTTTTTCGGTGATGATCCGGAAGGATGCCTCATCGTGGTAAATCAATTTTAGACGCTGACGTGTATTGTCCAGCCCCAGCCCGGTACCCGGTGTATTCGGGCTGCCTGGCTTAAAACTGCCACTGTTGCGAATGATCATACGCAGCCGATCGCCTTCAACCCGGGTTCTGATTTGAATTAACCCACCATCGCGCAGTTGCGAAATACCATGCTTGATACCGTTTTCAACCAGTGTTTGAACCATCAACGTGGGCACATAAAAATCATGAGAGGCAGGGTCTATGTCAAACTCCGTGCGCAACCGCTCTTCAAATCGAATGGATTCCAGGCTCAGGTAATCTGTGACAATCCGCAATTCGTCCGAAAACTTGCTTAATCCCCGCTTTTCGGCAATCAGCGAGTTGCGCAGGATGTTGGACATTTGGTTAATGGCCAGTTTGGCCTTGACCGGGTTTTCGTCCACCAGGCCGCGAATCGAGTTTAGCGCGTTGAATATGAAGTGAGGATTAATCTGAGATTTTAGATTATTCAGTTCAACCTCCTTGAACGAGGCTTCCAGTTTTAGGCTCTTGTTGTATCGCTCAAAGTAGTTATAGATAAAATACAGGGCCGCCCAAATGAAGAAAAAAATGCCGTAGGTAAAAACACCTTGAGAGAAGTTTGCAGCATTAAAAATCACCCCAGCATTATACAGGCCGGTAACCCACGATACCGGAATCCGGGCAACGTACATTACGGCACCCATGGCAACCACCGTAGCCAGGACGACTGGAATGAGTTTTCGGAGGCCGACATCCAGCCAGTGAAAACGGTTGCTGGCGGATCGGAACAAGTGGGTAATTAACAGGCAAAGCGCAGCTTCTGCCACAAAAAAAGCAATCCGCCCGCCCGCAATGCGGCCTTCTTCTGCAGCTAAAATCGCCACCAGAGTTTGAAAGCCCGCGTAGGCAGTCCAGCCGCTGACCTGCAGTGACCAGTATAAACGGGTTTTGGTAACCACGTGGAAAGTTAATGTAAATTCGGCCCGGTAATCAAGGAGCCTGTACCAATCCACCTGTAAGGCGCACCAGATTGGTCTTGGCCAATACGGCACTGTAGATGGCCAGGTACTTCTCCAACGCAGCGGTGCGGTAGTTTTCCTGAACTATTCGCAGGTCAATCGCACTCAGCGCTCCGTTTTTGTACCGTTCGTTGGCCAGTTCCAGATTGAGCTCGGCCGCTTTTTGTTTCGTGTCGGCAATCACCACGAGTTGCCTGCGCAGGTTGTACAAATCCAAATTCGAGATCAAGTCAAAATCCAGGGATAAGTTCAACTGGTCGATATTCAACTGACCAATTTTCTCCTGAATGCGCGCCTGGTCAATCGCACGTTTTACCTGCCCGCCATTGAAGATGGTCCATCGAAGGGTAAGGTTGGCAAAGGCACCATATGAGTTACCCGTTTGGGTTTGGTATTCGGGCGCGAAGCGACTCTGGATCACCGGAAAGGCCGGATCGTCATTGACCAGGCCGACCGTAGCTTTCTCGATGGTGCCACCTTGTGTGGGACGGAATTGCGCATTCAGCCTGTCCAGGCTTCCGGTTCCGCCAAAGTTAAAAAACAGGGAGGGGTACAAACTGCTCTTCTGTTGCAAAATGGCTGTGCGCAGCAACTCCTGATTGATGAACTGATTTCGAAGGTTGGTGTTACTTCGTGCCATCCGTGCCTTCAAATCATCATAAAACAGTAACTCATCCACGAACTCCAGAGGACTCGTGAGGGCATAGTCGCGCTCAATACTATCGCTTAACAATAAGTTGAGATTGCGAAGTGAGTTCTTGTAACGGATTTGCTGTTGCAGAACATTGGCTGAATCGGTGAGGTAGTTATTTTGTTCCTGCAACACATCAAAGGTGATGGCGCTCCCCAGGCTCTTGCGCAGCTTAACGAATTCATAGCGCTCCTTCGAGAAGGATAGATTAGTGCGCAAAATCTGAAGACTCTCACGATCGAAGCAAGCCTGGTAATACCCCAAGATGATGCTTTGCACGGTTGACTCAATGACGAATGAGGCATTGCCATAGCTCAGTTGTTCAAGCTGGGCAAGCCGTTGTTTGTTCATTCTCACCCCAAATCCGTCAAAGAGCGTAAGCTGAATATCCAACTGCCCATTCAAATTATCGGAAATATTTCGCCCGGCAACAGCAAACGGGTTGGCCGGTTTACGCTGCACGATGCTGTTGTTGTTCGCCAAATTCAGGTTCACCAGCGGCAGCGCGCCCGCCTGGCCCCAGGTATTATTCTTACTCGCATTTTCGACATTTAGCTTTTCGATCAGAATGTCAAAGTTGTTTTTTAATCCGAGCCGAACGGCATCGTCCAACGACAGCGGTTGCTGGCTGCAAACGGGAAGCCAGGCCAATATCAAGCCAATCAACCGGCATGCCGGGAACAATAATTTTTTAATCGATGTGAACACGGGCTTCTTTCGAGGATAAATACGAATAGATGGCAGGGATGACGTACAACGTCAGCAGCGTGGCGAACAACATACCGCCAATAACAGCCATACCCATCGACACGCGGCTTTCGGAGCCGGCACCGAGAGCCAGTGCAATAGGCAAAATACCCAGGATGGTGGATAGACTAGTCATCACAATCGGGCGGAAACGGGACTCGGCAGCCTCTATAACTGCCTGCTTCACCGTTTTACCTTGTTCTTTGCGCTGGTTCGCAAATTCGACAATCAAAATACCATTTTTAGTCACCAGCCCGATCAACATGATGATTCCAATCTGACTGAAAATGTTAAGTGTTTGGTTGAAATACCAAAGGGTTATCAATGCACCCGCGATGGCCAATGGTACGGTGAACATAATGATAAAGGGGTCGCGGAAGCTCTCAAACTGGCCTGCCAAAACAAGATAGATGATGATCAGGGCAATGAGCAACGCCATATAAATGCTGGATGAGCTTTCGGCAAACTCACGCGAAGCGCCATCGAGGCTTGTGGTGAAGCGCTCATCCAGAACCTCATCGGCAATGCGCTGCATTTCCTTAATCCCTTCGCCTAACGCGACCCCTTTAGCCAACTGGGCCTGCACCTTGGCTGAAGAGTAGCGGTTGAACCGGTAGAGTTGTGGGGGGCTGCTCAATTCCTGAAACGTTACGAGGTTGTCAAGCTGAATGAGCTCGCCACGTCTGTTTTTGACATACAGCGTTTTCAAGTCGAGCGGCTCATTTCGGTCTGCCCGCTCCACCTGCCCGATGATTTGATATTGCTTGCCATCCATGATGAAATTCCCGAAACGAGAGCCACTCAGGCCCAATTGCAAGGTTTGCGCGATATCAATAACGTTAACGCCCAGGTTACGCGCTTTATCCCGATCGATGGTAATATTGATCTCCGGTTTGGTGAATTTCAAATCCAGATCAACAAAGGCAAACTTGTCGCTGGCCGCTGCTTTTTGCATGAACGCGGGCAATACTTCTTTAAGCTGATAGAGCTCGGCCGCCTGCACCACAAACTGTACCGGAAACCCGCCCCTGCGGTCGCCAATGGTTTGCGATTGAGTAGTAAACGTACGAACGCCTGTGAACTTTTTCACTTTTGCCGTTACATCATCCACGATACCCTGTTGCGTGCGGCCGCGTTCTTCCGGTGATTTCAAAATGACACGAACAAAACCCGAGTTAACACCGGCACCCCCAAAGCCCGGGGCTGTTACGGATACCAAACCAGCTCGCTCGGGCACTTCCTCCTGAATGTAGGCGGTAAGTTCCCGCACATAGCTGTCCATGTACTCAAATGTGGCCCCTTCCGGGGCTTGCGCCTGTAAACGAAACTCACTGCGATCTTCCAGTGGCGCGAGTTCAGACGGCATGGTTGACCCAAGCCCATAAATTAGTCCCGCACTACCGAGTACGATAACAAAGGCCAGCCATCTTTGCTGCATGAAACCGTTAAGCGATTGCGAATAAGCATTGGTTAGCCAGTTGAAGAAGGGCTCAGTCTTCCGGTAAAGCCAGGGTTGCTGCTCGCGCCTTTTGAGCAGGCGGGCACTCATCATGGGTGTTAGCGTGAGCGAGACAAAAGCTGAGATGGCGACTGAGCTGGCTACCACAAGGCCAAACTCCCGGAAAAGTCGACCGGTGAGACCCTGGAGAAAAATCACAGGTAAGAAAACCGCCACCACGGAAACTGTGGTGGAGATCACTGCGAAATAGATTTCAGTTGAGCCACGCTTGGCGGCCTCCATAGGCTCTTCGCCTTCTTCCACTTTAACGTAGATGTTTTCCAGCACCACAATGGCATCGTCCACCACAAGGCCAATGGCTAATACAATACCCAGCAGGGTGAGCACATTGATTGTAAAGCCCAGGAGATACATGACAAAAAAGGCTCCGATCAGGGATATGGGAATCGTCACAATCGGTATGACGGTGGTGCGCCAATCGCGCAGGAATATGAAGATAATGGACAACACGAGAAAGAAGGCGATCAGAATCGTTTCCTCCACCTCGGCAATCGATGACAAAATGTACCGGGTAGAGTCGTAACTCATCTGGTAGCTTACATCCGGGGGCAGGTCGCGCTGGATCTGGTCGAGCTTTTGGTATAAGCGCTCTGCGATATCAATGTTGTTGGCTCCCGGTTGTGCCACAATGGCGAGTGCACAACCCGGAATGCCATCGCGCCTCAGAATGGTGCGGTCGTTTTCGGGGTACAACTCGGCTCGTCCAATATCGGAAAAACGAACCACGTTGCCATCGTCTTCCTTAATGATCAGGTTATTGAAGTCATCTTCGGTATTCAACCGGCCGAGGGTACGTACGGTTAGTTCAGTGTTGTTTCCTTCCACGCGCCCCGAGGGCAGTTCAACGTTTTCGCGGTTGACCGCTTGCAGCACATCCGAAGGGGCCAGTTTTAAGGAGGCCAGTTTGATGGGATCCATCCACAGGCGCATGGAGTACCTGCGCTGGCCCCAAATCTGCACGGAACTTACACCCGGAATGGTTTGAATGCGTTCTTTGAAATAGATCTCGGCAATGCGCGATATCTCCAGCAGGTTCCGTTTGTCGCTTCGTACCGTCAAAAAGATAATGGGGCTTGAATCCGCATCCGCTTTTTCAACCACAGGCGGGTCAACATCCGGAGGCAGGCGGTTCAGGGCGCCTGATACCTTATCGCGAACATCGTTGGCCGCTGCTTCAATGTTAACACCCAATTCAAACTCTACCGTTATGTTGCTGCGACCTTCGCGACTTACTGAGGTCAGTGTGCGAATGCCGGGTACACCGTTGATGGCATCCTCCAGCGGTTCGGTAATCTGCGATTCAATAACATCTGCATTCGCGCCAACATAGGTGGTACTCACCGTCACCACGGGCGGGTCAACACTGGGGAATTCACGAACGCCCAAAAAGGAAAATCCGATAATACCGAACAGCACAATGACCATCGACATCACGATGGCGAGTACAGGCCGCTTAATGCTGGTAATAGACAGACTTGCCATGTGCCTTACTTCATTTTGCTAATACCCACTTCCATTCCGCTGCGCAATTGCAAAATACCGGTCGTCAACACGGTATCTCCCACCTGTAGTCCACTAAGCACTTCCAGTGATTTTTCGGTACGAATGCCGGTTGTGATGCTCACCTCGGCCACTTTACCGTTTCGCAGTACAAACACTTTCTTTCCATCTTGTTCCGGTACGACTGCCTCGGTGGGCACCAGCAGGGCATCATCCAAAGTCTCCAGAATCAGATCAATCTTTACAAATTGTCCGGGCAAAAGACGGCCGCTGGTGTTATCCGCTATCGCCCGCAAACGCAGCGTACGGGTTTCGAGGTCAATGCGGGGCTCTATGGCATAAACCTCACCCTCAAAGAACGTGGTGTCGTTTTCGATCGTAAACCGGATTTTTTTTCCGGCTGTTACCTGCGTGCTATACCGGCCCGGTACCGCAAATTCGATTTTGGCGGGATTAATGTTGTATAGTGTGGCGATGACGGTGCTGGGCGAGATGTAAGATCCTTCACTTACATACCGGCGGCCGATGCGGCCCTCAAACGGGGCTTTGATTCTTGTTTTTTCCAACTGAGCTTCCAGCAGTTTGATATCCGCTGTGGTGGTGTTCAGGCGGTTCAGCGCGTTCTCATATTCTTCCTGGCTGATGGCATCCTTCTCCAACAGCTTGCGTTGCCGGAATTCATTGTCCTCGTTCAGCTTCCGGTTGTACTTCTGCTTCTCCAACTGCGCTCGCGTCTCCTCGTCATGAATCAGTACCAACACTTCGCCTTTCTTCACGGTCTTGCCTTCGCTGAACGTGATTGCCGCTATCTTTCCCGACACTTCGCTTTTGAGCTCCAACGACTCATAGGCTT
>DAIPHR010000048.1:0-16771 GCA_036771215.1 Cyclobacteriaceae bacterium
ATGAGGGGCGAGGTGAGGAATGGACTTACAAATGCCGCGGTGAAAGAGATCAATTGATTGAGGCAGCGAAAACCCTTCATGCACAGATCGTCCAAGAATCTCCTTTGAGCCTAGAGGAGATCTATGCCTGCACGATTCATCAGGAGTTTTTTGCGGTTGCCGTGGAAAATTTCTTTGAGCGTCCGGCAGCATTTAAAAAAGAGTTGCCCGAACTTTATGGCGTTATGACCCGCTTATTGAATCAAGATCCGATGACCATTACCCAACCGGCTGCTGTATGATGGAGTGGTCACCCTTGCTTTCTGCACAGCGGTTGGGCCAAAAGGCACCTACTCGCGATCAGACGCGAAGTGCGTTTGAAATGGATTTCGATCGGATTATTTTCTCCCATCCCTTCCGCAGGCTTCAGGATAAAACGCAGGTGCACCCGCTGCCTGAGCATGATTTTGTGCACACCCGGCTTACCCATAGTTTGGAAGTAAGCAGCGTGGGGCGTTCGCTTGGCCGCAAAGTAGGTGAGGTGATCCTGCAGCGGCATCCGCGATTGGCCGAGATGGTCTCTTCGCATGACTTTGGTACGGTGGTGGCTTCGGCCTCGCTGGCACACGATCTGGGTAATCCGCCCTTTGGTCACTCGGGCGAGTCTGGCCTGTCCGATTATTTTTTGTATGGCGAAGGTCAGCGATGGAAGCCCTTTTTCACCGAGCCAGAATGGGCCGATCTCACCCGGTTTGAGGGCAACGCCCAGGGGTTTAGAATTTTAAATAAGCGCCAGTATCAAGGCCTGCGCCTGACGGCCGCTACACTCGGGGCCTTTACCAAATACCCGTGCCCGGCTCATTTTCTAGCCCGAAACAAATCGTTGAAGAGTCAGAAGAAATTTGGGTTTTTTCAAACCGAACGCGAGGTATTTGAAGAAGTGGCCGACCAGTTGCAACTCGTCAGACGTGGCGAGGCCTGGGCACGCCACCCCATGGCTTTTTTGGTGGAGGCAGCCGATGACATTTGTTACAGCATTATTGATCTGGAAGACGGTTGCCGGCTTGGCCTCGTCTCTCTTCAGGACACCATCGACTTGCTGGCGCCCATAATTGGTGGGGATTTCAAACCCGAAAAACTAAATCAGATCACCGGCATGGATGAAAAAGTGGGTGTGCTCCGGGCGCTGGCTATTCGTAAGCTGATTGATGATGCGGTTGACCTGTTTCTGGAACAGGAACAACATATCCTGAGCGGTTCGTTTGATCAGGCCCTCACCGACAGCGGTCGGTTTGCGCAGCCGCTCAATGCCATTGCCAGCCTCTCAATTGAGCGGATTTACCGCGCGCGCCCTGTGGTTGAGAAAGAAGTAGCTGGTTTTGAAGTGCTCCCCGGGCTACTTCACGACTTCCTGTTGGCGGCCGAGCAATTGGTTCATCAAAATCAGCCTACGCGCTACCGGCACCTGGCCCGCTTGTTGCCACCGGAAACGGTTTCGGCCGTACAGCAGCAACCCGATAACACCTATGGCCGCGTGCGGGAGGTAATTGATCTGGTCAGTGGCCTTACAGATACCCATGCGATTCGATTGTATCGCAAGATTCGGGGTGTAGCCTGAGCCCATTGGATAAATAGGCGCGCCCGATTATATTTACCTTCATGAGCACCATACAGATCAGAAAAAAACTCCACCGATACATTGATCAGGCGCAAGAAAAGAAGCTGAAAGCGATCTATGCCATGGTTGAGGATGAGATTGAAGAGTCCGCTCATTGGGAAGATCAGAATTTCATTGACGAACTTATTCGTAGATCAAAGTCTACAGATCCCCAGTTTTCGATTCAAGAATCGATTCAGCGAGCCACCAAAAGGGTGCGTTCCAAAAGGAAAAGCTGAACTTGAATTCCCTTCACCTTATCGAGCGAGCTGACGCTGAGTTTCAAGATGCGGCATCATGGGATGAAGAGCAAAAGCCTGGTCTGGGATTACAGTTCATTGCAACTATCGAACGCAAATTGCTGGCTATTCAAAGCAACCCAGAACGGTTTCCAAAACGGAAGCAGAATTTTCTGGAGGCTGTTATCTATGGGTTTCCATACGCGATTGTATACACGTTCAACAAGCAACGTAAATCCATTCGGGTTGTGGCAATATTTCATTCACGAAGGCACCCGCGGCTCAAGTACCGAAAAAGTTGAACATAGCTCCTCTAATTAAACCCATTTTGGCCTTTTCGCTGTCCAAAAATCCTTAGTTTTGCCGGTTCTAAACTCGGCAACCCATGTGGCTCCGCATTGCTGACGGTATTATTCGTCTTCGCCTGCTCCTGATGGTGGTCATTGGCCTCATTACGGTGGTGATGGCATATTACGCCAGCCGGGTTGAAATGAGCTATGACTTTGCCCGTACCGTGCCCCCCAATGACCCGGACATGGTATTCCTCAACAAGTTTCGCGAGCAGTTTGGCGAGGACGGAAACGTGGTGGCCATTGGCGTGAAGGACAGTGCCCTGTACACGCTGAATAACTTCAAAGCCTTTCAACAGCTCACCCGCGAATTAGGTCAGGTGGATGGTGTTAACGGGGTCATTTCGCTCCCGGCCCTCAAGATCATTCAGAAGGACACGGTTAATACGCGGTTCTTTCTCGCGGCCCTCTTCCCGGATTCGGTCGATTCCCAACCGCACCTTGACAGTCTGTTGCGCATTGCGCAAGGCCAGCGGTTTTACATGGGGCAATTGATGAACAAAGCCAACGGGGCAACCATGTTGCTGGTGTCCATGAAGGGCGAATACACCAACTCGGAGAAGCGAATCGGGCTCACCAATCGGTTGGTGGAACTGGGCTCACAATTTTCTGAGCGAACGGGTGTTGAGTTGCATTATGCGGGCTTGCCGTTTGTACGTTCGGTGGTGGCCACCCAGGTGCGCAGCGAATTATCGTTGTTTTTGTACCTGTCTGCGATTGTTACCGGTGTTATCATGCTCGCGTTTTTCCGCTCGGTGCGCGCGGTGATTTTTTCGATGATCATGATTGGTGTCATGGTGGTGTGGACATTAGGCACCATCGCGCTGCTCGGATTTAAAATCACGTTGCTGAGCGGACTCATTCCCCCCGTCATTGTCACCATTGGCATTACCAATGCGATTTACTTATTGAATAAGTATCACGTAGAGTATGTCAAGCTTAAAAGCAAGGAAGAAGCGATTCGCGTAGTGGTGCAGCGCATGGGCCTGGCTACCTTCCTCACTAACCTGACGGTAGCTATCGGGTTTCTCACCTTGTTGTCAACCGACATTCTCATTTTGCGCGAGTTTGGAATTGTAGCCGGCCTCAATATTCTGGCTTTGTTCTTTGTGAGCCTGGTCATGATTCCCGGCATGCTCACCTGGCTACCGGAGCCTTCACCGAAACATTTGCGCCACCTCGATTTCAAGATACTGGGTGGTTTTGTGAAAGCAGTTGATTTGTTGGTACACCGCCATCGCGTCTACATCTATGTGGCGACTGTCCTGGTCACCTTTTTTGCCATTGTGGGTATCACCCGCCTACAGGCACTGTCTTTCATGGTGGATGATATTCCGGAGGAAAGCCAGGTGAAAAAGGATCTTCATTTTTTTGAAGATAACTTCAGCGGAATCATGCCGCTGGAAATGGTGATTGAGGTGCACACCAAACGGAGGCGGCCGCTGCTGGACCTCAAGAATATTGAAGCCATTGATGCGTTTGAGGCTTCCCTCGATTCGATTCCGGTCACCTCGCGCCCGATCTCCGTTATTAGTTTTATCAAGGCGGCCAAGCAGGGGTTTTATAACAACAACCCGGAGCGCTATGATCTGCCCAGCAAACAGGAGGCGGCCTTCATCCTTCGGTACATGCGCGGCCAAACCGACAACAGTGGGCTGTTTAAATCATTTGTTGACTCCTCGTTTCGCAAGATGCGCATCAGCATGCAAATGGCCGATATCGGCTCGAAGCGCATGGATTCATTGATCAGTTTCGTGATTCAACCGCGGGCCGACTCGCTGGTTGCGGAACTGAAAAATAACCTGCGCTCGGATAAAGATTCAGTCTCCTTTGCCACAACCGGGTCGTCTAAGATTTTTATTAAGGGTAACAAGTTCCTGATCAACAACCTGACCGAGAGTCTGGTATGGGCGTTTGTTCTGATCACGCTATCGATGGGAATCCTCTTTGCGAATGCCCGCATGATCATCATCTCGCTCATTCCGAACCTGATTGCGCTGGCCATTACAGCCGGGCTCATGGGGTACTTCGGCATTCCGTTGAAAGCAAGCACGGCTTTGATCTTCAGTATCACCTTTGGTATTTCGGTGGACAACTCCATTCGTTTTCTGGCCAAGTACCGGCAGGAATTGCTTGCGACCGGATTTTTCGTGCCGCGCTCGGTAAGCGAGAGCATTCTGGAGACGGGTAAGAGCATCATCTACACTTCGGTCGTGTTATTCGCGGGCTTCATCATTTTTGCGTTCTCGGATTTTGGCGGCACGGTGGCGCTCGGTCTGCTCACGTCCGTAACGTTGGTGATCTCGATGTTTACCAATCTGATTTTGTTGCCTGCCCTGATCATGACGTTCGATAAGCCGAAGAAAGCGAAGTATGAACGCCAGTTGATTGACGATTTTGATCCTGCCTTTTATGGTGAACAAGAGGATGAAGCGATCGACCTGAGTAAAATAAAAATTCATGACCGGGTTGGGTCGGCCGAGTAGTGCCCAAATAGTTTTTACGCATGCCAGCTAAGTACAAGGAGTATAAAGACGCTCATCCGGCCACACTGGCGGGTGAGGTTCTTGAATTTTGGAAGAAGGAAAACATCTTCGAGCAAAGCGTGAGCTTGCGCGAAGGCGCGGAGACCTTTACGTTTTACGAGGGCCCGCCATCGGCCAACGGTACACCGGGTATTCACCACGTGATGGCCCGCACCGTGAAAGATATTTTTTGCCGATTCAAAACGCTTCAAGGATATCAGGTAAAGCGTAAAGGCGGATGGGATACCCACGGCCTGCCCGTTGAGCTGCAGGTAGAGAAAGAACTGGGCATCACGAAAGACGACATTGGCAAAAAAATCTCCATCGAAGAGTACAACAAAAAGTGCCGCGAGACGGTGATGAAGTATAAGGATCAGTGGGACGACCTGACCGAGAAGATGGGCTATTGGGTTGACCTGAAACACCCCTACATCACCTACGAGAAGGAGTACATCGAGTCGCTGTGGTGGATTCTGAAACAGTTTTACGACAAAGGGTTGCTGTACAAAGGGTACACCATCCAGCCCTATTCACCCTCTGATGGCACGGGGCTGAGTTCTCATGAACTCAACCAACCCGGCTGCTATAAGGAAGTGAAAGACACCAGCGTGGTGGCGCAGTTCCGCGTGAAGCGAAACGAGCGATCGGAATTCCTCTTTCGAATGTCGCAGGGCGATGTGTGCATTCTGGCCTGGACCACCACACCGTGGACCTTGCCCTCTAATACAGCGCTGGCTATCGGGGAGAAGATCACCTACGTTCAGGTAAACACTTTCAATACCTACACCCATCAACCGGTGAGTGTAGTGTTGGCCAAAGATCTGCTGCCCAAATATTTTCCGGAAAAAAACAAAGACCTGGCGTTAACCGCCTACAAGCCGGGCGACAAGTCTATCCCGTTTCAGGTAGTACAGGAAATAGATGGTAAAAAGCTGCTGGGCATTCGCTATGAGCAATTGATGCCGTTTGTGCAGCCGTTGTATGACGCGGATAAGGCCTTTCAAGTAGTGGCCGGAGATTTTGTTACCACCGAAGACGGAACAGGAGTTGTACACACCTCACCCACGTTTGGTGCCGATGACTTTCGTGTGGCCAAGCAGAATGGCATTCCTCCGCTCACGGTGAAGGATGACAGCGGCCATGAGGTGCCCACGGTAGATAAAAAGGGAAAGTTTGTATCCGCAATCGGAGAGAAGCTGAAAGAGGGCGTAGCCCGATACAACATCAAAACACACAAGCCCCTGGGTGCCGATGACTTTTACGTCAAAAACTACACCGATGAAGATGAGTCGCACCTGGATTACAAGACTACCGATGTGATCATCTCCATTATGCTGAAGGAGGAGAACAAAGCCTTCAGAGTGGAAAAGTACGAGCACACCTACCCGCACTCGTGGCGCACAGATAAGCCGGTGCTCTACTATCCGCTGGATGCCTGGTTCATCAAAACCACCGCCTTGAAAGATAAAATGGTGGACGTAAACAAAACGATTAACTGGAAGCCGGAGTCTACCGGCACGGGCCGTTTTGGCAACTGGCTGGAGAACCTGGTGGATTGGAACTTATCGCGCTCACGCTATTGGGGAACACCGTTGCCTATTTGGAGGACACAGGACGGACGTGAAGAAATTTGTATAGGATCAGTTGAGGCGCTAAGAACGGAAGTGCGAAAAGCAATACAAGCCGGCATCATGAAGGAGACCATGGAAAATGGTCCGTGGGTGAATGACCTTCATCGCCCGTTCGTGGATGATGTCGTTTTAGTTAGCCCATCGGGCAAGCCGATGTACCGTGAGCCCGATCTGATTGACGTTTGGTTCGACTCCGGTGCTATGCCGTATGCCCAGTGGCACTACCCGTTTGAAAACCAGGATATTTTCAATCACGCTTACCCGGCCGATTACATTGCCGAAGGCGTTGACCAAACGCGTGGTTGGTTTTTTACCCTGCACGCCATTGCCGTTCTGCTCAGCGAAAGCAGTGACGAAATCAAGAAAGTGAACGCCCGGGTAGGCAATAATGGTAAGGCTTTCCGCAACGTGATTTCCAATGGCCTGGTGCTCGACAAAGACGGCAATAAGATGAGCAAGCGCAAGGGCAATGTGGTAAATCCCTTTGAGGCCCTCGCCAAGTACGGCCCGGATGTGGTGCGGTGGTACATGATCGAAAATGCACCACCTTGGGATAACCTCAAATTCGATTTTGCCGGGGTTGAGGAAACGCAGCGCAGATTTTTTGGTACGCTGCAAAATACCTATGCGTTCTTTGCCCTTTACGCCAATATCGATGGTTTTGTGAAAGACGAGCAAAACAACGTGCCTCCCGAGAAGTTGGCCGTGCTCGATCGGTGGATCATCAGTAAGCTTCAAACGCTTATTACAGAGGTAACCGCAGCCTACAACGAGTATGAGCCCACCCGCGCGGCACGGGCGATACAGGAGTTTGTTAACGATCATCTGTCAAACTGGTACGTGCGGTTAAACCGGAAGCGATTCTGGATGCCTTCACAGCGAGGCGAACTCTCCATTGACAAGCGGGCTGCGTATGAGACTTTGTACGAGTGTTTGATGGTGGTCGGGCAACTGATGTCACCTATCGCACCGTTTTATGCCGAGTGGCTGTACCGGAATCTTACCGACAACATCCGGCAGGCGGCACGCCAGCACAATACACCGCTGAAGTACGAGTCCATTCATCACACCTTGCTGGTTAAGGCGCAAGCGAATCGGATAGATGAATCGTTGGAAAAATCCATGGACTATGCCCAACGCATTTGCAGCCTGACTCACGCGCTGCGCAAGAATGCTAAAATCAAAGTGCGCACGCCACTAAAGCGGATTTTGTTACCGGTGCTGGATAATCGGTTTGCGCAACAGGTGCGGTCAGTCGAGGGTATCATCAGGGCCGAAGTGAATGTGAAGGGTATTGAGTATATCGATGATACGAGTGGCCTGTTGGTGAAAAAGGTAAAACCGAACTTTGCCAAACTCGGCAAACAGTATGGACCCCGTATGAAAGAGGTGTCTGCGGTAATCCTGGGTCTTTCGCAGGGTGAGATTTCGGAATTGGAAAAAAGAGGCACACTATCAAAAAGCGGGTTCGATCTGGTGCTCGAAGATGTGTTGATTTCTTCGGAGGATATTCCGGGCTGGTCGGTGGCTTCGCAAGGTGGCGTAACGGTGGCCCTGGACATCGTGCTCACGGAAGAGCTGAAGCGCGAAGGTATCGCGCGCGATTTTGTGAACCGCATTCAAAACCTCCGCAAGGACATGGGCCTTGACGTACTGGACAAGATCTTGATTGAAGTAGAGCAAAACGGTGAGACGATCACAGCGATTACCGAATTCAAAGAGTACATCAGTACAGAAACACAAGCGGTCAAACTGGAGTTGAAGGAGAAACTTTTGGAGGCTACCGAGGTGGATATGGATGAGTTTGTTATGAGGATTACGCTTAAGAAAGCATGAGGTGGCTGATACTTTTTTTCGGCTTTTCAAGCCTTTACTGCCAAGCTCAGTATGATACCCTTAGGTTCATCAATGGAGAGTCTATTGTTTTGAAAGGTGATACTCTGATTACGTTTCCTAATGATTTTCATCGCGGAGATTTCAGAGTAGTTGAATCAGCCGCATCATACCCTGGGGGATTAAATGCCTTGTATCAGTATTTTGGCGAAAGTCTTAGAATGCCAATTCAAGCACGAGTTGCGAATGCTAATGGTTCGGTAAATGTTGCGTTCACGATTGACAAACATGGATTGCCAAAAAATATCGTAGCCCAGGGGGATACAACACTTGGAAGGGGCGCTGAAGCCATAAGAATTGTTCGGGAAATGCCGCGTTGGATACCGGCTACTCAACGCGGGTTGGTTAAGCCAATGCGCCTCGCCCTTCCCATTTCGTTTAACGTTAACATAACAAAAGGGAATCGGGAATGAAGGTTTACCACTATTTTTTGATTGCATTACTTGTCATTTTGATCGACCAAACGAGCAAAGTACTGGTGCATGAATACATGTATCTATATGAAACCATCCACGTTCTGCCCACGGCAGAGTCGGAATTTGGTTTTAAGCTGCACTATATACTTAATCCGGGCATGGCGTTCGGCATCCGATGGGAGAGTGAGTTTGGCAAGTTGGCCCTTACTCTTTTTCGCATGGTGGCCATGTTCGGTATCGCGTGGTACCTCGTGCACATGTTCCGTAAAAAGTCACACCCGGGTTTTCTTATTTGCCTGGGCTTGATATTGGGCGGTGCCGTAGGCAATGTGATTGACAGTATTTTTTATGGCGTGATTTTCAACAACGCTCCGCTTAATTCGCCAACCCCCTGGTTTCACGGTCAGGTCATCGATATGCTGTTCTTCCCTTTGTTTAAGTACACCTGGCCCGAGTGGATGCCCGGACTGGGTGGAGAGGAATTTTTGTTTTTCAGCCCCGTGTTCAACATCGCAGATTCCAGTATTTTTTTGGGTGTAACGTCTATTCTGATCTTTCAAAAGCGCTTTTTTAAGGACGAGCATGCCGTAGCAGAGGGTGTGGCCCAGGCGGCAGAGGGAGTTGAGGTGCCAGCGGCTGAATTAACTCCGCCACCCGCAGCCGAAGAGTCGGCTTCACCCCCGGCCCAGTAGCACAGGTATTTTTGCCAGCGCGTTGTATTAACGCGGGTTTACTTCGACATTTCCGGTGTCTGGTGCGTGATTTGCATCTTTGTTAAACATGAAAAAGGCTTCGAGCAAGGTTATTCCGGATGAAATGCTGAACCTGGTGTTGGAAAAACTGGATTCCTTAAAGTCCGGTTACCAGGCTAAGACCGGCCAGTGGAGTTTTATTCCTCATTTGCGCCACGCCTTGCGCCAGTTCCTTGATCTTAACAAAAAAAGTCATCCACAACTGAGCATTCTTTTTCCGCAGGGGCCCTCCGAAGATTTGCTGCGCAGAGCGTTCAATCAAAAGTCTCCGCCCGGGGCAACTCGCCCCCTGCGCGATCTGCTGTTCTTATTCGCTTCTGACAATGCACGCGATTGGAACGCCACGATTCAGCATCAATTTATGCCCAGGCTCCAGCCTTTGCTGGATTCGCTCAAGGAAGATGTGCCGCTTCCGGCCGATTTCAAAGTGAAAAACCTGGCCGATCAACTGGCCAGCGTGCTGGCGCAAAAATTATCGGAGCGGGAGTTAGATCTGTTGAGGCGGCAAATTGAGCAGGAGTCCACCGGGGAGTCCATGGCCATCGAAAATATTATTGTACCCTCGGTGAATGACCCTGCGTGCCCGGAGTTTCCGCCCAAACCTTTCTTCGAGCCCACCTTTCCGGCTACGCGAACCTATCGAATTGACGTTCCCGGCTTTACGAATGTTTGGCTGAAGGATGAAAGCACCAACCCCACTGGCACACACAAGGCCCGCATGGCCTGGGAGGTAGTCATCAAAGCCAAGCAGTACAACATCAAGGAGATGTCACTGATCTCATCAGGCAGTGCGGCAGTCGCCATCCAGTCCTTTTTTAATCTTTACCAGGTGCCCACGGTGCTTAAGGTGCTGGTGGATCACCATATGCCGCAAGCAACACAGGAGGCACTGCGCGACTTAGGTTGCGAAGTATACACCACCGATCTCTCCGCTCGGTCACTTTCCGGGCAGGAGATTAAGGAACTCACGAAAAACAAAAAGGGAATCGACATCACGTATCGCGAAGTACTCGACCGGTTCAACGACAATTATTACGACTGGCTCTCCTATGAAGTATTGAATGAAAATCCGCGTTGGTGCTTCGTGCCCTTTGGTACCGGTGATTTGTTTGTCAACATCTTGATTATTGCGGAGCGTGAGTTCAACAATCGCATTTACCGACACGATCCGCGTTTCCTGGGCGATTCGGCAACGCTGGGGCGGTGCCACTTCATGGGTGCCACCTCACGCGATCCCGGCTCTCCGTTGGATAAGTTGTTTTCCTACTACCTCCCTTCGCTGGCCGATTATGAAGATTATTTCCAATCGTTGATCATGAACATGCGTATTGGCAATCACTCCGGCATTTTTAATGTAGAGGAGAAGTATTCGCGGCAGGCGATGGAGTTAGCCGCGGCTCAGAACATAACGTGTGAGCCCTCTGGGATTGCAGGATTGGGTTTGTTGCTGCAGCAAGCCGAGCTGGTACCGCGCGATGAAAAGGTACTCATTATCAACACCGGCAAAACGAATTTGCGCCCCGTGTTGCCATTGGCTGCCAAAGCGTAACTTTGCGGCATGGCTGAGACTCTGGTTATATCCGAAACGGCAACGCGCGAGCAGCGATACACGGAACTCCTTCCACAACTTCGGGCGATGGTGGAAAGCGAACGCGACCTGACGGCCAACCTCGCCAACCTGGCAGCCGCCCTGCGTCAGACTTTTGGTTTTTTTTGGGTGGGATTTTACCTGGTCAAAGATGATCAGCTGGTATTGGGCCCGTTCCAGGGCCCTATTGCCTGCACACGCATAAACTATGGCAAGGGCGTCTGCGGAACGGCCTGGAAGGAGAAGAGAACGTTGTTAGTGCCTGACGTAGATGCCTTCCCCGGTCATATTGCCTGCAGCTCCCAGTCCCGCTCTGAAATCGTGGTGCCTGGTTTCCGAAATGGCGAAGTAGCCCTCGTGCTGGATGTCGACAGCGATCAGCTCAACGATTTCAACTCAACCGATCAAATGCATCTGGAGAAGCTGATGCGCTTGATTGAGACGTTCCTGTAATCGCCCTGCGCCACCCGCCTTTTTATTGTACCTTCGTTGGGTAACAAAATACCCAATTCATGAACACCCTTCAAAGCCGTAGAAACTGGTTGAAATCTTCACTGGGACTGACAGCCGGGTTGATGATCACCCCGGCACTGGCGGATCAATTGTTGGCCGCACCCGTAAGCCGAGCCGAAGAATCGTTGATGTGGCTGTCGCCACCCAACGGTAAACTGGTGCGGCTCGGCTCAAATGAAAACCCGTACGGGCCTTCGGCACGGGCGCGGGCAGCCATTCAGGAGGCGATGGGTGATTTTAATCGCTATCCCTTCGAGCAAGTAAACCAACTGCGGGCCCTGATTGCGGAAAAGGAAGGCGTTTCGGCAGATCATATCCTGATCGCTAACGGTTCTTCGGAGACCTTGTGTCTGGCGGGAATGGCCGCAGTATTGGAGGGTGGTTCCGTACTTTCCGCTTTCCCTACGTTTCGCTCGTTAATGGACTATGCCGTTAAGTTCAATGCGCGTTGGGATCGCGTTGACCTGGACGAGTACCATGTTCACAACCTGGAGGCGATGGCCGCTGCGGTTAAGGCTGACACCCGCATGATGTTTGTGTGCAACCCCAACAACCCAACCGGCACGGTAGTAGAGTCTGGTAAGCTGAGAAGTTTTGTTGTTGAAATGGCCAAGAAGACTACGGTGTTCATGGATGAAGCCTACCTGGAATTCCTTGAACCGAGCGAACAGCAAAGCATGGTAGATTTGGTTAAGCAGGGGCACAACGTCATCGTGTCGCGCACGTTTAGCAAAGTGCACGGCCTGGCGGGCTTGCGTATTGCCCATGCGATTGCCCATCCCGAAACGGTAAAGAAGTTATCGAAGTATCAAATGGGCGTAGTGAACAATCAGGCCGCTCTGGCGGCTGCGCGGGTGTCGCTTCAGGACAGGGATTTTGCTGCGCTTACCCGGTCAAAGAATAACGAAGCACTTAACTATTTTCAATCATACCTCGATAAGAAAAAGTGGTTCCACGGCAAATCGCGCACGAATTGCGTGTTGTTCCCGGCTTCCAAAGACGGAAAAACGATTTTAGCCGAAACAGAGAAGCGCGGATTTCAGATTCGCATTTGGGATTATCAGCAACGCGAGTGGTGCCGGGTAAGTATTGGTACGCTGGATGAAATGAAAGCCTTTACGAAAGTTTTCGATGAAGTAGTAGCCTGATGCAGCCTGAACAGAAGAACGATGGTATGCGCTGGATATACCTCGGCCTTTTTTTATTTGGTCTGATCTTCAATGCGGTGGGCTTTGGCTCAATTTGGATGAATCGGAAACTTGAGCAAAACGGGGTTCGGGTGCAGGCGTCCGTGGCGGGTTTCTCAACGCGAAAGAGCGATGGCAGCACGTTGTATGGGTCAATCTTCCGCTACTCCTGGGCAGACTCCACCATCATTCAAACGTCCAACACATTTAGTAATCCCCCCATGTACGATAAAGGCGAAAAGGTTACCCTCATCATAAGCCCAAACGATCCCACTGACTTTGTCGTGGATTCATTCTGGTACAAACACCTTTTTCTTGTAGTTTTTGGAGGAGTTGGCACCCTGGTTTGGGCAGCCGCTATCGCAGTATTTTCTATTCGGCAGAGGTTAGGCAGCTAATGCCGTGGCAGCCTGCTCAACAGCTACTGATTTTTGCCCCAGCGATTTCAGTTGATGAGCATGGGCTACTAATGCATCCCAAAAAGTATCTTTTGATTTGTAAGGTACCCCAAATTCTCTGGCGGTTTGCTCCACAATAGGAGCAATAGCGCGGTAGTGAACGTGACAAATGTTCGGAAACAGGTGGTGTTCCACCTGGTAGTTAAGCCCGCCAACATACCAAGAGAATAACTTCTCGCGGTGACCAAAATTGGTTGTCGTGTGCATCTGGTGAATAGCCCAAGCATTTTCGAGCATGTTATTTTCATCACCTACCGGATACTCCGTGCCTTCGACCACATGTGCCGGCTGAAAAATGATAGCCAAAATAAATCCGGCCACATAATGCATGATCAAAAAGCCGGTGAGCACCGGCCAGAAACCGAGGGACAACGCCTGCATGGGGATGACGAAAATATATCCGAAATACAAAATTTTTGTCAACAGCAGTGCGGCCCATTGCCCGATAGCCGAGGCTTTCTGCTTTTTCACGAGGCCTTCGCGCTGATATTTGACGAGGCGTTGAAAATCTTTGAATGTTATCCAAACCAGCGTGAGAAGGCCGTAGAGAAACCACGCGTAGATATGCTGGTAGCGGTGCATCGGCTTCCATTCCGATCCGGGAGCCATGCGCAGAACCCCGCGAGGGCTGATGTCTTCGTCCGTATCATGTACATTCGTGTACGTGTGGTGCAGTACGTTGTGCTGTACGCGCCAGTTCCAATAGTGGCCACCCACCAGGTTGAGCGAACATCCCAGTAAGTCGTTTACCCATTTCTTGCTGGAGTACGCTCCGTGGTTGGCATCGTGCATGATCGACAGCCCGATGCCGGCCATTCCTAATCCCATCACCACGCAAAGTGCGGCAAGGGCCCATCCGCTGGTAAACCAACCCGACAGAATCAGAAAGTAGGGAATGAAAAACAAGGCGAACATGAAAATGGTCTTCATCACCATTTCGGAGTTCGCTGTTCGTTCGATTCGATTCGTTTTAAAGTAGGCGTTGACGCGTTGGTTCAGCGTAGCGAAGAACTCCGGGCGCTGTGCGGGAAAACGTAGGTTCAGGTTCATTGATGGAAAGGTACGCGAATATAATGCGCAAAACGCCCGTTAGTCTCTTTTCTTTTTGCGGACGGCAAAAACTGTTAGAATTCGGCTATAACGGTGCGCCCGCCCCGGGTAATGTCGCCCGGTTTCACCACAACGCGGGCGCTGAGGGGAAGGAAAATATCAACACGGGAACCAAATTTGATGAACCCAAACTCATCGCCCTGCTGGAGGGGCTGGCCTTCCTTTACATACCACTTGACTCTTCGCGCCAGCGCACCGGCAACCTGCCGAAACAGGATTTCGGTGCCGTTTTTCATTTTCGCCACTACGGTGGTGCGTTCATTTTCCGTGCTGGATTTTGGATGCCACGCCACCAGGTATTTGCCCGGGTGATATTTAAAATAGCTGATGACTCCCCCCACCGGCATGCGGTTCACGTGTACATTAACCGGTGACATAAAGATCGACACCTGCTTTCGCCTGTCGCGGAGGTACTCGGTTTCAGTTGTTTCTTCGATCACCACCACCTTGCCATCGGCCGGGGCGAGCACCTGGTTCTCGTTTCGGGAGATATCGAATACCGGGTTGCGGAAAAACTGGAGAATGAGCAAATAAAAAATTACGCTTACCCCAATGACCAGATTTTGCACCATTCGTAAATCGGGCAGGAAATAGGAAACGGCAAAATTGATCAGGAACAAAACGACCAGTAGCCCAAACAGCAGGGTTCGCCCTTCTTTATGTATCGTCATCATCGCAGTTTAACGGCACAAAAGTAGCAAAACCTTCTTGTCCAAGACACGGTCAGGTCAGTGTGACCCAGACGCGCAGGTAAGGGATCAGAATCCTCCGCGGAACTTGTAGGTTTTAGCCACTTTATCGATAGCCACCATATAGGCCGCGATGCGCATGGACACTTTGTATTCCATAGCTGTCTTATAAACGCTGACGAAGGCATCTTTCATAATGCGATCGCTTCTGCGGTTCACGCGGTCAGCCGTCCATTTGTAGCCCAGGCGGTTTTGCACCCACTCAAAGTACGATACCGTTACCCCGCCAGCATTAGCCAGGATATCGGGAATTACCGTGATACCTTTTTCGTAAATCGCACTGTCGGCCTTTGAACTGGTGGGGCCGTTGGCACCTTCCACAATCAACTTGGCCTGAATTTTCGGGGCATTGGTAGCCGTAATCACATCTTCCGTGGCAGCGGGTACCAATACTTCTACCGGCAGTGTCAACAACTCTTCACCGGGTATCTTGGTTGCCTCCGTAAATCCTTCCAGCGTGCCTTTGTTTCCTTCGCGGTAGGCAATCGCCTTGTCAATATCGATTCCGTTTTCATTAAAGTAGGCACCGCTGATGTCGCTGATAGCTTGCACCTTCAGACCGCGCTCGGAGAGCAGTCGTGCGGCCCATGAACCTACGTTACCAAAACCCTGCACGGCACAGGTTGCCTTGTACGGATTGATTTTTAGTTTCTCCATGGCGGCCAGAGTCGTTACCATCACTCCGCGACCAGTCGCTTCCGTGCGGCCCAGCGAGCCACCCATCACAATCGGTTTACCGGTTACCACGGCTGCAACCGTCATGCCTTTGTTACGCGAGTACTGATCCATCAACCACGCCATCTCACGAGGCCCGGTACCCATGTCGGGTGCCGGAATATCCTGGTCAGGACCGAACACATCCATCATAGCCTGCGTGTAGGCACGCATCAGGCGTTCAATTTCTCCTGCCGACATTTCGCGCGGGTTACAGGCCACTCCGCCTTTTGCACCTCCGTACGGAATGTCAACCACCGCACACTTCCATGTCATCCACGCGGCAAGTGCTTTGACTTCGTCAAGGTTTACATGCGGATCAAACCGGATACCGCCTTTGGACGGCCCGAGAATAGTGGAATGCACAACACGGTAACCTTCGAACGTCCGGATGCTGCCGTCATCCATCGTAACCGGCAGCGAAACAATCACCTGCTTGGCCGGTGACTTCAACACGTTATACACTTGTTCATCCAAACCCAGTATTTGTGAAGCCGTGCGAAAACGCGACATCATGGCTTCAAACGGGTTTTCACGATCTACCAGGGGAGCAGGTTCAATGTAGGCCATTCAAGTTTTAGTTTTGCGATTTCGGTGGTTTCCGAAAACGGTTGCAAAGATAGAGAAAATCCAACATCCAGTAGTAAACGGGCCGCGTGTGAGCGGCTCAAAAATCCTTAAAAAATCTCCAGAAAAGCGACAATAAACGGAGCGGAGATCAGCAGCCCATCGAAGCGATCGAGGAAGCCCCCGTGGCCGGGCAAACTGGTGCCCGAGTCTTTAATTTCAATGCTCCGCTTGAGCAAGGACTCAACCAGATCGCCAAACGTTCCACCGATAATGATGATGATGCCAATAACCCGCCATTTCCAGGGCTCAATCACCGCTTCCAGCCCGATGGCCGTGAGCAGGTAGGGGATACCATAGGCAAAGAGCATGGCCAGCACGGCTCCACCAAAAAACCTTCCCATGATTTTTTTGGAGAGATGCGCTCGAATAGCTTTCGCTTG
>DAIPHR010000049.1:0-5400 GCA_036771215.1 Cyclobacteriaceae bacterium
AGACTCTTTATTCAAAGCATAATCGGGACACTTCTAGCGCTTGCCATATTGTACTATGGCTCAATGACTTTCGGACATAGTATTCCCGCAGGACCGGTGCCCCGTGTAATGATTACATTTTTATTCATTGTATTGCCGTTGACAGGAGCAACAATGGGTTTCAATTTTGGATTGCTGTATTCAGAAAGCAAGGACAGGTGAACTCGCACGAACTTGGCCCTCGTTCTCGTCCTTCCCCAACGAACGTGAAGCCCGCTCGGCACCCCTCACCCCAGGTTTTGATTAAAAAATACGTCCTCTTTTGTTGGGCGTAAAGGGCAACTTGGTAAATTGGTTCGGTGGTCGGTAAGTATATGCGGGATATGTGCAATTGTGCATATTCGGGTGTTATGCTTGATGCAGTGGGACAGTGACTCCAACGCGCATTGGCACGTTTCAACAGAACAGTTCATTACCCATAATGAAGTTTTACAAAGTACATATTGTTCATCGCGTAACACTACCACAAGGAAAGCATATTGACGATTATGCCATTGAGTTTGAGGACTTCGAAAAGATGGAGAATGGAAAAAATCAACCTCTGAACCGGTCCAAAAAACGTAGCATTTTGACTTTAAATGAGGTATTTTTCGGGTAAATATATTAGCGTGGCAAAATTAAAATCACTTGAAATATGTGCCGGTGGCGGAGGGCAAGCAGTCGGACTCGAACAAGCTGGTTTTGAACACATTGCACTTGTAGAAATAGAACCACTTGCTTGCCAGACTTTAAAGAAAAATAGGCCGGATTGGAATGTAATTCAGGGAGACCTTCGTCAATTTGATGCGTCTCCATTTAAAGGACAAGTTGACGTTTTAGCAGGGGGTGTTCCTTGCCCACCATTTTCTATAGCTGGAAAGCAACTCGGACACTTAGACGACAGAGATTTGTTTCCAGAAGCAATCAGGATTGCTAAAGAATGTAATCCTAAAGCAATAATCTTAGAGAATGTCAGGGGTTTATTGAGCCCTAAGTTTAAATCCTATCGAAAGCAGATAATTCACGACCTCAAAAAATTGGGATACTCCGGTGATTGGCGACTATTAAATGCGTCAGATTTTGGGGTCCCACAACTAAGACCTAGGGCAATATTAGTTGCAATAAAGGAAGAACATTTTCATAAATTCAATTGGCCTTCCAAGCCACAGACACCCAAACCCGTTGGTGAGGTTCTTTATAAAGAAATGGCAAGTCTTGGTTGGGAAAGCGTTGAAGAATGGAGAAAGAAAGCAAATGGAATTGCACCAACTTTAGTTGGTGGCTCAAAAAAACATGGTGGTGCAGACCTAGGACCAACGAGAGCAAGAAAAGCATGGCTAGAATTGAGCGTTGATGGAAGTGGATTAGCCGACAAGCCACCTATGAATGGTTTCAAGGGAAATCCAAAACTAACTTTAAAAATGACTGCCCTTATTCAAGGGTTCCCAGATGACTGGGAGTTCGTTGGAAAGAAAACACCAGCATATAGACAAGTTGGAAACGCGTTCCCTCCGCCTGTTGCTGCAGCTATTGGAAAAGAAATTATAAGAGCATTAAAGAATGGCAAAGAAAGTATCTAAAGGTAAAGGTTCAAGAAGCAAGCTCAGAGAATATTTTCTTGAAAATATTGGAAAGGTATTAGATTCAGAAACACTTCGTTCAGTTGCGGGAACAAGCGAATGGGGCAGACGCGTTCGTGAATTAAGAAACGAAGAAGGGTTAAATATTGCCACTCACAATGATAGAAGTGATCTAAAGCCTGGTCAATACGTCTTGATTGATACCAAGCCTCTACCTGCATTTGAAAGAGGGATTTCAAAAGAGACAAGAGCATTTGTTTTAGACCGAAATGGATTTACTTGTCAAATGTGTGGTGCAGCTGCAGGTGAGCCACACCCATACGACAAAGGCAGAAAGACTCGATTACACATAGCACATATAATTGACAAATCAATGGGAGGAACTGACGAACCTTCTAACCTGAGAGCTATATGTTCTGTTTGTAATGAAGGTGCATCTAATCTGACATTGAATAGACCAGAAGCCATCAAGTTGGTTGCACAAGTTAGACGAGCACCAAGTAGAGACCAGCTAGATTTATTGGAGTGGTTATTGAAAAAGTTTCCTAAACAAGCGGAAAATTTATTGACAAAGAAGTAACAAATCGCACCAATGCAAAAGCTTTGCGTTGCCGACACAAAAATCAAAGCGAGTTTATTTTATCCTCGCCCGCGCTGGTCTTTTCCCGAATAACCGCTTGCCAACCGCTACTCACCCTTCAAATTGTCCACCGGGTTGATGAACACGGCACGCCAGGTTTGTGAACCAATGGTTAAGGCGCCAAAGAACACGAGCAACAACACGCCCAAACTGATGGTGCCCACGCCCATGGCGGTGCGGTAGGCAATGTACTCGAGCCACAGGTTGTTCACCACGTAGGCCAGCGGTACGCCAATCAGCACCGCCAGGCCAAGAATGGAGAGGAAGCCGCGCGACAACAGCAACACCAACGCGCCATCGGTAGAGCCCAGTACTTTGCGAATGGAGATTTCTTTCACCCGTGTTTCGGTGGCGTAAGTAGCCATGCCCAAAAGCCCGAGGCATGAAATCAAAATCGCCAGCGTGGATACAAAACCGAGCACCGTCACCAGGTCGCCAAAAACAACCTCATAAAATTTGTTGATTTCGGATTTTACTTCCGTGTAGTCAATCTTCAAATCCGGGTTCACCGTAGCCCAGGCTTTTTCTACCGTTTGCCGGGCTTCATCGTAGGTGCCCAGGTAGGCTACCTGCATCACGCTGAACGACTCTGGCTGGTACATCAACGCCATGGGATCAATTTCGCGCATGAGGTCGCGGTGATTGTAGTTGGCCACCACACCCACAATGATTTTTTCGGTGGAGTCATTTTGAAAGATCATGGACTGGCCAATGGCTTCGCGGGCCGACCCCAATTGAAACCTGGCCACAGCCGCTTCATTGATCACCATCAGTTTATTGTTCAGGTTAACCTCCTTGGTTTTGAAAAACTCCCCGGCCACCAACGTCAACTCCATGTTGTCGGCATAGTTCTCGTCAACGAGAAAATAATCCACATTGGTCCATTCCGGCTCTTCCCGCTTTTTCTTGAAACCCGTGCCATACGAGGTGCCGGCTGCCGGCAGATGCGAAGCGGCCGCGACTGCCGAGATGTTGGCGTACTTCTGCATTACGTTTTTCAGAGTATCATGGCTCGTGTTGTTGAGCTTAATCAGAATGTTGTTGTTCATCTTGAAGCCGTGGTTCTGGTGGGTGAACAGGTGAAGCTGGTCGTAGGCCACCATGACGGTAAGAATGAAGAAGAGGGACAACGTAAACTGAGATACGAGCAAGGTCTTGCGCAATCCCATGCGCGAGAAGAGTTTCAGGTTGCTCAGATTTTTTAGGACCTGAACGGGTTGGAAGCCGGAGAGCACCACCGCAGGGAAGAATCCCGCCAGGATGCCCACCACCGTGGCAAACAAAACAAAGATCAGGTACACCGCGGTGCTGCTGTGCAAGTCCCAGCGGAAGATACGGGCGAAGTTGAGCTGCTGGATCATCGGTTCAAGTACCACTACGAGGGCTAGGGCCACGGCCAGGGCGATGAAGGTCACCAGGATGGATTCGGAGATGAACTGCCCGAAAATTTGCCAACGGGCCGCACCGGTCACTTTACGTACACCAATTTCGCGTGCGCGGCTCAGGGAGCGGGCAATGGAAAGATTGGTAAAATTGAAACAGGAGGTGAGCAGAATGATCAAGGCAAGGCCTCCGAGAAAGTAGACAACCAGCCACGGCAACAGGGGCCCGATGGGGTTGTTCATGCTGTTGCTGGGCGTGATGCGAAACAAGGGCTGCAGCGCAAACTTCATTTTGTACGTGTCGGGCGTAGTGATGGACGCAATGTGTTTCCGGTACATCTCGTCAAGGGCTACCTGCAAATCGTGGGGAGTCTTCCCGGATTCGATCATCACGTAGGTCCACCCCTGCCAGTAGTTTGTCCAGCTTTCGGATGTTCGATCAAATTTGCCGGCTTCCTCCAGGGCTTTGACGGTGGACATACTGGCCAGCCCGTCAAAGACGATGTGCGACTTGTTTTTTGTTTCCTTCAACACTCCGGTAACGGTGTACACGCCAATGTCACCCACCTTGAGGGTTTGCCCCACGGGGTTTGGCTCTTTGAAAAGTTTGTTGGCGGCCGCCCGGCTGAGCACGACCGAATAGGGTTGCACGAGAGCAGAGGAAGGATCGCCATGTTCAAGTTCGTATTGAAACATGTTCAGCGCCTCGGCATCCGCAAAAAATCCCGACAGGGGGATGTTGACGTTCTGGTTTTCGAACTCGAGCCAACCGTTTCCAAAGCCGCGCCTGAAACGCACGGCTTTTTCTACGCCCGTGTACTTTTCCATCAGCTCAGGGGCCACGGTCATCGGGCTGGAGCTGTTTTCCTGATCCGAGGTAACGACACCTTTGTCATCTACCCCCAGAGTGGTGACCCGAAAAATGCGCGAGCCATTAGTGTTGTGCCGGTCATAACTCAATTGATCGGCCACCAGCATGATCAGCACCATGCAGATGGACATGGCCACCGCTAGACCAAACACGTTGATCAGCGAAAAAAAGCGGTGGCGAATCAGGTTTCGGAAAGCTGTTTTGATATAGTTGCGGAGCATAAATCGAGGTATCGGATTGAGGATGAGTGGTCAGGTTTCCCAAACATCGCGCCAGCCTTAGGCTGCTCGTTTTTTTGAAGGGTAAGCCCGGTTTTTCGTACAGCGTGTTATGAATCGTACACCCCACTGTTCGGGGGTGAACAGCCTATTGTTTTTGCTCGCGCTTTACAATCAGGTAGTAGGCCAGGAAGCCGGCTGACACAAACGTGGCAAAGATGCCATAGGGCAGTGTGGAGTTGGGATCGGCCCCGATATACTCCATTACGATGAGCGCAAGTCCGGCCGAGAGAATGATTAATCCCCACTTCAACGCAGCGTATTTATTATCGGTCGACATGTTTCTGAAAATAGACTGGGTCTCTTCGTTGACATAGCCTTTTTCAATCATTCGTTTCTTGAGATTAAAATCCGTCATCACTTTGGCAAAGAAGTAGATGGAACCCCCCAGGCCTCCGAAAATGGCCACCGGCATAAGCACTTCAAATAGCGTCATACGTGTTTTTTTATTGTTTGCCCGTTGGACACCGATGTGTTTGGCAATGTTGCAGGTCGTGTGAAAAATCTTCTGAAATTTTTCAGGCCGGGCGTAGCGCAAACTTTTTTACCTTCGGTTGCAACATTCCCCGGGTCAGGGGTGTCTAACCCTCCAAATGCCTGGCCCGTATTAACTGTCAATGGACGAAAGATC
>DAIPHR010000049.1:5500-16582 GCA_036771215.1 Cyclobacteriaceae bacterium
GGTGTCTAACCCTCCAAATGCCTGGCCCGTATTAACTGTCAATGGACGAAAGATCCCTGGTGACGCAAGTATTGGCGGGTGAGGCCGGTGCATTTCGTCTGTTGGTGGAACGCCACCAGCGGCTGGTCATGCACATGATAACCCGGGTGGTTGATCGCCCGGAAGATCGGGAGGAGTTATGCCAGGATGTGTTTCTTCGGGTGTACGACAAACTGGGCGAGTTTGCTTTTCAATCGAAGTTGAGCACCTGGATTGCCACCATTGCGTATCGCCAGGCCATTAACCATCTGCGTAAGCAAAAAATGAAATGGAGTGAAATTCCGGAAGATGACCAGTGGCAGCAGCGATGGGGCATGACGGACACCCCGGCCGATTTGCTGGAAGACGCCCAGCAGGAGGAATGGGTCCGGCAGTTGATTGATCAGTTACCGGTGCAATACCGAACCGTGTTAACCCTTTATCACCTCGAGCACTTCGACTATCGGGAGATTGGCGAGGCTACGGGGATGCCGGAAGGCACGGTTAAAAATTACCTGTTCCGGGCACGTCAGATATTAAAAGAGAAAGTAATTTTATGGCAACGCAGCGAAAAGGTATGAACCCAGGCGATCAGCAGCACCAGGAAAATGTGGAAAGGGGACAGGTGTCAACCCACGAAGACGAGCGTGCCTACCAGGTGGTGTTTCGCGCAGCAGCGCAACCACCGCGCGTGGATATCACTCCGGGCTTTGCCGATCGGGTGATGCAGCGCATCGCGGCCCGTGAGGCCGCCTATACACATAGAGAGTGGGGGTGGTTCGTAGCAGGGCTAAGTGTTTTTGTGATGGCTGCGTTTGTCAGTGTTTTGCTCACCGGCTTTCAGTTCAAACTCACGTTTCTTAACCCTGTTAAAGGATTGATTTTGTTGGGGATTATGCTCGTTATCGCATTTCAATGGATAGATAAGCGCTGGATTAAACCGGTGACATAGACTATTCAAGAGTAGTATTTAGCGATATTTATTCATCACATTCTCTTTCGAAATCGCTAAAAAATATTTTGCGAATGACTTAGATCCGCAATTGTTTTCGAAATCTTCAACTGCGAGAATATGCCCAGTAGAGCTTCGCTTTTTTAATTCGTATGCACCACTCTCTATTTTTTTTACAACTTCAGGACATGAAGCAAAAACTTCACTTAACTTTTTGTTGAAATTGGTAACTAGTGCTTCAGCGTCAGACATGGATGCTGGTCGATAACGCTTATACGACTTGGATGATGGGAAGAAATAAATAAATTCTTCTGCCTGCCGATAGAAATAAAACCGAATAGAGGGAGATGCATACAACAGAACATACATTTTCTTTCCGGGCATCATTTGATCCCCTGAAAAGACGCCATCAAATTTATAATTATGTGATTCGTAGACTATTCCTGCAGCGCTTACCGCTTTGATTTGATCTGCAAGAAAGACAACGTTTCTACCATCCGGATAAACGAAATCTACGGAGTGGTTTTTTGAGAGCGTGGAATTGATGTTTCTAACTTGACCAACCACAGTGTCACCTTGCTCAGTTACTATAAAACCCTTTGACAATTCAGTCATACCCATAGAATCATTAGTTTCCTTTACAGGTTGGCGTTCGACTTTTTTCGCCCCTTCTGAAACCGTACCGTTTTCAACCATTTTTCTGAATTTTAGAAGGTCCAAAAACTCAACGATATAAGGTTCCCGATAAAGCGAGTAGTTTTCTGGTTTTGCAGCGGATTTATACTTTTCATAATATGACTCAGCTTCCGTGAGTTCACCTTGCACCAAATTTATTTCTGACAGATTCCAGTATATCATCGCAGGTACGTAGTCTTCCAGCCTCGATTCAGTGATAGTTGCCTGCTTACTGTAAAACTCTTCTGCTTCCGCCAATAAAGACATGGCGGAAGCGTCACTGGCATTCTCTTTTAACATATCTAGGCTTTTTTCCATCTTTTGAGAAGCCGCATCAAAATCCCCAAAATCATACTTGCGATTTTTTGATTTAGGGTTCATTATAAGTAAAGTAGCTTTCAACGAAGTTGTACCGTATAGGTGAACCAATACACTTTTCATTTTTTCGTAAATCTCCTCCGCAAACAACCCTTCAATTCGTTTTAATGCACGAGGGTCTGTTTCTGAAATACGCTGCAATTGCCGCAATGAATCGAACCCCACAACTTTTTTATAGTTAGGATCAAAAGTGTCGGTAATGTAAATGTTTCTGTGAAAAGTCCTCTTGAATTCATCATCCTGCTTTGCAATGGTAACTGTCTTAATCACGGTTTTACTACCATTATCAATGACCTGTAACTCAGCTGGAAAAGATACGATGTAGTGCCTAAGAAATTCTTTGCCTGTTACAGTAAGATTAGACTTGATTTCCTCGTTTTCCACAGCCAAAACCTTTAGGCCGTCCAATTTCATATTGAACGTGTAGTTGGCAGGATTCTTCGAATCCCACTTGTTATTGATAATCAGTCCAAATGGGCTCCAATATGGCCGGGTTTCCTCAACGCTCTTCAAATAAGATAGTGCCTCCGGAAGGTTCACGTTAAAAGTTGCCCCCGTGGGCAATGGAGCGATAGCTGCAAAGTCACGTTTAAGGCGTTTCGTTTTATCGTCAATAGGTATTTGTGCAAATGAGGCTAGAGGCATTAAGAGCAGGTAGAGAATGGCAAAGCATTTCATACTTTTGTTACTTGGAATATAACAAATATAATAGAGTTTTTCTAGATGTTGATTGATTTAGATCCGAAAATTGATTTTGAAAAAATGCACGGCAGGAGGGGCTATTCTATACCTCGAATAGCTCGGGTTCATAAGTCTTTTGAAGGATTTCCTATTTCTCTGATCCTAATTTTAGGCGGTTGGATGATTCAAGGGTGCGTTTCTCCAGCAAAAACGCTTTCTCGCGGGGAGTATGACCTTACGGTGATTCAATGCCTTGAAAAGTTTAAAAGAAATGGGAACCAGCCAAAAATCAACAACATTTTTATCGATGCCTATCAGAAATCGATAAATGAAAAATTGGCCCGTGTCGAGGAATATGAAAGGACAAATGATCCGTTTAAATGGGCCAAGACATTTTCAATTTATCAGGAAATCAATGATCTAAAGAGGATGATTGAGCGCAATCCGGAGGCGCTGGAACTTGTATCGAATCCTTTATCAAAAGAAGCAGAAATTGCAAAAACTCGTTTGCTCGCTGCTGATGAGTATTATCGAGCCGGAATTGAAAGTATGTACAGAAATACTAGCCAGGATGCACTACGTGCTTTTAACTATTTTCAATTAGTGAATGACCTCGCGCCTGGTTACAAGGACGTTTTGGAATTGCAGACGAAACTACAGCAGACAGATTCGTTTAAGATCGTTCGCCACCGTGTGAAGAACGTAACCGATCCTATTGTTCAAAATTCCTCGAAGTCTCAGGCGACCATCAAATCTTTTCCTTCATTTTCATTGGGATTGAACAACTACTTCAGTGGCTTACCCGATGCTAAAATTACCGCTTCCTGGTACGCAGATGTCGGTTGGTTGGTATCCATTCCTGTTAATTCAAACCGAAGGAAACGCCTTCTCATTTATCCAAATGTGTCTTGGTATAATTTCAGATTTGAGGATCCGAATATCTTGGCTAAGACAGTAAATGGCAAGACAGTTTTTGTTTCTGATTCAGTGCCGAACGTTGCAAGATCAAAAATTACATCTGCCTATATTGGTATCAAACCTTTATATTGGGTAACTGTTGAAGGCAGACGATTTAACAGCGAATTCTCTTTCGGTCCTTATGCTTATGTGTTATTAGATAGCTATTTACTCCGATCATTCAACGATCCTGCAAGTATGCCTTCTGTCAAGATTAACGATCGGTTCAACTTAAATTCTCTGCGCTACGGGGTTTATGGATCAGCTGTACTCGGAAATATTGGAATTTTTTTCCAACAAGATGTAAGTGTTTTGTTCCAGCGGAGCAGGGGGCCATCTGTTAATCCTTTTGTTGTGGGCCTTGCTTTTAGAAAAGCGAAGTACTTTCAAAAAAACTGACTGGATTTTTTTCGCAGCCATGCAAAATAGCCCTGTTTTAACCATTGCTGAAAACTAATCGTGAGTTCGTCTATCGGCCGAGAATAGCCTACCTTGGTTGTCAATCCTTTCCACTATGAAACGCAGAATTTTTCCTCAATCCGTGTGCGTCATCAGCATTTCGCTCCTGATTTTTGGTACACAACTTGTAACATTTGCATCGCCTACTAGGAGTGAGGTGGCCCGCTGGCAAAGGCAAGTGGCCAACGTCACCATCATCCGCGACAATTGGGGCATCCCCCACATTTACGGGAAGACGGATGCGGATGCCGTGTTTGGGTTGATGTACGCCCAATGCGAGGACGATTTTGCCCGCGTGGAGATGAACTACATCGAAAAGCTGGGGCGCAAGGCAGAGGTATATGGCGAGAAGGAACTGTACAACGATTTGTATGTTCGGCTTGTCATCGATTCGGCCGGAGCCCGTTCCGATTATGAGAAGAGCCCCGCCTGGCTGAAGAAATTGTTACTCGCTTTCGCGGATGGCATCAACTTCTACCTGTATAAAAATCCGCAGGTGAAGCCCGCCCTGCTCACGCGTTTCGAGCCCTGGTTTCCCCTGCTGTGGACAGACGGCAGCATTGGCGCGATTAACACCGCTGATGTAACACCCGAAGAACTGAAATCTTTTTACACGGGCACGAGCTACCCGGTAGCGCATCGGGCCTCCGGTTTTGATGAGCACACGTCCGGGTCAAATGGTTTTGCCCTGGCCCCGCAGCGCACGGCATCGGGCAAGTCGATTTTGTACATCAATCCGCACGTGACGTTTTACTTCCGCCCCGAGGTACACATGGTAAGTGAAGAGGGACTGAATGCCTATGGTGCTGTTACCTGGGGCCAGTTTTTCGTCTACCAGGGATTTAACGAACACTGCGGCTGGATGCATACTTCGTGCAACGTAGATGTGGCCGATGTGTATCGCGAAAAAGTCTCTCGTGAAAACGGAAAGCTGGTGTATGCGTACAACGGCAAGCAGCGCACGGTGGCGGAGCGCAAGGTGACCTTGCGTATGAAGGATGGAAGAGCCAGAGTGTTTACCACATACGCTACCCATCACGGGCCCGTTATGGCCGTGCGCGATGGTCAGTATGTTACCGTGAAGTCGGTGAACCGATCGTTGAATGGTTTATTGCAAAGTTGGCTGCGCACAAAAGCCAGAGGCCTGGAGGATTTCAAAAAGACGATGGATTACCGAAGCAATGCCTCCAACAACACGGTGTATGCCGATCGGTTTGGCAACATTGCGTATTGGCATGGCAACTTTGTGCCGCTGCGCGATCGACAGTTTGACTGGAGCAACCCGGTGGATGGCACTACTGCAGCCACCGAATGGAAAGGCCTGCACCCCGTGAGTGAGACCGTGCACGTGATCAATCCGGCTGACGGTTGGATACAAAACTGCAACTCCACGCCCTTCACCGTTTCGGGCAACAGCAGCCCGAAGAAAGAAAACTACCCGGCCTACATGGCCCCCGATGGCGAAAATTTCCGGGGCGTCAATGCAGCGCGTGTGCTGTCGCGGGCCAGCGGCTTTACCATCGAAAGCACGATTAAGGCGGGCTATGACCGCTACCTGGCGGCATTCGAGGTATTGGTGCCGGCACTGCTGAACGCCTACGAAACCTGGCCGGTAAGCGATTCGCTCAAGAGCCGTTTAGCCGAACCCATGGCGGTGATGAAGAGTTGGGATTACTACGCGACTGAGCACTCCGTTGCAACCACGCTAGGCATTGAATGGGCTCAAAAGCTTTCGTCCAACTTGCGCAAAGTGTATATCGAAGAAGGTGAAGATGATCAGGTGCAAGCCACGAAGCGGTTTGTGGCCGGGGCAGCACCTGCCGATTTGCTCCTGCCATTTGATCGAACCGTAACGGAGTTGAAGAAGACATTTGGCAGTTGGGGTATGGCCTGGGGTGATGTCAATCGCTTTCAGCGACTGACCAACCAACTGGAGAACCAGTATGACGACACCAAGCCGAGTTACCCGGTGGCGTTTGCCTCATCCACGTGGGGCATGTTGCCATCCTACAACAGCCGCGCGTACGCGAATACAAAGAAAAGGTATGGCGTGAGCGGTAACAGTTTTGTTTGTGCAGTCGAGTTTGGCGATCGCCTGAAAGCCAGGTCGCTCCTGGCGGGCGGCAATAGCGGCAATCCCGACTCGCCTCATTTTTTTGATCAGGGAAAAATGTATGCTACCGGCAGTTTCAAGGAGGTATTGTTTTACCGCGAGGAGGTAGAGAAGAATGCCGAACGCACCTATCGGCCGGGGAAAAAGATGTCGGAAATCGGAAATCAACCTGACTAAACTCATTCTTTGCTGAGCTGGCGGCTGCTACCTTTCGCCCCAGCTTATAAGTATGATGCGGTGGATTTTTGTTGGGGTGATGTTTTTGCATGGCCTCATTCACCTGATGGGTTTCAGTAAAGCCTTTGGTTTCGCCAGTTTTGAGCAATTGACAAAGCCCATTTCGAGAGGGGCAGGCGTAGCCTGGCTTGCCGCAGCCTTGCTGTTGCTCGTGGCCATGGTTTTGGTGGCAACTGCCCGGTCGTTTTGGTGGATGGTGGCCTTGCCAGCCGCGATACTCTCCCAGATTCTCATTTTCACTGTGTGGCATGATGCGCGCTGGGGTACACTGGCGAACGTGGCTCTTTTGATCGCAGGAGTGATCGCAGCCGGCACCTGGTTTTTTCACCGGCAGGCCGCACAACACCGGCTTGAACTGCAGCAAAATATTCAACCGCTTGAGGCCGCACGGGACAGTTCACAGACCCCCTTGCCGACAATTGTTCAAACGTGGTTGATAAGGTCCGGTGTTTTTTACCGGCCGCACGACCGCCACGTTACGCTTACGCAGCGGGGTAAAATGCGTACGAAGCCCGATGGCCGCTGGATGGCGTTCTCGGCCTCGCAGGAATTTTCAATAGACCCGCCAGCCTTCGTTTGGCAAACCAAGGTGAACATGATGCCGGGGATTTTTATGTTGGGCGAGGATCGATATCATCACGGGCATGGAGAAATGCGCATTACCTTACTCGGGCTTGTTCCTGTCGTTCATTCCTCGGGTGCGGAGATCGACCAGGGCACGTTGCTGCGGTACCTGGGTGAGAGTTGCTGGTTGCCCTCGGCTGCGCTCTCTCCCTATATGGAATGGAAGCCGATAGACGACCGCAGGGCGTCAGCCACCTTCACCTATGGTGACGTTTCGGCAACCGGTACTTTTACGTTTAACGAACAGGGTGATATAACCGACTTTGAGGCTTTGCGTTATGGAGAATTTGACGGAGTGAAGCGGCTGGAGCGCTGGCATATTTCCTGTGCCGACCATAAACCCATGGATGGTGTGCGCGTGCCAACCTCATGTGTGGTCAGTTGGAAACTGCCGGAAGGCGATTTTCGCTGGCTTGAGCTCACCCTTGAGACCGTTACCCGAAAGGGCTGGGAATAAACACCAAACCACCATTCCTGTAATTTCCGAGATGAGGGTGGGATTTTTTTTACTTTCGTGAAATGAAAAGAGTTGTTGCCGTGCTGATGCTGGCCCTGTTGGGTGCACACCTGGTTGGCTCTTATGTCTATTTTGTGATTCGGGCTGCCGAGATCAAACGTGAAATGCGTGCCACGCTGCGCGCAACCCCGGCCGAAGAACTGGATATGCTGGTCATGACCCGCGCGGAATTTGATGCTGCGCGCGAGGACGAACATGAGATAAAATGGCAAGATCGCATGTATGATGTGGCCCGTGTCGAGCCGGTTGCCGGCCAGGTAGTGGTGTATGCGCTTCACGATGAAGCCGAGGACAACCTCCTGGCGTTTCTGGATGCGGTATTGAAGAATTCGGCCGGTGATAAAAAGCCGGTGCCTGACTCCCTGTTCAGCTGGCTGAGCTTGAAGTATATGTCACCCGTTGTTGTTACGGTCAACCCCGGTTCATCCGACCTGAAGCCGTTTACGCCCTACTACGAAACTTTTTCTGAGCTGGCCCGCACGATTGTTTCTCCTCCGCCTCGCAGTTGATCTGACTTTCACTTTTCATTACCCGAAAACGGCAGATGGATTCACCAGTACCGAATCCGTTTTGCCGATCTGTTCTATT
The DNA here is from genome assembly GCA_036771215.1 of Cyclobacteriaceae bacterium. GTDB lineage: Bacteria > Bacteroidota > Bacteroidia > Cytophagales > Cyclobacteriaceae > ELB16-189. The sequence continues at coordinate 13,700 of DAIPHR010000049.1, forward strand.
TGGATCGACCCAGAAAGTATCCATGAAAAACTTACTTATACTGGCGCTGGCTGTCCTGCCCGGATTTTTGCGGGCACAGGATACGGGCGCTAAATCAGATACAACTACATACCTCCAGGAGGTTGTGGTAGCGGCCAATCGCTGGGAACAAAATCTCCGCGAAGTTTCGGCCCGGCTTACCATGCTAAGCCAAGCTGACATTCAACTGCAGAACCCGCAGACGGCAGCTGATTTGTTGGGTTTTACTAATCAGGTTTTTATTCAAAAGAGCCAGTTGGGTGGCGGCAGCCCGATGATTCGCGGGTTTTCCACTAACCGGGTAATGCTCGTCATCGATGGTGTTCGCATGAACAACGCAATTTTTCGCGGTGGTAATGTTCAAAATGTAATCTCGCTTGATGCCAACGCCATCCGCGAAGCTGAAGTGGTCTTTGGTCCGGGATCTGTCATGTACGGAAGTGATGCCATTGGCGGAGTGATGGATTTCCATACCCTTCGCCCCGAGCTTTCCACCGCGGGCACCCTTCAGGTGAAGGCCAATGCCCTGGTGCGTTACTCCACGGCCAATAAGGAAAATACGGGTCATGTGGATGTCAACCTGGGTTCGCGAAAGTGGGCGTTCATCGGCAGCATTACGCGCTCCGTGTTTGATGACCTCCGGATGGGATCGCACGGGCCGGAGGAGTACACCCGCCCTGACTACCAGATGCGCGATGGCAGCGCAGATATTGCCGTAACCAATCCAGATCCGAATGTGCAGGTGAAAACCGGTTATGATCAGCTTAATGGTATGGCGAAATTCCGGTTTGCTCCGCACGCCAACTTGGATTTTACATACAGCTACCATTATTCCGAAACGTCCGATGTGCCCCGCTACGACCGGCTTATTCTGAAAAACTCCTCGGGCGTTTTTACCAGTGCCGAATGGTACTACGGCCCTCAGCGTTGGACGATGCACCACCTGGCCGCCAATTACCGGGCCGATTTGATCCTCTTTGACCGCGCCCGTTTTATTACGGCCTATCAGGATTATTCGGAAAGCCGGCATAACCGAAACTTCACTGGCAGCAATCGTAACCGCATGACGGAGCGTTTTGAACGCGTTCCGGCATTGTCGTTTAATCTTGATCTGGAGAAGCAATTGAATAGTCGGATGGCCTTGTTCTATGGAGCGGAGTGGGTGACAAACCAGGTTGAATCAACAGCACAACGCAGAGATATTGTAACCGGAACCCTTTCACCTGTTTCAACTCGTTATCCAAACGGTTCCGAATGGCGATCGGCAGCGGCCTATGTCAGCATGCGCTACAACGCCACTGACCGCTTGACGTTGAATGCCAGTGCACGTTACACGAATGTGTATACGTATGCGCCATTCGATACAACTTTTTTTGATTTTGAGTTTACGGAAGCTACACTGCGAAACAGCGCAATCAATGGCAGCCTTGGCGCAGCGGTGTTATTGGCAAATGATTTCAAGTTGTACTACAACCTGTCAACCGGGTTTCGTGCACCCAATGTTGACGACATCGGAAAAGTATTTGATTCGCAGCCCGGTGCCGTGGTGGTGCCCAATCCTACCCTGACACCGGAAAAATCCTACAGTACGGAGTTAGGGTATACCGGGGAGGTAGCGAAAGGTCTGTTTATTGACTTTGCCGGGTATTACACGTTGCTTGATGATGCCATTGTTCGCGGCCCTTTTCAATTCAATGGGCAGGACAGCATCGACTACGATGGAACGGAGAGCCAGGTGCTGGCGCTGCAAAACACAAATCAGATAACCGTATTGGGCGGCCAGTTTGCGCTGCGGTATGATTTTTGGAGACATTGGCAACTGCAGTCTTCGATCAATATTCAGGTTGGTCGCGAACGCGATCCGGCTTCGGGCGAGTCGTTTTCACCTACGCACGTGCCACCTACGTTTGGGTCAACGCAAATGAGTTATCGGAGTAAGAAGTGGACTGCTATGGTCTATGTTACTTACAATGGGGCAATCCGGGCAGAGAATCTGGCCCTGACCGAACGAGCCGACAGCCATCTGTATGCAAAAGATGCTGATGGCCGACCCTACGCGCCATCCTGGACCACCTGGAATTTTAAAGGCAGCTACACGCCCTTGAAGTACCTCACCGTTGACATCGGGCTTGAGAACATTTTTGATATCCGTTACCGACCGTATTCCTCCGGCATTACTGCGCCAGGCAGAAATGTGATTATTTCCTTGCGCGCGCGCATTTAACAATAACCTATGAAACTCCACACCCTTGTACTAAGTCTACGTCAATTTCGCACCTGGCATCGCTGGATGGGAATCAGTGTTGCGTTGTTTTTGTTTTTCACTGCTGGCACCGGTGTTTTGCTGGGATGGAAGAAGAACGTTGACACCCTTCAGCCTCCGATGCAGGCCGGGACATCCGCCTCGGCTGACCAATGGAAGAGTTTCCAAGTCATTATCCGAAACGCTGACCGGGCAATGGATTCTGTTCGTGCACCCCGGACATCACTCGACCGGCTAGATGCCCGCATCGACAAAGGAATTGTGAAGGTGATTTACAGCAACTACTGGGAGGTGCAGGTGGATGGTCTAACCGGCCGTGCGTTGTCAGTGGCCAAGCGCCATGCCGACTGGATTGAGCACGTGCACGATGGCTCGCTGATTAGTGATGGCTTTAAACTGATGTACACCACATATTTAGGTGCTGGTTTGCTGGTGCTATCCGTCACCGGTTTTTGGCTGTGGTACGGACCCCGCAGGGTGCGCGTAGCGAAAAGCTCAAGACGTGAGTAAAAAAATGAAACCCGGTGAAAGACCGGGTTTCTTTTGCCTGATTCAATCCCGTTTTTACTGCGCCAACTGAACAATTTTGGCCAATGGCAGTG
>DAIPHR010000050.1:0-16553 GCA_036771215.1 Cyclobacteriaceae bacterium
GGGAGGGCTAGTCGCTTATCGGCTTTCACCCTGAACACGTCGTACACTGAAATCATTACCCGCGTGCCCGTGACCCACCCGAGGAAATTTTGTACGGGCACCGAACCCTGATGCCAGGACCAGAAATCATACCGCATGGCCACGGGCTCCATCAGTGTATCAATTAAAACCGCCAATGTGGCCCCGCTCACTACTTTGGCGGACAGTGGCATGGGCAAGAGATCCGTTAGAACAGAGACACAGTAGATAATTAACAACCAGTTTAACCCGATGATCACTGGCACGCCTGCCAATTTGGGGCCGAGGGTGGCACCATAGCTATATTGGCCAAAAATCCAGCCGTACGTCACGCCCAGGTATTCGACTACAAAACCCAGAACAAAAACCGTCAGCAAAAACCAGCGAAAACCTCCCGAGTTTTCGCTGTGGTTGATCCACAAAACAAAGCCACACGCAATTAAGTTGAACGGGGTCAACAACCGAAAGTAGGTTTCGAAAGGCGATAATAGGCCGATGATGCCGATGACGTGCAACAATGCCACGAGTGTAACTGAATAGGGCAGCAGCAGAGTCGAAAACCGTTGATAAAGGCGTGTAATCACAGAGTAAAAACACCACTAAGCCGAAAACTGTTCTCCGATAAGCTCAGAAGTTATTTTGGCCGACATTAAACACAGTGGAATGCCGCCCCCAGGATGCACCGAACCCCCGCAAAAAAACAGGGTGGGTATTTTTCGACAAAATTTCGGATGGCGTAAAAAGGCCGCCATCCGGTTGTTCGAACTCGTGCCGTAGAGTGATCCCCGAAACGAGGCGGTTTTGAGTTCGATCGAGCGGGGATCCAGCACATCTTCGAACCGGATGAGGTTTTCTATGTCGGTCTTAAGCAGCCGGTTGATTTTTTTAACGATATGTTGCCGCGCAGACCGAATTAGTCTGTCCCAATCCTGACCTCGGTTGGCAGGGGCATTGATCATCACAAACCAGTTCTCGGCCCCGGGGGGTGCATCGGTGGGTTCTTTTTTGCTCGTGATGTTGATGTATACGGTAGGGTCATCTGTCAAGGTGTGATCATCGAACAAGTGCTTAAACTCGCGGGCATAGTCAGCCGAGAACAATATGTTGTGAACGTCCAGCTGCGGAAAAGTGCCGCTGACTCCCCAGTAGAAAATCAGCGCGCTGCTGGAGCGCTCCTGGGCGAGTATTTTCTCCGGTGCAGCCAGTTGGGGAAGGAGCTTTCGATATGTGGGGTAAACATCAAGGTTACTGACCACAATGTCGGCTTTCAGATACTTGCCCGCGGCCCTTTCACCTGCTGCACGTCCTTCACTCGTTTCGATTTTATCCGCAGGCTAATTGAATTGGAATGTAACGCCAAGATCAGTGGCCAACCGATACAGCGCTTGCGTAATGGTATGCATACCGCCCTCCGGCAAGAATGTGCCGACATTGAACTCCAGGTGCGGAATAGACGTGAGGATGCCGGGTGCACGATACGGATTCGAGCCGTTATAGGTGGCGTACCGGTCGAATAGCTGCACCAGCCGCGGATCACGAAAGCTGCTCTGGTTACGCTGATGCATCGAGGAAAACAGGCCCAGCGAGGGAATTTTCGGCAGGGCTTTTAGCACGTCTGTGCGCAGCCATGTATCCCAGCGATGCAGCGAGTTTTCAAGAAAAATGTGCCCCGCACTTTCATAAATTTCTTTGGATTGTTGCAGGTAGTCCAGTATTTCTTGCCCGCGCAGGCCCAGCTTGGTCTCTACCTCGAGGGAAAATTTTTGAACATCCGCCCACGCTTCCAGGTAGGTTCCATCCTCAAAAAAGTAATGGCAGGATTTTTCAAGGCGGTGGTAGCGGTAATAATCCCTTGGGTTTTTGCCGGCCGCTTCGAAAACCTGATCCAGAAATTGAGGCATCGTGAACAAGGACGGGCCGGCATCAAAACGAAATCCCGAGCTCGATAGCTCGGTCAGCTTACCGCCCGGGTATTCGTTGGCCTCCACCACCGCCACCCGGAACCCGCGTGACGCCAGCCGGCAGGCGGTAGCTAACCCACCAACCCCGGAGCCAATGATAACAGCGGTTTTGTTCACCGTTGTAGAACAGCTTTGCAGAGCCAAAGTTTTGCATCTTCCGTTAGAATTATTCTATTTTTCCGCGTTTGGTGGCTGGATAAAAAAAATCGAATCATGAAGTTAATAATGACGTTTGGGCTTCTTTTGGGAACCCTTGGCGCGTCCTCGCAAGCGATCCGTTCATTGCCCGATTTTGGTGCAGCGTCTCCCGTTAATGGTTCATACTCCCCTCAACAGTATCAGTTGCTTATTTTAGGAGGGGTTGGCTGCGGTTTTTCTCAGGCAGCGTTGACCGAATTAACCCAATTAGACAGCCTTTGCCCCAACTTACAAAAGATCGTGATCGAACCAGAGGGCCGGAACGTCATCAGCGAAAGTCAGTCGCATTTATTCTCTTCTTATACCTTTTTCTCTAATGAGGAGCTGAACTTTGAGCACAAACAAATTTATCCACAGGTCTATTTGTTTGTCAATGGTTGCCCCATGGGGCAAATCAGGGGTAAAGGTGTTTTTAACAAGATACGCGCAAAAGTGCCGTGCTCAAAATAAGATCAAATCACAGTTGCACGGAACGGGCCGGGTGGCAGTAGTTTATTCACCGGTGCACGCCTGCTCGACAAAGGCAAAGTTTTTGCAACTCTCCCCGGTTTTATCCTATTTTTAGACTTTACCTAACCTATGTCCACCGATTCAACGCCCGATGATTTTATCCCCGTGCCAATCCCCATGATGGGAGGTGAATCGGGTAAGTGTAAGAGTTGCGGCTCGCCCGTGGTGGGTAAATTTTGTTCAGCGTGCGGGCAGCGCTCGAATGTCAAGCGAATTACGTTGCGCGAAGGTTGGAATGATTTCTGGAGCCGGGTCTATGGATTCGATGGCATGTTCCCCCGCACGTTGCGCGACCTGACTCTTCGGCCCGGCCACGCTGCGCGAACGTTTATCAACGGCAACCGCGTGATGTACTATGCACCTGTTGGGTACTTTTTCTTCATGATCTCGCTGTATTTGATCGTGATGTCTATGCTTTCGATTGATCCGATTGAGCTAACCCGTGAAGCAACATCAAATATCGCTACCGCGAAGCCTGGCAGTGGGCAGGAAGAGTTTAACACGAGTATGGCACATTGGCTCAACGATAACCAGCGGTTGGTATCTTTTCTTTTCCATCCAATAACAAAATATTTGATGGTTCGTTAGTAATACTGTTATATTTGACAGTATTGCTAGTAGATGCGGTTTTCAGCATTTTTTGTCTGTTTTCTATCCTTTTTGCTGATATTTTCCTCAGCACAGCCGCTTTTTGCCGGTATGCTTCCGTCCGAGGCGATGGAAGAGTCGGTTTCGTCATCTGAGGTTGAGGTGGTTCAGGTTGCCGCACGGGCGGTTCGTAGCCCGGTGCCGGTCCGGTTCACACCGCCTGCCTTTGGTCCCGAACCGGTGAAACCCAGCGTGCACCAGCCACGTGTTTTTTTTCCTTCTGTTCGTCTACCTCTGTTTCTTCTACACTGCCGGCTAACGTTGTGAGCCCACTGGTCAGCCTCTTTCGCCAGGGGGGTGCCGCGTCCGCTGCAAGTGGTTTGCGGTTTAATCAGAGTCTCATTTTCAAAAAGCTAACCGTTACTGTCATGAAATGGATCGTATTGGAGGACAACCCTCGTGATGTAGGGTATGTGCCGGTCATCATAGCTCCGGCCGACAAAAAGCTGCAAGTGGAGCAAGGGGCGTGCTCTGTTTTTCAAAATAGCGAACTGGCTATGGATCACGCACGCCAGCTTCGCGAACGTTTCCGGGTGCCCCAGATTAAACTTTTTTACTCGGAGGATTTGCATGCCTCGTTGATCTAACAGCATGCGGCCAGACAAAACCGAACGAAGTAAGTGTAAGAATCAGACAACTACCCGTGACACTATGAAACACATTGAAGAGAAAATAAAAAGTTTAGAGCGTACCCGCATAAGCAAACAGCAAAAACTCGAGCTGCAACGCTTGTACCGATTGTATGATCTGCTGTCTATTCGGTTGTAGTAGCCAGCCTACAAGATTTTTTCAATAAAGGATTGCACGTGCCGGGCCACCAATTGGTGGCCCTTGGCATTGGGATGAATACCATCGGCCTGGTTTAGTTTTTCGTCACCGGCAACGCCCTCCAGCAGAAATGGAATTAACGTGGCCCCGTTGGCTCGCGCCAGCTCCGGATAGATCTTTTTAAACTCGTCAGCGTACGTCTTGCCCATGTTGGGGGGCACCATCATACCGGCCATCACGATCTTGGCGTTGGGGTACTTCGCTTTCACTTTGTCGATAATGCGTTGAAGGTTCTGGCGGGTATCGGTTACCGGTAATCCACGCAATCCATCATTGGCTCCCAATTCGAGCACAAAAACATCAACGGGTTGCCTCAGAATCCAGTCGATGCGGGAGAGCCCGCCTGCTGACGTCTCGCCACTAAGTCCGGCATTGACAGCCTTGACCTCTTTACCTTGTTTACGTAAATTTTGTTCAATCAGGGCTGGGAAGGCCTCTTCGGGCGAGAGCCCATATCCCGCGGTCAGGCTGTCGCCAAAAAATAAAATAGTTTTTTGGGGACCCACACGTCCGGAAGTACCCAGCAACACAATAAAAAGCATGATCTTCGCGACTGCCATCATAAGAAATTGTTAATTGAAACCATTTTACGGGTAAAAACGATTTAAAGATTTAAACTTCCTAACAAAATCATGCCGGATATTGTACTTGCTGCCGAGAACCTGACGAAGGCCTTTCCGTCAGGCGAACGAGAGATTATCGTTTTGGACCATGTGTCGTTTAAAGTTCGTCAGGGTGAGGCGGTTTCGATCATTGGCCCGTCCGGAAGCGGTAAAACGACTTTGCTCGGACTTTGTGCAGGGCTTGATGTGGCAACCTCAGGTACCTTATCGTTGATGGGCTTCACGCTTAATGCGATGGATGAAGATGACCGCGCCTACATCCGGAACCAGTTCATCGGTTTTGTATTTCAGAATTTCCAGTTGTTGGCCACGCTCACCGCGTTGGAAAATGTGATGGTGCCGCTCGAGTTACGGGGCGAAAAGGGCGTGGAAGCCCGTGCGCGCGAACTGTTGGAACGGGTGGGGCTTGGCGACCGCACCCATCATTACCCCTCGCAGCTTTCCGGTGGTGAGCAGCAGCGCGTGGCCATTGCCCGGGCTTTTATTACATCCCCGAAAGTTTTGTTTGCCGATGAGCCCACCGGAAACCTGGACGAGGAAAATGCGACCCGCATTACCGAGCTGCTTTTTCAGATCAACCGGGAGGAGAAGACCACACTTGTGCTGGTTACTCATAATCTTGAACTGGCTGAACGAACCGAGCGAATACTTCAAATGAAGGGCGGTAAATTGGTGAACGAGCGTATTCTTACCGTTGCATGATCGAATATATCATCAAGATCAAGCGAAAGACGAAAAGTTTGCTTCGCGATCCGTGGGTGTGGCGCATGGCCTGGCGCGATGGGCGTCACAATGCTTCGCGCTTGTTCCTGTTTATTGCGTCCATGATCACGGGAATTGCGGCCGTGGTGGCCATCTCTTCCCTGAACTACTCCATGCAGCAGGAGTTAAACCGAAATGCGAAGGAGTTGTTGGGCGCAGATCTGGTGATCAAGAGCAATAAGAAATTTGACAGCACCTTTACGGCCCTGCTCGACTCGGCAGCCGTTCGGCAGGCTCCCAATGCCGACATGGCCTCCATGGTGATGTTTATGAATACCGGCCAGTCACGCCTGGTCAAACTCACCGCGCTCGAAGGGGATTTTCCATTTTACGGTGATCTCATTACGCTGCCGGATGACTCCTACGCCAAAGTGCGCACGGGGCGTTACGCCATGTTGGACGAATCGCTGGCCACCCAGTATGAAGTGAGTTCAGATGATTCCATCAAAGTGGGCAGTTCCGTTTTTCGTGTGGCCGGGGTCGTGCGCAAGATTCCGGGTGGCGGAGAGCTGACCTCCACCATTGCACCGGTCGTGTATATCGCTTTCTCTGAACTGGATTCCACCGGGCTGGTTCAGTATGGCAGCCGAGTGAACTATAATCTGTTTGTAAAAACGAAAACCGAGCAAGAAACGACCGGCTTGCTCAAGCGGCTTCGGCCGGAGATGAAGCAACGGGGTTATTCGTTCGACACGGTAGAAGAACGAAAGAATGATTTGGGTGACGGCTTCCGATCGGTATATCGCTTTTTCTCACTACTCGCTTTTGTGGCGTTGGTATTAGGTTGCATCGGTGTGGCCAGTTCGGTTCATATCTATGCACGGGAGAAGCGAGACGAGGTTGCCATCCTGCGCTGCGTAGGTAGTTCGGGCTGGCAGGCATTCAACATCTACTTCATTCAGGTATTTGCTCTGGGTCTGGCGGGCAGTGTGCTGGGTGCCGCTTTAGGCGGAGGTCTTCAACAACTCATACCGTTGGCTTTCGGGGATCTTTTGCCCGTGGAGTTGAAGTTCAATGATCAATGGGTAGCTGTTGGTGAAGGTTTGATACTGGGTGTTTTGATCTACGTGCTGTTCACCGTGCTTCCCTTGGTGTCCGTTCGGTTTGTTCCACCTTTGTCTGTGTTGCGCACGGACTTCAACGCTGAGCGTGTGATTTCCAAGACGAAGATCGTTACCCTTTTTCTGATTGTTTTATTTCCGGTGTTAGCCGCAGCTTACCAAACCCGAAGCTTTTTGGCAGGTAGTCTCTTCACGGGTGGATTAGCCATGGCCCTTGGTGCGCTTACCGCAGTTGCCGCAGTATTGCTTTGGATGATCAAACGGTATTTTCCGCGCAGAGCCTCGTTCATCTGGCGGCATGGGATGGCGAATCTCTTCCGACCAAACAATCAAACCCGTGTTATGCTGGTCACTATTGGCCTCGGGGCTTTCATTGTTTCAACGCTTAACATTATACAAAGCAGCCTGCTGAACCAGGTGGAGTTTACCGGCAACAGCAATCAGTCCAACACAATTCTGTTTGATATTCAATCTTCTCAGCGCGAGGGCGTATTAGATCTGATGGACCAGTATCAGCTGCCGCGTAACCAGGTAGTGCCGATTATTACCTGCCGGCTGGCTTCTGTGAAGGGTGTGCCGGTTGAAAAAATTCAGAGAGACACTTCGCTGCGAATTCCCAACTGGGCACTAACCCGAGAGTACCGGGTTACCTATCGCGACTCCCTTCATCTCTCGGAGGAGTTGGTGAAAGGTAAAATTCAGTGGCGTGCGGGTGGAGTAGCCGACTCCGTGGGCGTCACCATTTCCGATGGCATGCAAGAAACCCTCCGCTTAGACGTGGGCGATTCGCTCGTATTTGATGTGCAGGGGGTGTCGATACGCACCTTCATCAGCGGCATTCGCAAGGTCGACTGGCCGAAGGACCCTCCGAACTTCATATTTGTTTTTCCCACGGGAGTCCTGGAAGCGGCCCCGCAAATTTGGGTAGCCGCTACACGAATCACGGACACCCAGAACGCCAATCGATTTCAACAGGAATTGGTGATGAGTTATCCCAACGTATCGCTCATCGATCTCCGGTTGATCCTATCGACCATAGACGAACTGTTCGGTAAAGTGGCCGTGGTTGTCCGCTTCCTGGCATTATTCAGCATTATCACGGGGCTTGTGGTGCTGGCGGGTGCCGTGTTGAACAGTCGCTTCGCCCGCGTGAAAGAAAATGTCTTATTGCGTACAGTAGGGGCGCGGCAGCGTCAGATCGTTCGCATCACGTTGATTGAGTATGGATATCTCGGCCTCTTCTCTGCACTCACGGGCATGGTCTTGTCGCTGGGAGCCGGTTGGTTGTTGGCGGCTTTCTTTTTCGAAATCACCTTCGCAGTTGATGTGCCGGAACTGCTCTTGATAGCTGCAGGCGTTATGTCGCTCACGGTGTTTATCGGCTGGTTTAATTCCCGCAGCGTATTAAACACGCCACCTTTGCAGGTATTGCGAAAAGAGGGTTGATTGGAGTTACTAATTCGGGGTATCTTGTATGCACTTTTATGCAAATTGCCGTGCGACTTTGTGCGTTTCTTTATTGGATTTCGTTTGCCGCGTGGGGGCAAAACGCCCAACTTCATTGGATTGAAAATAAGGGTCAATGGTCGGGTAACTATGACGCCATGGCCCGTGTGCCGGGCGGCCGTGTGTACATTAATGATGAGGGATTTTCAGTGCTTTTGGTGGACGAGGCCAGGTTACATGAACTGCACGAGCAGCCGTACCAATGCTTTTTAGAATCGCAGGCCTTTGTACCCCCGGAGGAGTCGATCCGGATGCACGCCTTACGTTTTCGCTGGTTGCACACCCATGCATCTGCGGCCCGATTCTCGGGCCTGCTTCCGGTTTACTACAGTTATTTCCTCGGTAACGATTCTTCACGGTGGGCTCCTGCGGCACGGGCGTATGGCGAGGTATCCTATCGCAACGTCTATCAAGGCGTTGATGTACTGGTGAAGGGATGGGGACAGCATATCAAATACGATTGGATCGTTCGGGCAGGCGCGGAGGCTCAACAAATCCAATATGCCGTGGAAGGCGCTTCGGGTATTGAGATTGAGGAGGGCGAACTCAGGGTAAAAACGGCCTTGGGTGTATTGGCCGAGGGGCGCCCGGTAGCCTACCAGATAAGGGACGGTGTTCGCTGCGAAGTTCCCTGCGCGTTTAGGGCTCACCACGAATTGATTGGTTTTGAGTTTCCTGACGGATACGATCGTACCTATGACCTGATCATTGACCCGATATTGATTTTTTCAACGTATTCGGGGTCAACGGCCGACAATTGGGGCAGCACAGCTACTCCGGGTGAACGGGGCACGCTTTACTCAGCCGGGGTAACCAATCACCAGTTTGGCGGTGAGTTCCCGGCAACACCCGGAGCTTTTGAAGTTGACTATCAGGGCGACTATGACATCGCCATTCTGAAGTATGACTCGGCCGGCACACAATTGCTGTATGCTGCTTACCTGGGTGGCCGAAGTGCCGATTCCCCTCACAGTTTAGTGGTTACCGAAAACGAAGATCTGCTGGTGCTCGGAACAACGAGTTCATCCGATTTTCCGACAACGCCAGGGGCCTTTGATCGCTTGTTTGGTGGTGGTACTCCGCAAAGCAATGTGATCACCTATCCAAACGGTTCGGATATCATCGTGAGTCGGATTAGCCGGGATGGTACACTGTTGAAAGCAAGCACCTATTTGGGGGGGTCACGAAATGACGGTCTGAGCCCATCGGGCGGAGCGTTGGTTCGTAACTATGGTGACGAGTTGCGGGGTGATATTGTTGAGAACTCTAAAGGCGAGATCGTTATAAGCTCCGTAACATCATCACCGGATTTCCCCGCGATCAATAGCTTCACGACAACGTTCGGAGGGGGGGAGACAGATGCATTGATTACAAAACTGACAGCTGATTTGTCCTCAATAAGTTGGAGTGCATTCCTTGGCGGCAATGAGGCAGATGCTTCTTACTCCATCCAGGTGGATTGGTCAGATCACATTTTCGTGGCGGGGGGTACTGCCAGTTCCAATTTCCCGGCAGCAGCCGGGGCCTATCAGCCAACTTTTGGGGGTGCCGTAGATGGGTTTGTTGCACGCATCCGGGGCGATGGAGCCGAAATCATGTCTGATACGTTCACCGGTACATCCGACTACAATCAAATTTATTTTCTTGGTATCAGTTCATCGCGGGAGGTATACGTGTATGGACAAACGGCAGGACCTTTTCCGGTATCAACCGGAGTTTACTCCAATCCGAACAGCGGTCAGTTTATTCAGAAGTTTGACTCGGCTTTACGTGTGCTCCAGTTCAGTACGGTAGTGGGTGCGGGTCGGGGCATACCCGACATTTCACCCACCGCTTTTTTGGTCAACGATTGCAACAATCTGTATTTGTCAGGCTGGGGTGGCGGTATCAATCGGATTTTGGGATTTTGGGACAGTTCAACGGCAGGCATGCCGGTGACGCCCAACGCCTTTCAGGCCACCACCAGCGGCTCGGACTTTTATTTCATGGTATTGACGGCCGATGCCTCCCAATTTTTATATGGCACTTTTCTCGGTGGAAGTCAGTCGAAGACTCACGTGGATGGCGGAACCGGCCGTTTTGACAAGGGGGGCGTGGTCTATCGTGCGGTGTGTTGGGGCTGCGCAGCCTTCAATTCAACAGGGGGTGCCACATCCGATTTTCCAACCACAGCAAATGCGTGGAGTCGATCTAACAAAAGCCGAAACTGTAACAATGCCGCATTCAAATTTGACTTGTCATTGCTGCGGGCCGCATTACAAACAAACTCGGTACGCCTTAACCAGCCGGGTATAAGTCAACTTTGTGTGGGTGATACGTTGGCGTTACAAAACTTCAGCATTGGAGGCCGTTTGTTTGAATGGCGTTTGGGCGATGCAACTAAGGTAAACCGGATCGATACTTCATTCTTTACCTATCGCTATCGGTTTCCGGGCACCTACCGAATTACATTAGTGGCTGTTGATCAGGGTACCTGCAAGGGAGTAGATTCCGTCAGTACATTCGTCAGGGTTCTTGCACCAGTGGGAGAGGCACAGTCAGACGCATTGGCCTGCGCGCGGCAGCCGATCCAACTTTCGGCATCGGGTGGAATTCGTTACCAGTGGCAAAATGAAGGTGGCAACGTTCTGTCAACTCAACCGTCATTTATGTTTTTACCATCTCGGAGTGAAGCTCTGCGGGTTACCATTTTTGATCGTAACGGTTGTGTAGTCGTTGACACGGTGAATATTGATGTTACCCCGGCTCTTTCGATTCGCTTCACCATTGAAGAAGAATTCGGCTGCTTTGGCCTGCCCACGGTTACAGTGACAGGTGATGTACAAGGAACCCCGGATAATAGCTGGGTAGACTTTGGTGACGGTACCCGTGTACCGGGTTCAAGCGCCACGCATCGATATCAGGCTGAAGGTGTATTTGTTGTGAAACTAATAGGGCAAACGGCAGACTGCCTGTACGACTCTGCAGCCGTGCGGCCAATTCGGGATATTAAGGTTCCCAACGTGATCACCCCGGGCACAGTTGATGGCCAGAATGATTTCTTTCAAGTGAAGTGGGGCGATGAAATGCCGGCCGCTCGCGGTTCGCGAGTTGAGTTGAAGATACTCAACCGCTGGGGTATTACCCTTTATGCGAGTGACGATTACCAAAATGACTGGAGCGGGGCGGATTTGACTGCTGGCGTATACTATTATGATGTGAATGTTGTGGATGCCATCAAGTGCCGGGGGTGGTTTCAAATCGTGCGCTGATTACACATAACCCACCAGCGAGTACGCAGTCATTCCTACCCACTCTCGTATAAGAATGTTCCAGATGGTAATGGCCTCCAGGCTGGGAAGTACCATAATATCCGGGCTAAACTTGCGCTGGGCCGAATAAAAGTTTGTAGAGAAGGCAGTCATTGGCCAACCGGCTTTTGCAAAACATGCTTGTGCCCGGGGCATATGAAAACCCGTGGTAATCAGTAGACAGCGGTCTGGTGTGGTGCGACCCTTTAATAGTTTCGCCACTTCCACGGCTGACTCGTGGGTATTGCGCGAGCTGTTTTCAGTCAGGACTAAACTGTCGGGAACGCCCAGCACAACCAACAACTGTTTTATTTCATCAGCTTCTTTTTTGGTTGGGTTGATGAGCTCGCTGGTTCCACCCGAAACCAAGATCTTCTGAATGTGCCCGGTCTTGTATAGCAGCACCGTATGGGTTACGCGATCGGCAGCGCGGGAGAGATAGATTCGATCGGAAGGCCCAAAGTCAGACTTTGTAACACCGCTGAGCAATATGCCCCATTCATGATCCAACACTGCCGCGAGCGGCTGCGGCGGTGTTTCCCACACTCGCACGATTTCGCGGGCAATAAATTCATTCGAAAAAAATAACAAAAGAATGAGCGAACCAACCCGGAGGCGGGCCTTCCACCATGCCGACCTGACCACAAATGAAGTTGCAAAAGCAAGAATAATCAGCGTGAGGGGCTGGGCCAGAAAGTAAAGTGTTTTGGACAAAGCAAAGAACATACTATCGTCAACGGCTAATCAGCCGGTCGCCTCCTTCCAGCAGTTTGCGCAGCCAATCAAAATACAACGCCACAATCCCCAGATAAATCATGCCCCCTACCACCAGCACGTTGAACCACGGGGTAGAGATGTTGGTGTTGAGAAAGTGCTTGCTGGGAACATAAAACTGTGCCTTGAAATCGACCAGATGATTGGGATCGGGATCTTGATAGATCGGGTAAATCTTTTGAACAAGTGTATTGTCCGTTTCGGCAATCCGGATAAGATCCCCGGTGTTACTCACCAGGTCGGTGATGGATTGGTTCTGGTGCTTATACCGATACTGGTCATAAGCCTCGCGACTGCCGAGTTTATCAATCAGGTGCTGAACGGTTTGGCTTTTCTTTGTCTGTGCGGCATTATGTCGATTGCCGTAGAGCTTTCGCAGCACCCGCACGAACGAACGAGCTTCTTGATGAACACTTGAGTCGTACGATTCGGTGGTCAATAACTCCATTTTTTTCTGCAGGGTTTCGGGAACCTGCGCAGCGGCTGCTTCTTCAGAAAGTTCGTGACGAAGCAAAGCAAGTGCAGCGGAAACATTTTCGCGGACTTCCGGCTCCTGCCGTGGGTGGTTAATCCGCACGTAATCCAGTTTTGATTCGAGGGTGGGCAGATAGTAAACCATCTTGTAGTCGGCCTGCGACATTACCTTATCGAATTCATACACTTGTCGTTCAAATTCATTGTCCTTGAATTGAGCAACCATTAAGGCCTCAAAAGCCCATCGCGAGGCCATCATATCGCCTACTAATGGCACTGAAGTTGGATTGCTGAGGCTTGGATTGAGTTTATCAAATTTCACCACCACGCCACTCAGTAACAACTGCGGAATGAGCAATACGGGAATAACAATATAAATGGTTACCGCAGAATTGAAAGCAGAGGATATGTTGAGCCCCAGGATGTTGGCAAAACAGGAACTGGCAAAAAGAATAAGCCAGTAGGTGAGGGTCATGCCTTGAATGCCCAGAATGGAATTTCCAATCACGGCAAACAGCAGCGTTTGAATAGCCGACAGGACAAACAGGACGGTTATTTTCGAAAACAGATAGCTGCCGCGACTCAGGTGGAGAAAGGCCTCACGTTTCAATATCTTACGATCGCGAATGATTTCTTCAGCGCTCACCGTTAGCCCCATAAAAAGAGCTACAATGACGGCCATGAACAAATAGGCGGGTAAATTGGGGTTATCGAAGAACACGTAACTCTGGTGGGTGGAGTCGCGGTGGTAATAGCGCACGGTAAAGGCAAGTAGAAACGCGAGAAGAGGAGCCTCCAGAAGATTGATAACCAAATACTGCGTATTGGCGAGTTTGGCTTTCACATCGCGCGAAGCAAACAGCCACGCTTGTTGCAGCCGTCCCGGCAGGTTTAGATTGGAGTTGGGCTTGTCGTTACTGGGGTGGATCGGTTGTGGTTTATACTGTTGTTCAAACAGGTTTCGCCAATGCTCGGGCGGGTATTTTCGCTGGATGCCGAAATTCCCGAACTCATTGATTACCCGGGTTTCGATTATATTGAAAATCTGTTCGGGATTGACGTTGCCACAGGCAATACATTCGCCTTGTTCGGAATTGATCAGATTGATACTCCGTTTAAAATACGTAATGGCTTCTACCGGATTACCATAATAAATCTGGTACCCCCCGGTGTCTAAAATCAGCAGTTTGTCAAACATCTTGAAAATATCAGACGAGGGTTGATGAATGACGGCAAACACCAACTTGCCTTTCATAGCCAATTCTTTCAACAGGTCGATGATATTTTCCGAATCGCGCGAAGATAGCCCGGATGTGGGCTCATCTACGAACAGCACAGCCGGTTCTCGCAATAACTCTAGACCAATGTTCAGGCGCTTGCGTTGCCCTCCGCTAATGGTCTTTTTTAATGGAGAACCAACTTTCAGATCGCGAATCTCGGTGAGACCCAAATCATCCAATGTCTTGAGCACCAGAAAATCAATTTCTTCTTCGTTCAGGTGATTGAAGCACAGGCGGGCTGCGTAATAGAGATTTTCATACACTGTCAGGTCTTCCATTAACAAATCGTCTTGTGGAACAAACCCGATTACACCCTCTACGTGCTCGGGTTGTTGATGAAGATCGATGCCGTTAATCAACACCCGGCCGTCAGTGGGTTTTTGTGAGCCGTTCAGAATATTCAGCAACGTTGATTTACCCGCTCCGCTGGCGCCCATAATGGCAACTAGGCGGCCCGACTCTTCGGCTAGGTTGATATTCCGCAGGCCCAGCTTTCCGTTTTTGAACTGATAGGATATGTCAATAGCTTCGAAGCTGGTACGTTTGCGGTCATCTTTTTTCAGGAACTGACCCATAACGTCTCCGAAGTAGACAGGGTCGGCCTGTTCCCAGCGCAAGGCACTGCCATTCGCCAGTACGTTGATGGCGCCCGAGCGTTGGGCAACACCATTCAAATATACATCTGTATTGCCGATGTATTTGAAAAAGTAGGTGTCGGATGATTTGAGGTAAAGGTTGGCAATAAACCCATCGAGTTGTTGACGGAACAGGTGCTTGCCGGGCGCATTTGTTTGGGAGTTGATCAGTAATATATTTTCATCGGCACATTCTTCAGGTTCCCGGGCTGAGACATAGCGCTTGATCAGGTCAATGTCATTATTCGTCAGGCTGAATTGCTCCCCGATCCTCCGCGCTAACTTTTCTTCGCGTGCTGTTATCGAGCCATCTGCCATAATGATATCAACCAGTTGCAGCATAATGACAACTTTCTGTCGGGAGGTCAGCTGGTCATTGATTTCCGAACAGATCTGGTGGATGATCGTGGGCTCCTGATCGGCCGTAAGACCATTGAACTCATGAATACATTTATCGAATAACTCGAGATAGGCCGGCACTCGCTTTTCGGTGAGTTGTTCGAGTAGAAATTTTTTGATTGTCTCTCGCTCGGTTTGCGTAACCGTATCCTCCTTGGCAACGATAGCAAATAGTCGGATGATGGCCCGCAGAACGAGTTCACTCATGGCAGATCGTAAATTGGAAATCTAAAGATAAGGTTGAAAAATGAAAAAGGATTGGGTTCTCCAATCCTTTTTTTGAAACAACCGGACCGCCCGTTTTACCGAACAATACTTTTGCGGATACGTTCAACAATGTCCGTGATTTCGGTCAAATTTTTGTCCGTAAGTACCAGATTGGCTTTGTTATTGCGTATCTGTTCGTCAATGTTGAGCGCTGCATAGCTGGCTTGCAAGGCTTTAAAATCGGTCAATAAGCTAGGTATTGGATCATTTTGATTAACACCGCTCAACATGCGGACCACTTCATCTACCGATTTACGCTGATCCAGAATGTTGCGCATGAGCGGGGTTAAAATGAGGTTGCGGCTGTCCTCCGGTAGAATATCCTTAGGGTAGGTTTTTACGATACCGGTGGCAATGTAGAGCCCTTCGGTGAAACTTCCGGTTAAAACAAGAGCCGATTGGTTGGCACGGCTTCCATCCTGCAGGTATTTATCCGATTTTGCAAGTGTTTTATTCACAATGCTGGCCAGTGAGTCCTTGTTGCCAATGTTCGATTCAAAGCGTCTCAATACTTCGGCATCAAAACTTCCGACCAATCCAAGGTTGTCAGCCAATTTACGGGCTGCGTTCAGGTAGTCAATGGCGTCCTGAGTCTTGTCATACGAACTCAGGTATCCGATATCAGCAGCAAAAACACCCAGATTGAGGGCGGCTTTGTCGGGCTGGCTCGTATATTGATCAGCCTTGTTCTTGTCGTTGATCAGGCTTCCGTTAAAGTCAGCTCCGGCTGCCTGAAGCATGTAGGGTATCTCGGTTGGTGGGGGCAACTGGTACACAACTGCCTTTATATCGCCCTCCAGCGATTCCTGGGCCTGGGCGAATTCACTTGAACCGTCTTGTTTGTTTTCTTTCGACCCGCACGAAACAAAAATCAGCAGGGACGAGGTGAGCGTAAATGCCAGAAGGTAGCGAACGAATTTCATGGATTTTGGTTTAAACGTTCAAGTTTACCACATTTTTTTTACCTCTGAAAGTACGATTTTTTGCCGGGGGATGGCGAATCCAAACGAAATTCCCGCCCGCCTAAAACCTATGACGGCTCATTATTGAACGGGCAAACCCTTTTGGGCCCATAGCTCATCCCGATCCCGGAAAGGGATCGGGAGGTTAGAGCACCTGAATTCAAGATGAGTTGCTGGACCTATGTAATTTATAGCCCGAGCATTGATCGTTTTTACATCGGTAGCACCAAAGAGACTCCCGAAGATCGGCTCATGGCTCACAACAATCGAGTTTTTGGCGGGAAGAGTTTCACGAGCAGGGCTAAAGAATGGGAGCATTTTTTGGTGAATGAGGGGAATAACATTCAAATCTGCCGA
>DAIPHR010000051.1:0-16471 GCA_036771215.1 Cyclobacteriaceae bacterium
ACCCGTCAAGTTTTACAGCCAGGTATAACGTTTTGAAGCCGGTTTATTTCGAAGGCCTGGCATCTGAGGAAGATGCTATTGAGCGTGAGTTATTTATAAAAGGGAAGACGCGGCAATGGAAGATTCAGTTGATTGAGACAGTCAATCCGGAGTGGCTTGACCTCACGGACACGATCATGGCGATGCCGGTGTAATATTCGAAATCTAATACATAAAAAAATAGAACCGTATTCTGAGCGTGTGCGGAGAAGGCTGACTGCAAAAAGGAGTGATTATGCGGGTTAATCCGCGTCTGGAGTAAACCAAATGAAGCGAAGAATCCCCCTTTGCGAAGTTCGCCCTTTTGACTGGGGGATCCTTCCCGCATGCTTGGCGGGCAAGCGGCACGCGAGGCGCGTGCCTCAGGATAATGTTTTGAGAGGAGGATGGGATCCTTCCCGCCTGTTTGGCGGGCAAGCGCCACGCGAGACGCGTGCCGCAGAATGCGGCTTCGGTGGGCCCGATCAAAATCGTAACTTCGCCCGGCATGAGTTTCGTCTTTCCTTCTTTCCTCTGGGCGCTGTTGCTGCTGGCTGTCCCCCTGATCATCCACCTCTTCAACTTTCGTAAAACCATTCGCGTCTATTTCTCCAACACCCGCCTGCTGCGCCAGGTGAAGGAAGAAACCACGCAACAACGCAAGCTCAAACAGTATCTGGTACTGGTAAGTCGCCTCCTGTTCATCTTCTTCCTGGTGATGGCCTTTGCCCAGCCATTCCTGCCGGCCCGCGAGCAAATGGCCAGCGGCCGCCAGGTGGTCATCTACCTCGATAATTCCTACAGCATGTCGGCCCCGGCCGGGGATAAAATTCGCGCGCTCGATGCCGGCCTCGCGCGGGTACGGGCCATCACCGCGCAATACCCGGCCGAAACCCGGTTTCGTTTTTTAACCAACGACTTTGCTTCCTTCTCCAACAACTACAAAACACGCCAGGAGGTGGATGAGCTGACGGCTACGGTTCGCCTTTCGCCCGTTTCGCGCACGGCTGCGGAAGTAAAACGCAAAATCATGAGCGATGGCCTTGCTGCCGATGTTTTCTGGATCTCGGATTTTCAGCAGTCAACCTGGGGCACCGATGCGCCTGCATTCGATTCCCTCAGCGTTTGGCGTTTGGTGCCGGTGCCCGCGCTGACTACGGCCAACGTATTAGTCGACAGTGTCTACCTTGAGAATCCGTTTACAGTAGGAGGCGAGAAAAACACGTTGCATGTGTTGCTGCGCAACACCGGGGCGCAACCCACCGAGGGCCTTAACGTTCGGCTGTCCCTCAATGGGGTGCAAGCGGCTACCGCTGCGGGCAACCTGGAGGCGAACAGCACTGCGCGCACATCCTT
The DNA here is from genome assembly GCA_036771215.1 of Cyclobacteriaceae bacterium. Lineage (GTDB taxonomy): Bacteria > Bacteroidota > Bacteroidia > Cytophagales > Cyclobacteriaceae > ELB16-189. The sequence goes on from DAIPHR010000051.1 coordinate 1,375, forward strand.
CGACCTGCAAGCAGGTTTGCGAAATCGAAACGAGGGCGTGATCAGCTTTACCGACTTTCCCATTACGTTCGACAATGAGTTCTTTTTTGCACTCAATTTCACGCAGCGCATCCGGGTGGCTGAAGTGCGGGCCAGTGGACAGGAAAATTTCTTCGAGCGTGTTTTTGGCAACGCGCAGTTGTTCAGCTTTCGGGCCATGCCGGCCGGCAATGTGGATTTGGCCGTGCTCGGGCGGGCGGACTTGCTGATCCTCAACGGCATTACCCGGGTAGACGCGGCCCTCCAGTCCACCCTGTTAAGTGCCTTTCAACAAGGCCGCGCAGTACTCTTGATTCCGGGCCGTGCCGCAGATGCCAATTCGTTTCGCAGCGTATGGCCACAAGGATTTTCAACCCTTGGCAATCCTGCACGCGAGTTACTCGAGTCACCTGATTTTCGCAATCCATTCTTTCAGGATGTATTTCAGGAGCGCTCCGCCCAGGTTGATATGCCGCAAGCCACGGCCTGGTGGGGCACCCCGGCACAGCCGTTACTCAAAACAAAAAGTGGTGCCACTTTTCTGGCGCGGCAAGACAATGTCTTTTGGCTGGCATGCCCGTTACAGGCCGAACTCACGGATTTCTACCGGCATGCTTTGTTTGTGCCGGTGATGTACCGCATGGCGGCTGCCGGGTTGCAACAGCAACAGCCGCTATACACCGTGTTGACACAAAATTCCGTGTTGATCAAAGCCGATTCGCTCGAAGACGAAGCACGCGTGGTGCTGAGAGGGGCGCAGGAGGTGGTGCCCGCGCAGCGGCAAACCAGCGAAGGGGTGCTGCTCGAGTTGCCGCGGTTCAGCCTGATGCCCGGTTTTTATCGGGCGATGGACGGCACCGATACGCTGGCCCTCCTGGCTTTTGATGCCGATGCCCGCGAGTCGTTGCTGAAAACGTTTTCCGCTCCGGAGGTAAGCGCGCGGTTGGCCAGTCAACAGGTAACCGTTTTGGAGGCCGACACGCCCCAGGCATTCGAAGCCGAGGTGAAGGAGCGCTTTATGGGGAAGGCCTTGTGGCGCCACGCGTTGCTGGCGGCCCTTCTTTTCCTTTTCGTTGAGGTGCTATTGTTGCGGTTTTTGAAGTAACTTTGGGCTTTAATGAAGATACTCATCAAAGGCGCTGTACTTGTCGATCGGCAGTCGCCCCATCATCTTAAATCCAAAAACGTACTCATTCAAAACGGCCGTATTTCCGACATCGGGGATAAGAACTATTCGGCCGACAAAACCATTGACGCATCGGGCATGTACCTGACGCCCGGCTGGTTCGATCTCGGGGCGGCTGGGGGTGATCCCGGCCACGAAAACCGCGAGGACCTGGCGTCACTCGCCCGATCGGCAGCGGCCGGAGGATTTACCGAAGTGGCCGTTCTGCCCAACACCCATCCGGTTATTCAAACCAAGAATGAAGTCGCCTACATCCGCCAGGGCAACGATGGCCGGCTTGTTCAACTCCATGCGCTGGCCGCAGTAACGCGCAATACCAAAGGTGAAGAGCTGACCGAAATGATCGACCTGCACGAAGCCGGAGCCGTGGGTTTTACTGATGGGCTCCAGACGCTCTGGCACACCGACATCTTTCTGAAGGCTTTGCAGTACCTGCAAAAATTTAATGGTGTATTGATCGACCGCCCGGAGGACACCTGGCTTACCCGCTTCGGTCAGATGCACGAAGGAGTTCAAAGTACGATGTTGGGTTTGAAAGGCATGCCGCGCACAGCTGAAGAAATTGCCTTGGTTCGAAATCTCGAACTGCTCGTCTATGCGGGCGGGCGTTACCACGCGGCTTCGCTGTCGTCCGGTCGATCCATCGATCTCATCCGCCAGGCGCGCAAGAAGGGGTTGAACGTAACGGCAGGTATTAACGCCTACCAGCCGTTGTTGGCCGATGAGTTGCTGGCCGATTTTGATACGAACTATAAAGTAAATCCACCGCTGCGCGAGAAGGCCGATCAGGAAGCGATAATTAAAGGACTAAAAGATAAGACCATAACGGTTATCGCCAGCGGCCACGTGCCGGTAGATGAAGAAGGTAAGGTAGTGGAGTTTGATCAGGCGGAGTGGGGCATGATCAACCACCAGACGGTGGCCATGCAGGTGGCGCAGCTGGCCCGGTTGGTGCCGGTGGAGGACTTGCTCGAGGCCCTTACCTATGGCCCGCGCGAAGCGTTGAACCTGGAGGTGCCGCCCATTACCGAGGAGGCGAAAGCCAACCTCACCCTTTTCGATCCTAATGCCGAGTGGACACTGAACGAAGATTCGTGTCATTCAAAATCGAAAAACTCACCCTGGTGGGGAAAGAAAATTACCGGCCGCTCGGTGGCCGTCTTCAACAATGGTCGACAATTCATCAGCCTTTAACAAAGCATTGCTGGGCGTGGCCGTTCGCTACGGTCTTATTGCCGGGGCGGTAGCCTGTGTAGTCATTGCGGCTCTCTATTATCTCGGCAAACATCCGTTTTTACTTCCCGTGGTGTTTGACTTTCGCATCATCCTGTATTCGGTGATGGTGATTTTTGCGCTGCGCGAAATCCGTGACTTCCACCTGGGTAAACTGTTGTTTTTCTTTCAAGGCATGGTGGCCAGTAACCTGGTGGTTTGGCTGGCGGCACTTATTGGCGCGGCCTTTGTTTGGGTGTTTGCCGCTGCCGAGGGTGAATTTTTGGCGGAGTATATCCGCGTGATGACCGAGCAGATGACCACCAACCGCGAGCTGTTGATTCAGAACGTAGGGGAGGAGGCGTATAACCAACAGATGGCGAAGTTGCCGGCTACAACGGCAGGAGCATTGGCCGGTGATTACTTTTTGAAAAGTATAATTATCGGTCTATTTTTGACGATCATCCTTTCGGTGATCATGCGCAGACAACCCAAAACAATATAAATATGGAATCAGAAGTACCCTCAGTTACCACCCGTTCGACTGGCATTCGTTTCGGACTAATTGCCGCAGTTATAGGTATTACGTTGATGGTGGTTTTTAGCATGGCCAAGATTGATACTAATGGTCCGGTTGGTTGGGCCACCTACCTCATCTACGCTGCTTTGGTATTTCTGGCGCATAAACACTTCAAGGAGAATGGGGATGGTTTCATGTCGTTTGGCCAGGGCGTTGGTATTGGTTTTTGGGTTGGACTGATTTCTTCTCTCATTTCTGCTCCTTTTACTTACATCTACCTCAAGTTTGTAGACAGTGGAATGATCGATCGGGCGCTCGAAAAAAGCCAAAATGACATGATTGAGCGAGGTATGGATGAGGCCGCTATTGAGCAGGCAATGGAAATCTCGGCTCCCTTTATGACAGCTGGGTCATTTGCTGTTGTTGCCTTAATATTCGGGATAATCGGTTATGTGATCATCGGATTAGTCGTGTCAATATTTACACAGAAAAGAAACCCGGAAATGTCCATTTAATGAATGAGTCTGGACATCTCCCTTATTATACCGGCTAAAGACGAAGCCGAATCCCTACCTGAATTACATCAGTGGATTAGCCGTGTGCTCACCGCACACGGCTTTTCTTATGAAATCATTTTTATTGACGATGGCAGCAGCGACCGCACCTGGCCGGTGATGCGCGAACTGGCCGAACAGGATGATCGGGTGAAGGCGATTCGCTTCAATCGCAACTACGGCAAGTCGGCCGCCTTGAGTACCGGCTTCCGCGAAGCACAGGGCCATGTGGTAATCACGATGGATGCCGACCTGCAGGACAGTCCGGATGAAATACCTGCGTTATATAAAATGGTGCGGCAGGAGAATTGGCACCTGGTGAGTGGCTGGAAGAAAAAGCGCCACGACCCGATTTCGAAAACGCTCCCGTCAAAATTTTTTAATTCGATCACGCGGAGAATCAGTGGCATTAAACTGCATGATTTCAACTGCGGGCTGAAGGCTTATGATGTGTCCGTGGTGAAGCACATCAGCGTATATGGCGAGATGCACCGCTACATTCCGGTGCTGGCCAAGTGGGCGGGTTTCACCCGCATTACAGAGAAAGTGGTGGAGCACCGCGAACGAAAGTACGGACATAGCAAATTTGGGTGGGAGCGCTTTGTGCGCGGGTTCCTCGATTTGCTCACCATTACCTTTGTCGGGCGTTTTGCCCAGCGCCCGATGCACTTTTTCGGGGCTTGGGGTATTGTATCCTTCCTGTTGGGTTTTGCCTTTACCGTAAAGATCCTGTGGGACAAGGTGGACTCGGTGTTTTTTTCCAAAGTGCCGCTCAAGCGGGATGTAACCGAGCAGCCTATTTTTTATCTGGCGCTGGTGGCGCTGGTAGTGGGCGTTCAGTTGTTCCTCACGGGTTTTGTGGCCGAGCTGATTGCCCGCCAGAATATTTCGAAGAAAACCTACCTGGTGATTGAGCGGGCTGGTTTTTAACCACATAGAAACATTGAAAACATAGGGTTTGGTCGCATTCTATGTGATCTATGTGCCTATGTGGTTTTTTTCGGCATTCCGCTGGTTTTGACATTAAATGCGTCCAGTCCTGACTTGAGGCCAAGTCCGCGACTTCGGTGAACTAATTTTGACGTATTTTTGTCTCCCTTTCGCAGAAAGACGTTCTGCAGTTGAGGACTTGTATACGACAATAAACAACACGCGGCCGCACTTCGCCACGCAGGGCGTGGCTTCGAGCGGCAAGCAGGGATATCCAACTTCGGATTTAAGAGTTTTGATTGACAATTTTGAAAATCCTCAATCAGAAATCTAAAATCTGAAATTAACTGGGGCTGACCGGTATTGACAGGTTGTGTGAGGGTGTATGCAGCATGCAAGCGCATGAGGGTAGCGCTTTAACCACTGCTCTCAAATTCTACGTGGCGAGAATACTTACGCCATGGCTGCTTAATCTGACTTAGAGTTAGATAAGCTTATCCTTCGATAAGATCGGGGGAGGCCATCATCGCTCATCTTTTCTGTTTTGCGGAGGGTGAATATGCGGTGTCGTTCAGCAAAACTGGGCCCCGGTGTGTTGCTCACCGGTGTTGAGACAAGACGCAACTACGGAGTTACTTCGGCTGTTGGCTGCCTGGTTATTCCCGACAATCAAAGTCAACTAAGCATGTAGAACGTACGCGTTCATCTTCTCTGGACGAGGGTTCGAATCCCTCCAGCTCCACTTTACCCCCCGAAGCCCCGATTTATCGTGGCGAAGGGGGGTGTCTTTTTAAGCGTGCAATTCTGAAACGACCATGCACTACGTATATCTACTACGCTGTTCAGATGGCTCAATCTATACCGGTTGTACAAATGATATCGATGATCGTTTGAAACGGCATCAGGCGGGTTACATTGAGTATACGAGCAGGAGACTTCCAGTTGAACTCGTTTTTTATGCCGCAATTGCCGATCAATCCAAGGCTTATGCATTTGAAAAGTATCTTAAATCAGGATCCGGGGCTGCCTTTCGAAATAAACATTTGATTTAAGCCGATCCGGCCGAGGGTGACTTCTTCTTTCCGGCAAGCCGGAACTTCGAAGCCCAAGTCGAATCCCTCCAGCTCCACTTTACCCCCCGAAGCCCCGATTTATCGTGGCGAAGGGGGGTGTCTTTTTAAGCGTGCAATTCTGAAACGACCATGCACTACGTATATCTACTACGCTGTTCAGATGGCTCAATCTATACCGGTTGTACAAATGATATCGATGATCGTTTGAAACGGCATCAGGCGGGTTACATTGAGTATACGAGCAGGAGACTTCCAGTTGAACTCGTTTTTTATGCCGCAATTGCCGATCAATCCAAGGCTTATGCATTTGAAAAGTATCTTAAATCAGGATCCGGGGCTGCCTTTCGAAATAAACATTTGATTTAAGCCGATCCGGCCGAGGGTGACTTCTTCTTTCCGGCAAGCCGGAACTTCGAAGCCCAAGTCGAATCCCTCCAGCTCCACTTTACCCCCCGAAGCCACGCCCTGCGTGGCGAAGGGGGATCACTCTCCGAAGCCCAAATGTTTGGGTATGTTGATCACAACTATTTCTGCACTAATTTACGTTCAAAGTTAACCTTATGATGAAAACGGTCCGCGCGCTACTAACCTTATCACTGGTAATCTTCTTGACGATGGCAACACATGCACAAACACAATTTGTAAACCCTTTTGAGATCAAACCGCCCGGCTACACCCATGTGGTGATTACGGGGAACACCGTTTATATCTCCGGGCAGGTGCCGGTAGATGCGCAGGGCAACACGGTGGGCAAAAGCGATTTTCGCGCCCAGGTCGTTCAGGTGTATGAGAACCTGAAAAAGTGTCTGGAGTCAGCCGGGGTGGGGTTCAGTGATGTGGTGAAGATGAATACCTACGTGGTTAACTACAAGCCGGAAGATGTGGCTGTCATACGTGAAGTGCGGAGCCGATACCTCAACATGAGTCAACCACCGGCCAGCACCTTAGCCGGTGTTCAGGCCTTGGTCAACCCTGACTATCGAATCGAGATTGAAGCGATTGCGGTGAAGAAGTAAAGCGCGGTCAGGTATTGTAGTGAGTTACTTCTTGGCCTTCAGCACGTAGCTAACGCCTGCGCGAATTCCAAATTCACCGCCATTGAAGTAAAAGTCGCCCATGGCTTCCACCCGCCAATTGTCGTTGATGGCTTTAGCCCAACCCCCACCAATGGCGGCATCGTTGGCACCAATCAATCCGCGGAAGCGGACGAAAAAAGGATCAGCCGGGTACCACCGCACACCCATAACGAAAGATGTCTCCTGATCCGTCCAGATGTCAACCCCCGCACCTAACGACACATGGCGAACGAGAAAGTAGTTCGCCTCGAGGCCAAGTTGAGCTTTGTTGAAAGCTTTATCGTAATCGGTTTTCAACAGGTCGAAGCCACCGCTGAACATAAAATCGCCTGTGCTTTGAGCTTGCGCGGCCAGCGAGCATACCATAAAAAAAATCAGGGCTGTAAATCGGGTCATGATGAAAAAATTTGCCTGCAAAGTTGGCCAAAGTCTCGCAAAAAGCAAGGAAGCCGTGGCATCGGCTCACGCTATGCCACGGCTCCTGAACGTGTTAGGAACACTTAGTTCTTCTTCCACTCCGGCATGCGGCCCGGGGTGTACGGTGCTCCGGCCGCTTCCAACTTCTGCTCTAATGCTTTCAGGTCGTTGGTGACAATGTTCTTCAGGTTGGTGAGTACGACAGCAAACTCCTCTGAGGCGATGGCGAGTTGCTGTTTCATAGTCGTGGTCGGATCACCGGTAGAGCTGTTACCGTCATACCAAGCTCCGAACACACGCTGGTTGATGGACGGTGGCGTGTCAATATCCAAACGACCCGCGGTATTATCGCCATACATCGACTGGCTCACGCTTTTGAGCTTGGCTTCCAAGGCGTTCACATCACTGACGAAATCGGCCTGCGGTTTGGCTACACTGAAGATGGCTTCACGCATGTGCCGCACGCGGTTGTTGGCATCGCTCAGGATCTGGGCTGCACCCTGCATCGAGCGTTTCAACTCATCGGCCTCGCGCTGCCACTTCACCATGGCCGGGCGGTCGGTTGACGGCAGCGTGGTGCCGGGCAACAACTTAACGTTGAATTTCTCCGGGCCGGCCAGTTCGGTGATGGTGCCGTCCACACTCCTGGAGAGCGTTACGGTGTACGTGCCCGGCAATACAAATTGCCCCACGTCTGGTGATGAGAACGGATTATCGGTTGAAGGAGGCGTCAACGAAACCGGGCTGGAACTCGGGTAGCGAAAATCCCAATTCATCCGGTTAACTCCCTTTTTAGCGGGGGCTTTCAATTTGCGCACGATGTCACCTTTGTCATTCCGGATGGTGAACAACAGGTAGGGGGCTTCTTCTGCCTCTTCAGCTTTCAAGGCTTCGTAGCTGGGGTAGGGCACGTCTTTCCGGTCTTTATACAATTTGATTTCCTCCTCCTGCCGTTTTTCTCTCTTGGTCTTCAGGTCGTCTTTGACATAATAGTAGAAGGTGGCCGCCACGGGTGGATTCTCCGCCCGGAAGTAGCTCTCGCCCATAAACCCTTTGCCCGGCACGCCCAGCGGATTGTTTTCGATATACATCCACGCATCGCGAATAGGAAACAGGTGGCCTTCTTTCGATTCAATGTTTTTGAGCTGGCGCAGCGCGCTGTAGTCATCCAAAACATAGAAGCCACGCCCGAAGGTGGCGAGCACCAAATCGGTCTCACGTTTTTGAATCGCGATGTCCCGCACGGCAATGGTGGGCAGCCCCGCCTTAAGTTGCCGCCAGCTCGTACCGCCATCGTTGCTGAAGTGAATGCCAAACTCGGTGCCTACGAAGAGTAAGTTCGGGTCAACAAAATCCTCCAGCAGGCAAAAGGTAGAGCCCCGCTCCGGTAAGTTGGCGTTGATGGACGTCCAGGTGGCGCCTTTGTCGGTGCTCTTGTATACATAGGGCTTGAAATCGCCCCGCCTGTGGTTGTTAAATGTGGCATAGATCACATGCTCATCGTGTTGAGAGGTGAGCACGTGGTACACATACGTCATGGCAGGTACTCCGGTAACGCCATCGATCTTGCGCCAGTTCTGGCCGCCATCGGTCGTGATCTGGATAAGCCCGTCATCAGTGCCGGCCACCAGCAGGTTTTCGTTTTTGGATGATTCGCTGAACGCACTCACTGTGCCATAGATGCCGAGGCCATCATTTTTGCCGGATGCATCGATGCCCCACACGCGACCCATGATGGGCAGGGTATTGCGGTTGATGCTCCGCGTTACATCCGGGCTGATGGTTTGCCAGGTGTTTCCCCGGTCGTCACTGCGAAATACCTTGTTGGCCGCAAAGTAGATTCGTCCGGGTTTGTGATGACTGGTAAACAGGGGAGCATCCCAGTTCCAGCGGTATTCATTTTCGCCTTTACCCGGGCGGGGCTGGATGCCCACAGTTTCGCCCGTTGCCTTGTCGTAGCGCACGATGCCGCCATGCTGTGATTGCGCGTACACAATGTTTGGATTTTGCGGGTCGATGGCACTTTCGAACCCATCGCCACCGTTGGTAACAAACCAGTCGGAATTTACAATGCCACTTTCATTGCGTGTGCGTGACGGGCCGCCCATGCTGTTGTTGTCCTGCGTGCCGCCATACACGTAGTAGAACGGTTCCGTGTTGTCGACCTCGACTTTATAAAACTGCATGATGGGCAGGTTTGGTTTGTACTGCCAGGTTTTACAGCCGTCCCAGGTTTCGTAGATGCCCCCATCGCAGCCGTTCAGCATGTGGTTGGTGTTTTTCGGATCAATCCACAGTACGTGATTGTCCACATGTTTGTGCTTTTCACCCGCCATGCGGAATGTCTTTCCTCCATCTTCGCTCACTTGCATGAAGGTGCTCATCGAAAAAATCTTGTCGCGATCGACCGGGTCGGGCACTATTTCGGAGTAATAATTGCCGCCCGTATTGTGGTTGCTGCGCTTCTCCCAGCTGGCACCGCGGTTGGTTGACCGGTAAAACCCACTTTCACCTTTGGCAGCCTCAACCATGGTGTAGATGTACTCCGGGTCAGCGGGCGAGATGGCGATGGCGATTCTTCCTTTGTCTACGGAGGGAAGGCCGTTGTTGGCTTTCTCCCAGGTTTTGCCGCCATCGATGGATTTGTGAATGCCGGAGCCGGGCCCCCCGCTCACGTACATGTAGTCGTGGCGCATGCGCTGGTATGCCGCTGCATACAAAACATCCGGGTTGCGCGGGTCCATGGCGATGTCGTTTACGCCTGTGTACTCATCGATCTTGAGAATTTGCTCCCAGGTTTTACCGCCATCAGCGGTTTTGTACAGGCCGCGTTCGCCACCTTCTTTCCAGAGGGGGCCGATGGCGGCTACGTATACGACCTGTGAGTTGCGCGGGTCAACGATGATCTTGCCGATGTGTTCGGACGTTTTAAGTCCCATGTTTTTCCAGCTGGCGCCTCCGTCTTCGGACTTATACACCCCGTCACCATAAGCGACCGCACGCTGGTTATTGTTTTCACCCGAGCCCACCCAAATGACGTTGGCGTTGTTGGGGTCCAGCGTGATGCAACCGATCGAATACGAGTTTTGGCTGTCGAACACCGGCTCGTACGTGGTGCCGGAATTGACTGTCTTCCACACCCCGCCAGACGCAACGGCAACATAGTACTCGGCCGGGTTGGCTGGATTAACGGCAAAGTCTGACACGCGTCCGGAAGCGGTGGCCGGCCCGATTGAACGGAATTTCAAGCCGGAGAGCGCGATATCATCCTTCTTCTCTTCTTTCTTTTCAGATGGCGCAGCTTTTTTTTGAGCCCACCCGCAGTTGCCGCCCAGGGCCACAACCAATGTCAACAATACAATGTGTTTCATGGAGGTCAGTTTAACGGCAAACGAGTTACGTCATTCAGCCGAAAAAATCAACCGTAAAGAAAGTTGGAGGAGCACCGGACTGACCAGCGGCACCTATTCCTCAGCCATCAGGATCTCGCGTGCCCGGGGTACATCGTGCTCGAAAACGAACAGCCGCACACCGGGAATGAGCTCATTTCGAAACGGGTACAGATTGTTGAAGTGTTCGTCCGTGAGGAAGCAGGGAATATCGTAGGCATCCAATTTGGTGTTCGCCAGATTGGCCATAATAGCCGTGTCAAAGGCTTCCAGCATCACAATACGGCCCAGCTCGTCCATGCCGGCAAGGTAGGCATTACGGGCTAACCAGGTTAATCGAGAAATTGATGTAGAGCGGGTTTCTGATTTTGTTTTCGGCCAGGTAGGGTTGATCGCCCGTGAAACCCCGGTAGAAATCACCCTGATCCAGATTGAATCGCCAGTTGTAGCGCAAGCCGGCTTGCACCGAAACCCAAATGAAGTCTTTGATTGATCGCTCGTACATCAGGCGAATGCGCAACTCACCTCTGCGGAGTTCGAGATCATCGGCATTATTCGGCAGCCATTGGTCGAACTCATTTCCCCGATTCGCGATGTGATAGGTTTGCCCCTCCAACTCGTAGCCGAAGAAAGCCATGGAGCGGGGATTGAACGTTCGCCTCAGATGGGCGCGCGCAGGAAAAATCGATTCAACACCCCACTTGCGCGAAGGGAAAGTGTAGTTGTACATGAAGAGTGGCAGAATAATCTGTTCACCTGCCCGGTAGGTGCGCGCCAATCCAAACCCGTACATCAGGCGGTCGTGCATTTTCCATCCGTAGATCGCAAAGACGGAATACCGGGTGTACTTCAGCGATTGAATGTCGGCCAGGCTGTAGTTACCATTGAGATCGGCCTGGGCTAACACGAACAGTACTTGTTTTTCATTGAAGGGTTTGAAGATGGTTGTGCTTAACCCCATGGTTCGCAAACCGTACCGGTCGAGCGACAGGGCAAGCGGGTTAGTTACGTTTTCCGGATTCTCAATGTCATAGCGGGTTTCCCAATAATTGCCACCGAGGTTGACAATGATGTTGTTTCGGGAGATCACGGGCACATTGGCCGCCAGGCGAAGGCCGGAGTTGAAGCTGTTGGTCACGCGCTCGGGCGAGGCTATCAGACCTTGCGCATCGGGCGGACCGAAATAGGCCAGATCCATAAAATAGGAACTCTGATAATCGTAACCGATCGAAATCAGTTTGTTCGGACTCTGGTCAAGTACTTTTTGAGTCGCAAATCTTTTGGCTTCACCGGCCAATTCAGCATCGGCATACTGGCTGTAGTCTTCTACCTCGGTGGTATCGGTCTCCTGGGCGTAGGCGGCCAGGCCGGCCAGCATCCCAACAACAAGAATGAAGCTGCGCATCAGGCTTTCTTCTTCACTTGAACCCGCTTCCACACATCGGTGCGACCGAAGACGGATACGCCAATGAATCCCCGCACGTCCAGCGTATTCTCATCCGTCATGGTAATCTCACAGCTATAAGTGCTGCCATTCTCCGGATCGTAGATCGTTCCGTCTTCCCAGGTTTTTTCTCCCGAGTAGCTGAAGTCTTTTAGCATGCGATAACCCAACAGCGGGGTGGTGCGCATTTTTTCATCCGGATTGTTTTTGTCCACTTTGGGTTTACCCTCTTCATTGTTGGGTTCGCGCAGCCACACGATCTTACCAAAATACTTTTCGCCCACCTTGTCAATTTTAACACGGGCTTTGCCACTGCCGGTTTCCCACACGCCCAGAATGGCGTCCGCTTCGGCAGTTTGTGCACCGGCCCCGGTTATGGCCAGGAATAACATCGCGAAAAGGGCAGATAACCTCGTTTTCATGGTTGTTTTGGATTTGTGTTGCGAATATAGCGATACATTCAATAATGAAAGTATTACTATTAACCATCGAAAATTGGTTTTGTTTAACCCGGCCGTTGGTCAGGAGAACCAAAGTTTAAGCGCCATGGCCAAAACGGAGATGACCATCACGCGCTTGATCCATTTTTCACCGGCCCGAACGGACCATCGGCTGGCGTACCACCCACCGAGGGTGTGGCCTATGGCCAACACCAGCCCGATGTTCCAGTTGATTTTGCCTTCCAGCGCAAATACGATAACCGAAATGCCCGTGTACACGATGGCAACAAAAACCTTAATGTAGTTGGTCGTGACAAGGTCGTACTGGTGAAGCAGGCTAAGCACACCAATCACGAGGAATCCGATACCGGCTTGCACGAAGCCACCATAGATGCCGATAAAGAAAAAGCAAAACGCACCCAGCGCCATGCGGGCGGGTGTCATTTTAACTTCCCCGGTGCCGCTGCGGAACGGGTCCCACACCACCAGTACCACGGAAAGAATCATGACCCCGACAAAAAGTTGGTTAAACAATTCATCGTTGATCGTAGATGCCAGGCGAGAACCGATGAATCCGCCCACCAGCGACACAGAACCAAGGATCAGACTATAGCGCAAAGGCAGGCGCACGTTCTTGCTGGCAAAGCCGCCCACGGCAGAAAAATTCTGAAAGAGAATGGCCACCCGCGCGGTGGCGTTCGCCTGCGTGATGGGCACACCCAGAAACGTGAGAATGGGCACACTGAACAACGAGCCGCCTCCGCCTACGGTGTTCAGGAAGGCCGCGCCAAATCCGACAACGACAATGACTACATATTCGTACCAGAGCATGCTCACCGCACTTTGGCCTTGCGCACGATGCGGGCAAAAATCCCGGGTGCAAAACGTTGCAGCAGGGCAGCGAGGCGCTCCTTACCACCGCCAATAACCACTTCCCGTTTTCGCTGGTTGATGGCGCGAATCATTTTGCGGGCAAATGCATCGGGGTGCATACCGTTGCCGGTGGTTTCGTCCATGTGGTTTAGCGCACTGCCGTCTCCGGTCAGCGCGTGCAGGGTGATGTTGGTTCGTATCCAACCGGGGCAAATCAAGGTGACGTAAATCTCTTTGGAATCTTTCCACAATTCGGCCCGCAGCGAATCAAAAAACCCATGAAGCGCGTGTTTGGCAGCTGCATAGCCCGAGCGGTAAGGTGTACCGATGATGCCCATCACGCTGGAAACGGTGACGTAGTGCCCGGTTTTTCGCTTCAGGAAATGGGGCAATAAATACTTGGTCAGCGCCAGCGTGCCGAAGTAATCTACCTCCATGATCTTTCGATCAACGTCAACCGTGGTTTCTTTTGCGAGGCTTCGCTGGCTGATGCCTCCGTTGTTGATCAGAATATCAATGTGACCGAAAATCTGGATGGCTGCCTCCGTACTCAACTTTAACGTGTTGGACTCGGCCAGGTCGAGCGGCAGAATGCGAATGTTGGCCTGTTGATCGGGAGGACAATTGCCCTTAACGCGCTCTAATTGTTCTTTTCTCCGCGATGAAAGAATAAGCCGTGCACCCTGACGCGCCAGTTCGTAGGTAAGCGCTTCGCCAATGCCAGACGAAGCTCCCGTGAGCCAAATGACTTTGTTTTTTACAGACACAGTTTAGGTAGCGGCTTTGGCCTGCTTCTGATCTTCAGCATATACCCAAATGGTGTACACGCCCAGCGCAGTACCAATCGGGAAGTTGAAGAGTTTGAAACAGCCCAATATTAAGGCCAGCAATAACGCCCATTTCTGCTGATTGAGCAAGCCAATGCCCGCGATGATGGAGGGTACGCCAAACAGGATGATGAGGGTAATGGGCAAAAACTGCATGATGGTCTGGACCAACTCCAGTGCCCACCGCTCATCCGCATCGACTTCCTGCATGGCGAAGCCAAAGATTGCATTAAAGAACAGGCTGACTCCGGCCAGAATCAAAATGGTAAGCGCTCCGGAGATGACGTACAAAATCCCGAGTACACGTTTGTGGGAGTCCATAAGCTAGGGGGTTAGTTTGTCGTATATAACGAAATCGAACGGAAAGAGATGCCGTGCATCGGTCCCATGGTGCTGCCGGGACGTCTCTTTCCATGCGCTGCGGTCGTACTCGGGGAAGTAGGTGTCGCCCGCCAGTTGGGTTTTTATTTCGGTGAGGTAAAGCCGGTTGGCGAAGGGTAGGGCCAGCCGGTAGATTTCAGCCCCTCCGATCACAAAGGTTTCCGTTTGGCCGGCTGAACGGGCCAGGTCCAGCGCCTCGGCCAGGCTATGTACCACGGTTGCCCCGGGTGCGTGAAAGTCAGCCTGGCGCGTCACCACCAGGTTGATGCGATTCGGCAATGGCCGGAATTTTTCAGGAATGGATTCCCAGTTTTTTCGCCCCATGATGACGTAGTGGCCTTTGGTCGTTTGCATGAAATACTTCATGTCATCGGGCAGGTGCCAGGGCAGGTCATTGTTCTTACCAATCACCCGGTTTTCCGAAAGGGCTGCAATCAAAGAGAAGATAATGTCAATGTCCGGGTTCTCTATTCAACATTCCGAGTGGCCAAAGGTACTCAGAGTTTGTTGCCCCGGAAGAATTCTTCAGGCGTCATTCGCTTTTTGCCTTCGGGTTGAAAGTCGGTGATATCCAGATGGCCGTCAGCTGTGGCGAAACGAATAAATGTCTTTTTGTCGCTTTCCCATTCGCCTGATTTTGGATTCACTTTGGTCAGGGAATCGAGTTTCCATTGCAGATTTTCAAGGCGGGCAGCCCTGTCCTCCTGGCTGCTCTGGGCTTGCTCGTCAACGAGCGCGCAGGGGTGCTCACCCTCGG
>DAIPHR010000052.1:0-16419 GCA_036771215.1 Cyclobacteriaceae bacterium
GATGAACTGGCAGCCCTCATGAACGACAATAAGAAGATGGTCATTCAACTGGAGGGTCATACCGACAATCTCGGCCGGGCGGACCTAAATCAGAAATTATCTGAAGACCGCGTAGAGGCTGTTAAAAAATACCTTGTCAGCAAGGGAGTTGGCAAAGATAGGGTCAAGACAAAAGCGTTTGGCGGCACGCAGCCACTCTCGAACGAGGGCACACCGGAAGCTCGCGCGCTCAACCGCAGGGTGGAGATTCGCGTGTTGCAAGATTAACGTTGGCCAAACCGGTGCCCTTCTATTTCTGCGGGCAGTTCAGTCTGTGATATCAATCATTTTGTAGTGCGCTAGTTTTCTGAACAATTCTGCACTGGGTCGCGGAGTTCGATCCTTCGTTTCCCAATCGCAGGCATACAGACCAAATTTGCACGAAGGCCCGAGGTGCCACTCAAAATTGTCCCACGTGCTCCACCAAAAGTAACCGCGAATGTCAATTCCATCAGCCATCGCCTGATGAACGACTAAGGCATAGTCTGCGATGGCCTTTGACCGCAGCACATCACGACTGTCAGCCACACCGTTCTCGGTAATAATGAAGGGCTTTTTGTACTTTTTCCAGTATCGGTCGAGACACTCGCGCAATCCGGCCGGGTAGTACTCCCACATGTCGTCATGCGGTCGTCCGAGCTTCTTCATCTTTTCCGGTGTTTCTACAAAGGTGATCGGCAGCGGATCGTGACCAATGCGCGCATAATAACTCATTCCGAAAAAATCCACCCGTTCAAAGTGCGAGGGAATAAAGTCCATAAACCACCAGTCGGCCAGCCCGGCTGTTACCCATCCAAGCGGGTTTTCGGCAGATAGGATGGCTGCGTTATGCGAAATGCCTACGGGCTTCTTGGGGAAACGTTTTTTCAGCAACCGATAGGCTTTGTTGTGGGCTCGCCCGAGATTTTGGACAACGGTGGCGGCCAGATAGGGATTCTTTTTAAATGGAGGGAAAAAACCGGTAACCCATCCATAGCTCGCATATACGTTGGGTTCATTGAACGTGTTCCAAATGTCAACATATTCGCCAAATTCCTCCGTCACTTTCGCACAGAAATCCAGCCACAAGTCAACGTTCTCTTTTTTCTCCCACCCGCCAAGGTTGGCAAACCACACCGGGTTGGTGAAATGGTGGAGCACCATCATAATGCGAACGTTGCGTTTGCGAAGGCGTTTTAAAAACCGGTGGTACTCCGCACAGCTCTTTTTATGTAGTTTTTTTCTTGGCCCCCGTTGCAGTTTGCTCCACATCAGCCCCATGCGATACCAGGGTGCCAGATGGGCAATCAGGTCGGCATCTTCTTTCCACCGAATTTCATGATCGGTTGTGCGGTCGAAGCGCTCGCCATCCTTGGCAATAACTCCCTGCCAGTCGTGAGCAAAGGCCGTTTCGATCTGCGCAGCGGCTGTGCTGGTTCCAAAAATGAAATCGTTTGGAAATTGAAGGTGCATCACGGCATGCTGCCCGCCACTGCTGTGGTTTCTTCCAGCAGTTCGCGCATCTGATGCTCGTCCCATTGCTGCCACCACTGCCGCAGTTCCGCTATATCGGCTTGCAGGCAGGGGTACAATTGAGCATTCGGTACCCGCGGCATCATACCCAGGGCCAGGTGACTACTGCCGAGCCCGCCCGTCCATTCAAAATGGCCAGGGTCATAAAGATGCCGCCAGCGGCCACCCCAGCGCAGGCCCAGTTTTTCACCCTCGAGGCCAACCTTCCGCCATAGCGTTCGATTCTCCCACTGCGCCACGGAATCAATCATAGGCACCAAATCAATGGCCAGTCCATACTGATGTTTAGACCGGCCTGCCTTACTGCGGGTGTATTTTTTACCCATTGTCTTGTATTCGTTTTGCTTGCTGGGCGAACGGTAGGTCTCTACGATCGCGAGCTCGATACCTCTTTTTTTGCAGTTGTGAATCAGCAATTGAACGCGGTCACGGAAGTAGGGATGAAGGGCTGATAAGTCGGCTACCATCGTGAGTTGCCCTCGGTTCTTCCCGAACGCGAAGTTGGAGACGGTTTTCCAGGCGAAGGGCATGGCGGATTCGGATGGATCGGACATGGGCAGCGGCTCCGAGCGTACAAACGTGTCGGCCAGGTCAACGTGCAACTCCAGGTGCTCGTCTGCATAGGGCGGCACCTGTGCGTTGGCTGCTTCTGCGAGTAACCAAAAGGCCCCCAAAAATGCTAAAAATCGTAGGGTCACACTTTTCACGGTGCAAAAATAGAGATTCTGATTCACATGCCTCGCACCGAAGACATGCCGCCATCCACCGCCAGAATTTGCCCCGTTACCCAGGCCGAATCGGGCGTGAGCAAAAACCGCGCAGCAGTGGCAATGTCATCAGCATTTCCCACCCGCCTGAGCGGATGGCGGTCACCCGAGGCTTTTCTTTTTTCTTCCGATGTCAGCAATCGGCCGGCCAGCGGTGTGTCGGTTAATGACGGGGCCACGGCATTGACCCGAATCGCGGGTGCAAACTCGGCTGCCAGCGATCTGGTGATCCCTTCAAGGGCACCTTTCGCGGCTGCAATAGAAGCGTGAAACGGCATGCCTTGTGATACCGCCACCGTGCTAAAGAACACAATGGATGCTCGGGGGCTTGCCTTCAGTTTCGGTAGCAACGCGCGGGTACACCGCACGGCACTCAAAACGTTCAGTTGAAAGTCCTCGAGAAACTCTGCGTCCGACAAACGGTGAAAAGGTTTGAGGTTAATGCTTCCGGGGCAATAGGCGAACCCATCTAAGGCATCGGGAAGTGCAAGGGCAGCGGCATCGCCCGTCAGGGCATCAAAAACCAGATGGTTTGCGCGCGGCTCGCCTGTCAACCGCCTTGAGGCTGTCCATACCTTGTGTCCGAGTTCAATTAATTGTTGGGTTAAGGCCAGACCAATGCCGGAGGTGCCACCGATAATGAGATATTTCCCCTGATCGTTCATCTTTGCCGAAGTTTGAACGAACAACACGGCAAGCTCGTGTTTGTTTCATGATGGAAGACGAAAAAAACAGACGACTGATTGCCTTTTTGGAACAATACGTGACGGACCACAAGCGCAGCTTTATGGATCGCGTAATGGAGCAGCGCACACGCCATGTTACCGTAGTGATGGAGGATATTTATCAGTCACAAAACACCAGTGCAGTGATCCGCACCTGCGAATGTCTGGGGCTCCAGGAGGTGCACATCGTGGAGAATTACAGCAAATACGGAACGAATAAGAAAGTCCTGAAGGGCTCACAATATTGGATTGATTTGGTCCGCCACAAATCGCGATCGGTCGACAATGCCGTTGCCTGTTTCCGTCAACTGAAGGGGCAGGGGTATCGCATTTTGGTAACCGATCCATCACCCGATGGTATTTCAATACATGAAGTGGATGTGGATACGCGCCTGGCGCTGGTCATGGGGAACGAGCAACGCGGTATTTCAGACCAGGCATTGGAAATGGCCGATCAAAAGGTTCACATTCCGATGTACGGGTTTACCGAGAGCCTGAACATTTCCGTGAGCACGGCCATTTGCCTCAGTACGTTGCTGGCCAAACTCCGGCCGCGCACTGATATACCCTGGCATTTGTCGGATGAAGAACAGATACGCATTCGGTTGAAGTGGTTGCGAAATGTTGTTAAGCGATCTGATCTTCTGGAGCGTGAGTTTCTGAAGACCATTTCGTAGTTTTGTCTGGCTTTAATGGAATGACGATGTGGCGGAAGCGGGTATTGAAGTGGGGTAGTGCCGCAGTAGCGTTAACGGTGGCATTTGTGTTAGCTTCTAATGTGTGGATCATCCGCAGCACGCGCCACCGGATTTTCACCGATATCCGGGATTTGCCGGCACAACGCGTGGCGCTCGTTCTGGGCACCAGTCACCGGTTGGCCAATGGCTCACCCAATCCGTTTTTTAACAACCGCATTGAAGCGGCTGCCGCACTGTATGGGCAGGGCAAGATTACGCATGTGCTGGTGAGTGGCGACAACCGAACACAGTACTACAACGAACCGGTGGAAATGAAGAAAGCGTTGGTGAAGGCAGGCGTTCCGGATTCTGCCATTACGCTGGACTT
The DNA here is from genome assembly GCA_036771215.1 of Cyclobacteriaceae bacterium. Lineage (GTDB taxonomy): Bacteria > Bacteroidota > Bacteroidia > Cytophagales > Cyclobacteriaceae > ELB16-189. The sequence continues at coordinate 4,109 of DAIPHR010000052.1, forward strand.
CGCTGGCCTGCGTACCCTGGATTCCATTGTTCGCAGTAAAGAGATTTTTGGGCAGGATAAGTTTGTTATTATCACCCAACCTTTTCACAGTTACCGTGCGCTGTTTATCAGCCGTTACTATCAAATTGATGCCGTAGCGCTGGTAGCCGAACAACCCCGCAATCATCCGGCCCTGCAGGTGCATTGGCGCGAGTACCTGGCGCGAACGAAGGCCGTGTTGGATTTGTACGTGCTAAAAACAGAACCCCGCCACATGGGGCAGCGGGAGCCCATTCGCATTTAACACGCAATAACGGGTGATGAGTGCAACCGTTCACCGTCAATAATCGTTAACTTTGTGTTTGGATTTTTTGTGTTGAGCGTATTCCCACGGTTTATTCTGCTTTCTGCGATCGGTTTTTCCTTTTGGCAGGCCCATGCGCAGGAAACCCTCGTCAAGGGAAAGGTTACGGACGCCAGTTCGGGTGATCCGATTCCTTTTGCCAACGTGGTATTCAAAGGAACATCGGTGGGCACTACTACCGATTTCGATGGCAACTACCTTATCCGGACCAATAATCCAACCGATACCCTTCAGGTATCGTACGTGGGATATCTGCTCAAGAAAAAACCGGTGAAGCGAGGAATAACCCAGACCATCAACTTCCAGTTGGACGAGGAGCGCACTTCCTTACAAGAGGTGGTGGTTTATGCCGGAGAAAACCCGGCCTTCGACATTCTCCGAAAAGTAGTACGCAACAAAGACCGAAATGATAAGCGCAAACTTTCCGCGTATGAATACGACACCTATACCAAAATTGAGGTGGATGTGGATAAAATAAGCGAAGAACTTCGTGAGCGAAAGATCATGAAGAAGATTTCGGCCGTGCTGGACAGTGTGGATCGTATTGCGGGTGAAGATGGCAAGCCGATCCTGCCGCTATTCATTACGGAAGCGGTGTCAAAAGTGTATTACCGGGATGCGCCATCTCTGAAGAAGGAGCACATCCTGAAATCGAAGATTAGTGGCGTAGGAGTGGAGGATGGATCGTTGGTGACACAGGTCATCGGTTCCTCCTTTCAGGAGTACAACTTTTACGAAAACTGGTTGACGATTCTGGCCAAGGAGTTTGTATCCCCCATCGCTGACAGTTGGCGGCTGTATTATGACTACGACCTCACCGATAGCTTGATGCTGGGAGGTGATTTTTGTTACCGGCTCGACTTTTTTCCGCGGAGCCCTCAGGATCTCGCATTTGCCGGCACGCTTTGGATTACCAAAGAGCAGTATGCCCTCAAACAAATCGATGCTACCGTGGGTGCACAGGCGAACATCAACTTTGTGGAGAAAATCAAGATACAGCAAGAGTTACAAAAAACGGAGCTGGGGTACTGGCTGCCGGTGAAAAACCGGGTACTCATCGATGTGGGCGAACTTTCAAAGAACTCAGCGGGAATGCTGGCGAAGTTCTACACGAGCAACCGGAATTTTGTGGTGAATCAGCCGCGCCCGCCCGCTTTCTATGAACCGCCTATTCTCACGGCTGAGAATGCCCGTCAGTCGGAGCCGGATACAGCGTGGGATACCCTCCGTCACGAACCCCTTACATCAACCGAGAAGAACGTATACCGCATGATTGACACGCTCAAAAACATCCCGGTTATTCGAACATATACGGACATCATTAAAACACTCGTAAGTGGCTACTTCAATGCCGGACGGGTTGATGTAGGCCCCTACCTGGGACTTGCTTCCTGGAACACGATCGAAGGCATTCGGCTTCAGGCCGGGTTGCGCACCAATGCCAGATTCAGCCGCAGGTGGGTGTTTACCGGCCAGTTGGGGTACGGGTTTGACGATCAACGCATAAAGTACTTTGTGTCTGCCCAACGAATTCTGTCCCGAGACCGCTGGACCACGCTAACCCTAAGCGCCCACCGCGACTTGGGTAGGATCGGCATTGATGAAGACAATCTGGTAGATAATCCCATCTTCCTGGCCGCATCGCGTTGGGGAAATTTCAGAAGAGGCTACTACAGCTATGACAACCGGGTTACGTTCAAGCGCGAGCTATTCAAAGGTTTTTCCGGCAAAGTGATGGCCCGGTACTTTACCTTCGAACCCACGTTTGCGTTTGGGTATGTGGCTAACCCGGAAGAACTCAATTCACCCGTTATCGATCAATACCAGTCGGCTGAGGTGGCGCTGGAGTCGCGCTATGCCCGCGATGAACTGTTTCTGCAAAACGACAACGAGCGCATCAGCCTGGGCACCAACAAGTGGCCGGTCATTACGCTTCGTTATACCCGTGGCTTCAGTGGTGTTATGAGCAGCGATTTTGACTACGATAAGTTGCGGCTGTCGGTCACTAAACGTATGGCGGCCGGCACGTTGGGCGTGGGCTATGTTACGTTGCAGAGCGAATATGTTTTCAATACGATTCCGTACCCGCTGCTTTCGCTCCACCTGGGTAACCAAACCCCCATTTATTCACCGGTTACCTTTAACCTCATGAATTTTGGCGAATTTGTGAGTGACCACTATGCGTCCCTGCAGTATCGCCACTATTTTGAAGGATTCCTGTTTAACCGTGTGCCTTTACTTCGCAAGCTAAACTGGCGCATGCTGGCAACCGCCAACGTGTTGATGGGCGGCATGCGCGACTCCAACCAGGCCTTGATTGCTCAGCAAACTCCGGATGGCGAACCTACCTTGCTGCCGGGGTTCCTGGACAGCCGCCCCTATGTGGAATTGGGCTACGGAGTAGAAAACATCTTCCGTTTCCTGCGTGTTGACTTTGTACATCGCCTGACGTACCTCGATCGTCCGGATGTTCGTAACTTCGGTATACTCTTTACCGCGCAGTTCCAGCTGTAAAGCGCTTCGTCCATTTCGGCTATATTTGCAGCCTTATTGTAGATATGAGTCAGGTAAACATCACACTGCCCGATGGAAGCATTCGTACGTTTCCCTCCGCGGTGAAAGGAATCGAGATTGCGCAAAGCATAAGCGAAGGTTTGGCCCGTAATGCACTTGCCATTGAAGTGAATGGAGAGATTTGGGATCTGTCGCGGTCCATTCACCAGGATGCCGCGATACGCATCTTTACATGGAACGATAAAGGCGGCAAGTACGCCTTTTGGCACTCATCGGCTCACCTGCTGGCCGAAGCGCTCGAAGCGCTTTACCCGGGCGTAAAGTTTGGGATCGGGCCACCAATTGAAAGTGGTTTTTATTACGATGTCGACCTGGGCGATCGCGCCTTTGGGGAGGAAGATCTGCTGGCGGTAGAGAAGAAGATGGCCGAGTTGGCCAAAGCGAATAACGCGTTTCAGCGCAGCGAGGTAAGCAAGGCCGAGGCCATCGGTTATTTTACGCAGAAGCAGGATCCCTACAAGGTTGAATTATTGAACGATCTGGCCGATGGTAGCATCACGTTTTACAAACAGGGTACCTTCACAGACTTGTGTCGCGGTCCGCATATTCCGCACACCGGATTGATTAAGGCGATCAAGCTCACCAATGTGGCTGGCGCGTATTGGCGCGGGAACGAAAAGAACAAAATGCTCACGCGCATTTATGGCATCACCTTCCCCAAGCAGAAAGAACTGGAAGAATATATTCATCTGCTGGAGGAGGCGAAAAAGCGCGACCACCGCAAACTGGGTAAAGAGTTGGAACTGTTTGCGTTTTCGGAAAAGGTTGGCATGGGCTTGCCGTTGTGGTTACCGAAAGGCACCATCTTGCGCGAGCGCCTGGAGCAGTTCATGCGCAAGGCACAGGTAAAGGCCGGCTACGATCCCGTAGTCACGCCCCACATTGGCGGCAAGCAGTTGTACGTCACGTCCGGGCACTATGAGAAGTACGGCAAAGACTCGTTTCAACCGATTCATACCCCAGATGAAGGTGAGCAGTTCCTCTTGAAGCCCATGAACTGCCCACATCACTGCGAGATTTATAAAGTAAAACCACGGTCGTACAAAGATCTTCCGATTCGCCTGGCTGAATTCGGTACCGTGTACCGTTACGAGCAAAGCGGAGAGTTACACGGGCTCACCCGCGTGCGCGGCTTCACGCAAGATGATGCTCACATTTTCTGCCGGCCCGATCAGGTAAAGGAGGAATTTGTTAAAGTGATTGATCTCGTGCTGTTTGTGTTCAAGTCTTTGGGATTTGAAAATTATACGGCCCAGGTATCGCTGCGCGACCCCGACAATAAATCCAAGTACATTGGGGCCGATGAACTGTGGGAGAGGGCCGAGCGTGAGATTCAGGAAGCAGCCGATGAGCGTGGATTGAAGACGGTAGCCGTCAAGGGCGAGGCCGCCTTTTACGGGCCCAAGCTGGACTTTATGGTCAAGGACGCCCTGGGGCGAAGCTGGCAGTTGGGTACCATCCAGGTGGATTACAATCTGCCGGATCGCTTTGAATTGGAGTACATTGGCTCCGACAACCAGCGCCACAGGCCTGTGATGATCCACCGCGCTCCGTTCGGTTCCATGGAACGGTTTGTAGCCGTGTTGATCAAGCATTGCGCGGGCAACTTCCCGCTTTGGCTTGCCCCCGAGCAAATCGCGGTTTTGCCCATTTCCGAAAAGTTCAACGACTACGCGAAGCAAGTGCTGGATACCCTGAAAGACCGGGACATTCGAGGCTTTTTGGATGACCGGGACGAAAAAATTGGCCGGAAAATTCGGGATGCCGAAGTAAGTAAGGTGCCGTATATGCTGATTGTGGGCGAAAAAGAGGCGGCTGAAGGCAAAGTGGCCGTGCGCAAGCACGGTGAGGGCGACAAAGGCGCGCTTTTGCTCTCGGAGTTTGCCAGCCAATATGCCAGCGACTTCGCAATGCCCTCTTGAAAGGGTAAAAATTCGTTTTCAGGCCAAATTTGCAGGATTGCGGATTTGTCCGATATTTGCACCCTGTTTTTAAAACTTAAACCCAATAAGTGGCATTTAAACCCAGTTTCAGCGGAAGCCGACCTCCGAACAGGCCCGGCAACAGACCTTACGGCCGGCCTTTCCGGCAGAATGTAAAGGAAGAACCGTATCGTATCAATGAGCGTATTTTGGCTCAGCGTGTGCGGGTGGTGGGCGAGAACATTAAAGTTGATGTTTATCCTACTTCCGTTGCCATCAAGATGGCTCAGGATTTGGGACTGGACCTGGTGGAAATTTCACCGAATGCTGATCCTCCGGTTTGTAAGATAATCGAGTACAGCAAGTTTAAGTACGAACAGAAGAAGAAGCAGAAGGAGATCAAGGCGAATGCCCAGAAGACCGTTGTCAAGGAAATTCGGTTTGGTCCCAACACAGACGATCATGACTTCAACTTTAAGGTGAAGCATGCGCTGAAGTTTTTGGCTGAGGGAGCGAAGGTAAAAGCCTACGTTCACTTTGCCGGCCGTTCGATCGTGTACAAAGAGCGGGGTGAGATTTTGTTGTTGAAGTTTGCCCAATCCCTTGAAGAAGTCGGCAAAGTAGAGGAGATGCCGAGACTGGAGGGGAAGCGGATGTACATGATGGTAGCCCCGAAAGGAAAGAAGTGATTTTAAATTGAGATAAAATGCCGAAGCTGAAAACAAAGTCAGGAGCAAAGAAAAGGTTCAAAGTGACCGGAAGCGGAAAAATTAAACGCAAGAAGGCCTACAAGAACCACATTCTGACCAAGAAGGAGACCAAACAAAAGCGGAGACTCGGGCATAAAACCACCGTTAAGAAAGTTGACGAGGGTAATATTAAGCCGATGCTGCCGTATTTGGTATAAATAGGTTAATCAATGTTCAACCCGGTTTTTGGCTTTAAGAGCCTGGCAACAGGACGCCAACAACCAAAAACAAAAAATGTATGCCTCGTTCAGTAAACCACGTTGCATCACGCGCCCGCAGAAAGCGGGTGCTCGAATTGGCCAAAGGGTTCTTTGGTCGCAAGAAAAATGTATGGACGGTAGCCAAGAATGCCGTTGAAAAAGGTCTGGTGTATGCCTACCGCGATCGTAAAGCCAAGAAGCGTGACTTCCGGGCGTTGTGGATTGCCCGTATCAATGCCGGTGCCCGTTTGCACGGTATGTCCTACTCCGAGTTCATCGGTAAGGTGAAGAAAGCCGGAGTGGACTTGAACCGAAAGGTGCTGGCTGACCTGGCCATGAATCATCCCGAAGCGTTTGAAGCGGTGGTAAAGAAAATCAAGTAGAAAAAAAGGGCCGTCAGGCCCTTTTTTTGTTATGACACGCTCAAAAAAAATATTCCTCGGGTTTGTTGCGGCTTTTGCAGTGTTCATCGTGCTCGTCAGCTACGACATTAGCCGCAGAACGACCTTCCCCGGCTCCAAGTCGCAATTAAAGGAGCGCATCCGCCAAAAATATGTCGCTCCTGACTCGGCCGAAGTTGACTCGGCCCGAACTCGTGTAAAGCGTTAACTCCGATCAGAACCGTTGCTACCTCGTGCCTCGGGAAACGTGCCTTTCGTGAGAGCCCGGGTTAACGTTCTATCAGGTTTATTCAATAACTTCGGGAAATGAAAACATCCCTTGGCCTCCTTCTACACGTGATCACACTGTGGTGGGTTCTTTTTTGTCAGTCCTGCGCGAGCGAAGACGCCCAACCTGCTGATTGTTCTCAGTCGGACCTTCAAATTGTATTGGCGACCAAGAGCAATCCCACCGGATGCTCGGCCCCAGACGGTAGCATCACCGTTACCGGCACCGGAGGAAATCAGCCCTATCAGTTTAAATTGGATAATGGTGCGTTCCAGTCCTCACCTTCCTTCAGTAATCTCTCCGGAGGTATTTTTCAGGTAACCATCCAAGACAATACCGGATGTGAAAAAACGCTGTCGATTACGCTGGAATCCCCTGGCAACATTGTGATTTCAAGCGTTCAAGTGGTGAATTCAACTTGTGGCGGAAGTTCGGGCAGCCTCACCATAACGGCATCAGGGTCCCCTGCACTTTCATACAGGATCAACAATGGTGCCTTTCAAACCTCAAACCTGTTCGCGAATCTGGGCCCGGGCACGTACAATATTGTGGTGGCAGATGGAGGTTCCGCGTGTACATCGTCCACCAGCCGAATGGTGCTGTCAGATGCCAGTTATCTCAATGGGGTGCGTCCCATTCTTGTTTCAGGTTGCGGGCTTTCAGACAACGCCTGTCACAGTTCAGCCTCCGGGCGAGACATGAATTCGTATAACAGCGTTCGGCTGAGGGCGGGGCAGATCAAAAACCGCATTAACTTACCGGTTGATAATCCGTCTTTTATGCCGCGAGGCGGACCGAAATTACCGCAGGCTGAAATCAACCTCATCAATTGCTGGGTAGATGACGGAGCACCCAATAACTAGCCAACTAATGAAGACCATCGCCTTTCTTTTGCTCGCCCTCACAACCTGCTTTTGTGCAAGAGGCCAGGTATTTGTTACCCAGCGCTCGTCCATCCTATTTTTTTCGGATGCTCCTTTGGAGGATATCAAAGCCGAAAATAAGAAAGTGGAGAGCGCGATTGATCTTTCATCCGGCATCATTGAGTTTCGTGTTTCCATGAAGGAGTTTGAGTTTGATAAGTCGTTGATGCGCCAGCACTTTAATGAAAAATATGTACATACATCCAAGTACCCCCATGCTTTTTTCCGCGGAAATGTTGAAGGCCTTTCAGTTCAATCGGGCCAGCGCCAGGTAAAGGCGGTGGGAAAACTGACCCTCCACGGGGTAACCCGGGATGTGGCCGTTGCCGGTACACTGGATGTCCAGCCGGGCAGCCTTCGTATTCGGGCGAAATTCCTGTTGCGGTTGGAAGATTATGAAGTCCCCCGCCCCCAGCTGTTGTGGCAAAACATTGCTGAAGAAGTAGAAGTTACTCTCGACCTAACGTACAAACCTCAATGAAAAAAGTTCTTGTTGTTCTGCTGCTGTGGCCAGCGCTGCTGCTGGCTCAGCCAACGATGACCTTGCTGCCCGAGCGACCCTCCGGCTCCGTGCTGACGGAACAAACTTTTAAGAGCACACGCCTGGTGACCGGGCAAACGGTGGAAACCAAGAGTGCCCGCGAACTGGAATTCATATTTGCCCACCGCTTTGGGGCTATTAATGGAGGACTTTACGAATTGTTCGGGCTAGACCAGGCATTCGTGCGGCTCGGTCTGGAATACGGAATTACCGATCGTCTTGGGGTTGGGCTGGGCCGAAATTCGGTGGATAAGACAATGGATGGCAACCTGAGGTACAAACTGCTGCAACAAAGCTCGGGCGAAAATCCCATGCCGGTAACCCTGACCTTGTTTGGAAATGCGGCCCTGAAGCTTTCACCCCGCAGCCAGGATTCCCCAACACCCATCGAAACCCGACAACGACTTTCGTACACTATGCAGGTGTTGGTTGCCCGCAAATTCAGCGATGAACTCTCGTTACAGTTGATGCCAACCCTTATTCACCGCAACGCGGTTGATCAGTTGGTGGAGCTAAATGACCAATTTGCCGTTGGACTTGGCGGTCGGTATAAGATTTCCGGCAGTGTAGCCCTCACCTCTGAATACTACTACCGGGTTAACGTGCCCGCAGGAAATCCCTATCACAATTCGTTTGGTTTGGGGGTAGATATCGAGACCGGAGGCCATGTTTTTCAACTGGTGATTTCGAATTCGTTGGGGTTAACCGAGCGGGCATTTATTGCCGAAACAGGAGGAGAGTGGGCCGAAGGTGAACTGCACCTGGGCTTCAACGTCACTCGCACGTTTCAGTTCCGCAAAAAGAAGTAATTGCAGCGAAGGCTGCTTCTGCTATTTTAGCGCTGTTTTTGCCCGGCTACGTTGCTACTCGCATCCATCATTCTGTACCTGCTGCTCACCGTCTGGGTGGGTTACAAGGCGTCTCAGCGGGTGAAAACTTCGGGGGATTTTATGCTGGCTGGCCGCAGTCTTCCGCTGGTGCTGAGTTCAGCTGCCCTGTTTGCCACCTGGTTCGGTTCGGAAACGGTATTTGGCGCTTCATCTGAGTTTCTGAAAGACGGCCTCATCGGGGTGATTGAAGATCCTTTCGGTGCAGCGCTGTGCCTATTGTTGTTCGGTTTTTTTTATGCGCGCAGGCTTTACCAGATGAATCTGCTCACGCTGGGTGATTTTTTTGAAGTTCGCTACGGAAAAAAGACCGAGTTGATTGCAGGAGCTTTCCTGGTGCCCTCATATGTGGGCTATATAGCCGCACAACTCGTGGCCATGGGTCTCATCCTCAACGTAGTCACAGGGCTTGCCGTGTGGCAAGGTGTGTTGATCAGCACCGTGGTGGTCACTTTTTATACGGTCATCGGTGGAATGTGGGCGATCTCGATTACTGATTTTATCCAGAGTATCATCATCGTGGTTGGCCTGATCGTGCTGGCTGTTGTGATGAGCGATAAAGCCGGAGGATGGGATACCGTGATGGCGAGCGTTCCGGCCGACCGATTCCGGTTTTTCCCGGAAGGCACACCGTGGGGCATCATGACCTGGCTGGCCGCCTGGTCGGTGTTGGGGCTGGGTTCCATTCCCTCCCAGGACGTTTACCAGCGAGCCATGTCTTCCGGCAGCGCACGTACAGCAGAGTACTCCTGCTACATCGCGGCCGCACTTTACCTCACCGTAGCGCTGCTGCCGTTATTCATCAGCCTGTGTGCGCAACATTTGTATGCCAATCAATTAACCGGTGATGGACAGTTGGTTTTGCCACGTATGGTGTTGGAACACACCAATATTGTAGTGCAGATCTTGTTTTTTGGGTCACTCTTGTCGGCCATCATGAGTACAACCAGTAGCGCCATTCTGGCACCGGCCGCGATCTTTTCGGAGAACCTGGTTAGGCCGCTGCGGTGTAAGCCCTTTACTGACCGGGAAATGTTATTGCTCACGCGTGGTTCCATTCTGCTGTTCAGTGCGCTGGCAACCGGTATGGCCATGTGGCGCAGTAACATCTACGAACTCGTTGGCGAATCTTCCATTTTGAGCCTGGTGTCGCTTTTCGTGCCCTTAACGTTCGGTTTGTATTGGCGCAGGGCCAACAGCGCGGGTGCTATTCTGTCCATGATTTTTGGCCTGGCCACCTGGCTGATTTTCAAAAATCTGGATACCGAATGGCCACCCCTGGTACCCGCACTGGCGGTGAGCCTGATCGTTATGGTTCTATCCGGATATCTCGTTCGGACTAAAACCACCTAGGCAGGAATAATCCGCTTCGTTTTTTGTAGTCGTTGAATTCCGGGTAACGGGATAGGGATTTGTCTTTTTTCAACATGTTGGGCAAGAACAAGCCCAGCCAGATGAAGGCGAGAATAGCGAATGGAATCCAGTGAAACACGGTAAGCGCGAAACCTCCATAGATGAACATTTCCCCCAGGTAGTTCGTGTTTCTGTTCCGTTGAAAAAAGCCAGAGGTGATGAGGCCGCTTTTCTGCTGCAGGGTGAAATACTTTTGGGCGTCACTGCCAAAATGAAGAAATACTCCGATGATATTCAGCGCGACAGCACCCGCCAGGGCCGGCAGGGGAGTGTTCCAGTCATTGGCGATGAGTAGAAACGGACCTGCCCAGTAGAGCAGCAAGAAAGAAAATACGAGGAAAGCATACGGCACACCGCACGGCTGTTCCCACTGGCGGTCGGGGAACAGGCGATCCTTCATCAACCAGAGCAGGCCGTAACTGCCGTGCAGGGCCAGGTAAATCCAGGCTTCGACAGAAAAATTCTGGTAGTACCACATCAGGGCCGCCACGACCAGTGCCGTGGCACCCTTATGTAGATTGATGGGATGCTTGAGCTTCAATCAATACTTGGTTACTGTAGGATCAATCTGATCGGCCCAGGCTAATATGCCACCCTTGAGGTTATACAGGTTTGTAAAGCCGTGGTTCTTTTCCAGCCAGTTGACCATCGTGCCGCTCCGGCCGCCACTGCGGCAGTGTATAACCACCTGTTTGTCGCGCGAGATTTTGTCTACATTAAAGGGGACTTGCCCCTGGGGTATCAGCTCGCCCTTCAGGTTGCAGATATCGTATTCGTGTGGCTCGCGCACGTCAATGAGTTGAAAATCGGCACCGGTATCCATCAGGTGCTTCAGCTCTTGTACCGTTACTTCCTTCATATCGCGAGGGGGTTTTGTTCCACAATACTCGTCATAATCGATCAATTTTGTCACTTGTTTTCGTGCCTGCCGGTCGGGAACAGGGAAGAGGTCAATCCGGTTTGTGCGGGAGTCGAAAATCAGCAACGTATTGCTCAGGGGTTGTTCGAGCCGGGCCAGCACCTTTATGGCCTCGCTGGCCATGAGGCTGCCGATAATGCCGGTGAGCACGCCCAAGACACCAGCCGTTTCACAGTTCTGAACCACACCCGGTTTTGGCGGTTCGGGGAACAAGTCACGGTACGTGGTGCTGCCGTTTGAATTGAACACCGCCACCTGCCCCTCGTACTGAAACACGGAGCCATACACCCACGGCAGATTCAGCAGCGTGCAGGCATCGTTGATCAGGTAACGCGCGGCAAAGTTGTCGGTGCAGTCGATGACTAAATCATGACCCTGGAGAAACGGCAACGCGTTGGCGGACTCCAGTTTTTCGCTGATTGCTATGACTTCAACAGGGTTGATCGCGGAGATTTTGTGGGCGGCCGCCTTTGCTTTGTTCTGGCCAATGTTCGATTCATCGAAGAGCACCTGCCGCTGCAGGTTGGAGAGCTGCACGGTGTCAAAATCGATAATCGTGAGCCGGCCCACCCCGGCCGCGGCCAGGTAGTGCAGTACCGGGCTGCCCAAACCGCCAGCACCGACCACCGCAACCCTCGACTGCAGCAACCGCTGCTGGCCCTCGGGCCCGAAGCCCGGCAGCACCAGGTGGCGGCTGTAGCGCTCGTAGTGGGTTTGGTCACTCAACGACATGCTTGAAATATCTGTATTTTTTTGAGATTACTTCCTACCTTCACCGGTGATGACAAAACGCAAAAACATTTCGACCGGTGCCCCGTGGGAAAACATTGTGGGGTATTCGCGTGCGGTTCAGTTAGGCAACCTGCTGGAGGTTTCCGGCACCGTGGCCGTGGATGAGAAGGGTGTGCTGGTGGGCCGTGAAGATGCGGCCGCGCAAACGCGGTACATTCTGGAGAAAATCAGCAAGGTGTTGACGCAGGCCGGCTATTCGCTCACCGATGTGGTGCGCACGCGCATGTTCGTCACGGACATTAGCCGGTGGGAGGAGATCGGGAAGGTGCACGGGGAGTTTTTCAACACCATAAAACCGGCCACGAGCATGGTGGAGGTCAGTGCACTTATTGACCCGGACTACCTGGTGGAAATTGAAGTGACGGCTGTGAAGGGGTGA
>DAIPHR010000053.1:0-16013 GCA_036771215.1 Cyclobacteriaceae bacterium
AGTTACTGCTTTACCTCATTCCAATAAAAACTCACTTTCGGTAAGCCGCCAATTCGCGATACGGAACAGTGAATTCAGACGGCCCGAGGACGTAAGGCCCGATCTCATAAATGTTAAATGTGAACTCAATTCCGTTGCCGGAGAATCCGAAGTTGGTGTTGAGTGTAAACCCATCCGGAAATTCAAATCCGGCTGCTTCCAGGTCTTCGTCTGGTGTCAGTCCGCGCGCTTCCCGAAAAGCCTGATGACCAACTGCGGTTAACACTGCCAGGTAGCCGGGTCGCAGAAAATCATCTAAGGTGAGTCGCACCCCGGTCACGGGGTGCAGGTTGATGTAATGGGTTTCTTGCGATCCATGTGCGCCTCCGGTGTATTGGTAGCTCCACACCTTAATGCTGATCAACGTATCGCTCGCAATCAACACCGTGGCGTTCGACTCGAACGACCAAGGTGCCGTGGCACCCTCAAATTCTTCATTGATCTCTTTCCAATCGGCCAGAAAACGCGTACCACTTTCAGCAATATCTTTCGGCCTGTTATCTACGTTGATCGGCAAACGTGCCAGGGCCCGGGTCAAAGTATCCTCGGCTGCTTTGGATAAGCCCGCAATACGAGGAAACGTGACTTTAAAACTGACGCACGGAATCGAATCACCTTGACATCCACCAGGAGACGCCATCACTACACTGTCCGTCTGGACGGCAAAGGCAGCCGGCTTCTCGTCTGATTTGTTGCAGGAGACCAGGTAAGCCAACAAAAAGAACGGAATGAGGTGCTTCATGGCGCAGCGCTTGAAAAAACTTCTTCGAGTTTCTTTTCTAAAGCTGCACCGCGCAAGTTCTTGGCAATAATCTTGCCCTCGCGATCAAGCAGCAGCGAAAACGGAATGGCATTGATGTTATAGTCGCGTGCCGCCTGAGACTCAAAGTATTTCAAATCCGACACGTGCGTCCACGTCAGGCCGTCCTCCTGAATAGCTTTTACCCAGTCTTCCCGTGTGCGATCGAGCGACACGCCAAATACAGTGAAACCCTTGTCTTTGTATTTATTGAAGGCCTTCACCACGTTCGGATTTTCCCGTCTGCACGGTCCGCACCACTTGGCCCAAAAATCAACCAGCACGTACTGGCCACGCAACGAGGAAAGGCTGATCACCTTTCCTTCCGGATTGGGCAGAGAAATTTCGGGCGCCAGCTGCCCCACCGCGGTGGCTTCCATGGTTTTCACGCGGGCGATAAACTCGCTGATGTAGGGCGAATTCGGTAACTCAGCCTTCAACTTTTCAGCCGCCTCGCGGTACAGGTCGTAATGCTCATCGGCATCCAGCAGATTGGCCTGTAGTACTTCCATCACGGCCAGCGAAGCCGGTTGTTTCCGTACAAAGTCAGCCAGGGAATCGGTGCTGGCCCGACTGATCTCCAGGTAGCGCTCCTGTAGTTCGGTAATTTTCTTTTCATTTTGCTGTTGCACCGCCTGCTGAAACTCAGCCTCCAGCGCTGCTACGGCCGGGTTATTTTGCTGGGCGTTCAGACGCTGGCGTACTTCATTCATGAACTCATGTTCGGCCGAGCCCTTAATTTCGGCAAAGCCGCTGGGCGCATTGCCATCCACATTTACCTCAAGATTGGTTTTGTTGAGGATGACATTCACAAGCTGCTGATTGAAAAAGTTGATTTGATAAAAGGCAGGCTCAGGAACCATTACCGTCTTCGTGTACGTAAAATCTTCCTTGACCTGCACCGAGTCGCGTTTAATCACGGAATTATCAGGCCTCAACTCGGCAAACACAATCCATTGGTCCTTCTGCGGGAAACCCACCTTACCCGAAATGGTCACCGGGTTTCCTTTGGGTGTTTCCTTCTTATCCCCCTGGCAGGCCAAAACGAACATGGCCAGCGCGCACATACCTATCGTGAAGCGTATATTCATAGCGTGCAAAGTTGCAAAAATTAAGCGGCACAAACGGGCGACCTCACGACTTCTTCAGTCGCTGTAAAATCAACTCTTGTGTCAATCGGGGATCGGCTTTGCCTTTGCTGCGCTTCATCACTTCGCCCATAAACATGGTTACAATGGCCTTTTTCCCTTTGTGGTATTCCTCCACCTTAAGCGGAAATTCCCGAATAACCTGGTCGACCAGCGGTCCAAGGCTATCGGCCGAACTATCCTGAAGGAGATTGAGTGTATTCGCCAATTGTGCCGGATCGGCCTCCGGCTGAAGAACCCAGGCGGGGAAAATTTTCTGCGCGGCTGCCGTGTAGCTGACCTGGCCAGCTTCGATCAGGTTAACCAAAGCAGCCAGTTGCGCAGGCGTCAACGGGAACTTTCCGATTTCGATGCCTTTTTCGTTGAGGTACGACTTCACTGGCCCCATGAGCCAGTTGGATGCGGATTTGAAGGATGGGGTATGCTCGCACACCGATTGAAAATACATGGCCACCTCACGGTCATCGGCCAGCACACGGGCATCGTACTCGGGTAACGCGTACTTTTCCATTAGGTGACTGACCACCTGCTCGGGTAACGCGGGCATTGAGGCACGGATGGCGTTCAGCCAATCGTCCGAAAGCACGACCGGGGCCAAATCCGGGTCGGGAAAGTAACGGTAGTCGTTGAGCTCTTCTTTGATGCGCATGCTGCGCGTGGTGTTGGCAGCCGCATCATACAACCGGGTTTCGGAGACCACGTCCTCGCCCCGCAAAACCAACTCGATTTGCCGGGTCGCCTCTACCTCGATGGCTCGTTGCACATGGCGGATCGAGTTCATGTTTTTCACTTCCACTTTTTTTCCCAGCACACCTGAACCCTGCGGCCGCACCGACACATTCGCATCGCACCGCAACGATCCCTCCTCCAGGTTGCCATCACAGATGCCCAGGTAGCGCACCATCTTGCGGATTTCGGCCAACACCGCCCCGGCTTCTTCCGGACTGGTGAGCACCGGCTCGGTCACAATCTCAATCAGCGCGGTGCCGGCCCGGTTAAAATCCAAAAGCGTTTCATCGTGCCCCTCCGCATGAATGGACTTTCCTGCATCTTCCTCCAGGTGAATCCGGTTGAGCCGAATGCTTTTCACCTCACCCGACTTCAATCGAATGGGAATGAATCCTCCGCGACACACCGGTGTACGATCCTGGGTGATTTGATATCCTTTCGGAAGATCGGGATAGAAATAATTCTTGCGATCAAAAATCTGGTGGCGCGAAATGTCGCACCCACAAGCCAGCCCCATCCGCACAGCCAGCTCCACCGCGCGCTTGTTCAGCCGCGGCAAGGTACCGGGCAAGCCAAGTGTTATGGCACTGATATGCGTGTTGGGCTCTGCGCCAAAGGAGGACGCATCGCCTGCAAAAATCTTGCTCTCGGTCAGCATTTGCGCATGCACCTCCAGACCGATAATCGTTTCAAAACCAGGCGACCTATCGATCATGGGTAAAGCACTAGCCTCAAGGCTTCAATATCTCTGAAGTGTCTGACGTTATGAGTATCCAACGGCAAATCATGGACTATTGCCGTGGCAGCAATAAAAAGATCAGGCTTATCAATTGATTTTCTCTTCGTCTTTAGAGCGGACACAATGTTAGCTGATTCCCTTGCTGCCTGACTATCAAATGGCAACACAACAAGGCGACTAACCAATTCCACCCAGAACTGTTGATGGGGCCTACTCGCTCCGTTAAAAATCTCAAACTCGGTGACTGCAGAAATGAATAGCTGATCAAAACTGCGGAAATGCGCAACCAGCCTTGAATTCGTGTCTCTAACTCGAAAATATTCAATGAGAACAGACGTATCAATCATTAACCTCTTGTCCGCCACGATGCGATACTTTTTCGATTTTCCTCGATTATGTCCAGATCAGTCTTGTCGTAAACCGGGCCCTTCAGCAAAAAGGCAATAAATTCCTCTTTACCGTCTTGCGGCTCTTCTTGGTCCAACACTGCTTTTAACCGAGACTTTTGAGCGGGACTCAAATTCCTGACCAATTCTAAAAGCCTTTGAAAAGGTATGTTTATTGGCAGTTCCATATCCACTCAAATATAATCTTACTTCGCCAGACTAAACAATGCCCGTGCTTTTGACAAAACGCTGTTTAGCCCCTCCAGCTTCTTCCCGCCCGCAGTGGCGAAGAATGGCTGGCCGCCACCGCCACCGTCAATTTCTTTGGCGAGTTCTTTCACCAGGTTGCCGGCATGATACCGGTTGGTTTGCGCCAGTTTCTCCCCGATCATCACCGCTACCTGAGGCTTGCCATCCACTTCCGCAGCCAGCACCAGCAGCAAATCATCAAACTGGTTCCGCAGCGCATAAGCGATATTTTTCAACGCATCGGCATTGGGCACTGTGACGCGCTCAATAACGAGGTGATGCCCATTGGCTTGCACGGCCTTGCGGGCCAGCTCCTCGCGAAGCTGGTTGGCCTGTTGTTGATGCACAGCCTCCAGTTTCTTTTCGAGGGCATGTTTTTCCTCCAGCAGATTCTGAAGAGACGCCAGCGTGTCTTTCGGGTTCTTGAGCACGGCCTTGATCTCCTCCAGCACAGCCAGCGATGCATTCACAAACTCCTGCGCCCCCTCGCCTGTTACCGCTTCGATCCTGCGCACACCGGCCGCAACTGAACTCTCCGACACGATCTTCAACAACCCGATGTGGCCTGTGGCCGGCACGTGCGTGCCTCCGCACAATTCAACCGAGTAGCCGGGATCGAATGTGATCACGCGGACAAACTCGCCATACTTTTCGCCAAACAAGGCCATGGCGCCCATCGCTTTCGCCTTTTCCAACGGCACGTTCCGCTGCTCGTTCAAGGTAATGTTCTCGCGAATTTTTTCATTCACCCGCAATTCCACCTTGCGAATTTCTTCATCGGTCATGGCGGCAAAATGCGAAAAGTCGAACCGCAGTATTTTTTCATTCACGAGCGAACCTTTCTGCTCCACATGCTTACCCAACACCTCGCGCAGCGCGGCATGCAACAAATGGGTGGCGCTGTGATTGTTCATCGTCCGCCTGCGTTTTCCGGCTTCCACCTGCAACGTTACCGCAGCGTGAACATCGGCCGGCAGTTTATCGGCAAAATGCACGATCAGTTCATTCTCTTTTTTCGTGTCCAGAATGGCAATTCGTTCTGCCCCGGACTGTAACACTCCGGTGTCGCCCACCTGACCACCGCTCTCGGCATAAAACGGTGTTTGATCAAAAACGAGTTGAAACAACTCCTTGTTCTTCTGCTTTACAGATCGGTATTTGACGAGGCGCGATACAGACGTCAGGCTTTCATAGCCCACAAACTCGGTCTTGACATCGTCACCGGTTACGATCCAGTCACCCGTTTCTTTGGCCGCATCTGCCTTCGAGCGCGATTTCTGTTTGGCCATCTCTTCGGCAAAACCTTTCTCGTCTACCGAGAGGCCGCGTTCGCGGGCAATTAGTGACGTGAGGTCAAAGGGAAAGCCAAACGTATCGTACAATTCGAATGCCTGCTCACCCGAAATATTGCCCGTAAATGCTTCCATCCGCTTGAGCCCTCGCTCCAATGTTCGCAGGAAAGATTGCTCCTCCTCCAAAATCACACGACTCACGTATTCCTGCTGTTGATGCAACTCCGGAAACACGTCTTTCAATTGAAGGGCCAACAACGGGACGAGCCGGTGCATGAATGGCTCTTTGAATTGCAGATAGGAAAAACCGTAGCGCACGGCTCTGCGTAAGATTCTTCGAATGACATAACCCGCACCCGTGTTGCTGGGCAACTGGCCATCGGCAATGGTAAACGCTACCGCCCGAATATGATCGGCCATTACCCGAATGGCAATATCCGTCATCTCCTGCGCTGATCGGTGAGATTTTGAAGGCGTAGTGCCCGCATACTTCACCCCGGCCTGCTGGGCGATGAAATCCATTAACGGACGGAATACATCCGTGTCGTAGTTGGACGTTTTTCCCTGGATGGCCATGCACAAACGCTCGAAGCCCATGCCCGTGTCCACATGTTTATCAGGCAGCGGCTCCAGCTTGCCGGAAGCCAGCCGGTTGAACTGGATAAAAACCAGATTCCAGATTTCCACCACTTGCGGGTGATCGCTGTTGACCAGCTCGCGCCCTGGCTTACTGTTCACTTCGCTCTGCGGGCGAATGTCGATATGAATTTCCGAGCACGGTCCACACGGGCCCTGGTCGCCCATCTCCCAGAAGTTATCCTTTTTCACCCCGTGCAGAATCCGGTCATCACTTACGAACTGCTTCCAGAGTTCTTTTGCTTCCTCATCTACCGGCAGGTTGTCGCCTTTGTCTCCGCCAAACACCGTTACATACAGCCTGTCCTTCGGCAACCGGTACACCTCGGTGAGTAGCTCCCACGCCCAGGCGATGGCTTCTTTCTTAAAGTAGTCGCCAAAGCTCCAGTTGCCCAACATTTCGAACATGGTATGGTGGTAGGTATCCAGGCCTACATCCTCCAGGTCATTGTGTTTGCCGCTCACCCGAAGGCATTTTTGCGTATCGGCAATACGCTTGCTCGAAGGCCGGGTGTTGCCCAGGAAATAGTCCTTAAACTGCACCATGCCCGAGTTCGTGAACAAGAGCGTGGGGTCATTTTTGCGCACCAGGGGTGCCGAAGGAACAATCTGATGGCCTTTGCTTTTGAAAAAATCCAGAAAATGCTGCCTTATCTGCTTGGAATCCATTCGCTCACAGTCTTTAACCGTTCAAAAATTTGAGTAGATTTACAGGTTATTTACCTGAATAACCCACAAATTTAGAGCCTTTTGAAGGAATTCGATGGCGCGACATAAATATTATTATAACCCCAAAACACTGCGTTACGAGTTGGCCAGGTTTCCGTGGGCCACGTGGTTTTTCCGCGTGGCGGGTGTCGCTATTGTCAGTGGTTTATTCTTTTACGGGTTGCTGCTTTTGGTGAACCGTTTTACCGAAACCGAACTGGAACATAAACTGCGAACGGAAAACCGCGCGTTGAAGAACCACCGCGGCACCATCGAGTATGAATTGAATAACGCGCGCGCAGCCCTGGCCTCCCTGTCGGGAAAAGACAAAGAAATTTATCAACGTATTTTTCTTACCCCCAAAGCCGAGGAGGCAGAGGACACAGGCGATGCACAAGATATCTTGCAAACGGATTTGGAGGGCTTTCACCAGGTGGCCGATCGGCTCATCAGTCAAACCGATGTAACGTATGCGAAGGCATCCCTTGCCTCCTGGAATTTCGCGCAACTCTTTTGGCCGAAGAAAGAAGATGTTTCGGAGTTGCAACAATACCCCACGCTCATTCCGATCCAGGATTTCAAGCTTAGTCAATTTGTCTGCGGTTTTGGTGAGCAGTTGAATCCCTTCAATAAGTTATTGTACCACCACGAAGGTGTTGACCTGGAAGCTGAGTTGGGAGCCCCGGTACTGGCGACCGGTGACGGGCGGGTAATAGCCGCAGTGCGACAAACTACGCCTTACGGTGAAGGCAATTATGTCGAGATTGAACATATCAACGGTTACCGAACCCGGTATGAACACCTGGCCGAGATCAGCGTGCAGCGCGGGCAACGGGTTCAGCAAGGACAAGTCATTGCTCAGGTGGGTATGACAGGCGAAGCTACTGCTTCTCACCTTCACTATATGGTATTAAAAAATGGCAACCCCATTAATCCGATATTATTCTTTACCGAGCAGATCGATGAGCGCTCGTGGATTCAGTTGGCTGAGATTGGTAAACAAGTAAAACAAGCTCTTGACTGATGGCACGCATGCGTTATCACTACAACCCGGAAACCTGCCAATATGAACCCATTATTCATACAGGCCGGCATTTCTTGAATCAGACCGGGCGGTTTATTCTAATCTGTCTGATCCTGGCTTTCGGTGGACTGGCATACTACCTTACCCACTATCCGAGCCTGGATGAAAACCAACTGACGCGCGAAAATCATGAATTGAAATGGCAGTGGGGTGAGTTGCAGAATGAGATCCGCCACGTATCGAACCAGTTGCGCGTATTGGAACATGACGATGATGATCACTACCGGGTATTGCTCGCCATGAATCCGCTGGATCCGTCCATGCGCCTGGCAGGTGCCGGTGGCCATGCGCCAGTGCTGCTGCCAGCCGAGGAGTCCGTTTCTGAAATACTGGGGGCTTATGACTCCTTGTCCCGCCTCGGGAACCGGATTGAAGTTCACGAACAATCACTGACAGAACTGGAGAAGGAAGTAGCCGTAAAGGAGCGCCAATTGTCAACACGGCCCGCCATGCAGCCGATCGACAACCGCCAGCTTACGCGGTTCAATTCCATCTTTGGCATGCGCCTTCACCCGGTTTACCGCGATTGGCGGAACCACAACGGACTTGACCTGACTGCGCCCCACGGCACGCCTGTTTATGCCACCGGAGACGGCATTGTTTCACTGGCAGCCTACAATGGTGGTTACGGCAACGTGGTCTACATCAACCATGGTTTTGGATTTGAATCGCGCTATGGCCACTTGTCGAAGTTCAATACCCAACCCGGCCAGCAGGTAAAACGCGGAGATCTGATCGGATTTGTGGGCAGCACGGGTGTGTCGACCACGCCTCACCTGCACTATGAGGTTCTGTACCATGGGAAATATGTAAACCCGATTAACTTCATGTACCGAGATGTAAAACAGGAAGAGTACAACAAACTTATCCGCAAGTAGCCTACTGCACCTCGAGACAAAAAACCTTTCGGGGGCGGGAGGCGATAACAATCCGGTTGTTGAACGCTACCGGTGATGCTTCAAACAGGTCGGCAATTTTTTTTGCATACATTACCTTTCCGGTTGCTCCGTCAATCAACATCACGTGGCCCCGGCTGTCAGCCAGAAAGACATACAGGTTGCCTTCGCGATCATAGATATCCAACGGGCTGCTCCAGGCATAATGAGCGAGTTCGAGTTTCCAGCACTCAGCACCGGTTTCTTTATCAAGTGCAACCAGTAGCCCTTTGTCAACCGAGCCATAGCGCGAGAGGCTCGCGATCAGCAGATTTTTTGCCGAGAACTTACCCAATACCGGAGTGGACAACATGCCACCGTTAACCGGATGTGCACCACGAATACTGAAACACGGATATTTCCTCTGCCACATCGTGGTGCCCGTTAACCCGTTGATTCTTTTTAAAAACGCAAAGCCCTTGTTTCCCTGAATATCAACCTCACTACCCGTGTACAAATACGGGACACTGTCGGGCATATCGAGTACCAAGGTCGCGTCCGTATCGTCATGGTTATGATGGAACCAGACAGGCTGAAGGGTGGCGATGTCTACCGCCTGAATATTGCCATCATTGTCAGCAAAGTAGAGCAGGTTGGCGAATGCCGTAACCGAATTTTCGATGCCCTGCCGGGTGCCTCCGGGTTTTTGATAGCGGTAACGATTAACGCGGGGCTGCACGCGGATAAAGCCGCTGTCAGGTTTATATTGTGTGTGAAGATCAGCGGTGTACAAAACACCGTTTTCGCCAGCAATAACCAGGCGGTCGTTCACCGCATCCAGCAGCGGGGCCCCGTCAAAGGCACCCCACGTGCGGTGCGCAAACGGGTCGCGTCCATTGAGTGTGTATAGTTTTTGTCCATCGATAAGGCTGAAAATCCGAAAGCCAAATTCACCGCTTCGGTTGATACCCTGACCACAATACAACAGCGGATAGCCACGCGGGTCAATGGCAGGTGATCCTTTGATTGGATTATTTGTGTTCACAGGCAATCGCGAGGGCTTTCCGGTCGCCAAATCGAGAAAGTAAATTTTTCCATCCAACGAAGGTTGGATGACCTCGGTAAAAGTGGAATCGGTTTTCAGGTGGGCAGCGATTTTCATCACCTGCCGAACAGAATCCGGCCACTGCACCACGCTGGGTTGGCCCGTCCACCCAGCGCCCCCGCCCCACTCGCGGTCGCCACCGGTCGAAAATTCCCATTTGATAACCAGCGAGTCGGGTCGCGCGTCTAAAAAACCCCACGATGCCGTGTTGCGAAAAGGCCCGCCCCGAAAGGTGGGGATACCCTTTAGCGCTGAGTAAGTATGTTGGTCAAACGTGGAGTATGACTGACGGGTGCAGCGGCTATCCCACCACGCCACGTCCGTTTCGAAACGGTGAACCGAGAGTGTATCAGGCTTTGGCGGCAATGATTGCGCACTGCCAGATGTGAAGTTGAGTGAGGCCGGAACGGCCAGCCAGCACCAAAACCGAGGGATCATTCGTCAAATATAGCCGCGCACACCCTATTGAACTAATGATGCCCCGTGATGTCCACAAATTCACGTTGACATCTTGTTGATGATTTTTTTTGAAGCGCCAGCTGGGTACAATTAAATTTATATTACTTTGCATAACCGCTACAACCTAACACCTCAACCCAGCAGCGCTACTCGCTCCCTCGAAATGGCTTACAAAGAGAAAGAAATCGAGAAGATCTACTATTCCATCGGTGAGGTTTCCGAGATGTTTCATGTAGCTCCGTCACTTATCCGGTTTTGGGAATCGGAATTTGACATCTTGCAGCCCAAAAAGAACCGGAAAGGTAACCGGCAGTTTACCAAAGAAGATATTGAGAATGTGCGCACCATCTATCACCTGGTAAAAGAGAAGGGTTTTACCCTTCAGGGTGCCAAAGAGATGTTGAAAAACGATGCACAATCGGTCCGCGATAAGATGGAGATGATTGACAAGTTGAAATCGGTGCGAACATTTCTTACCCAGGTGCGTGATCGCCTGACCTGAACAACAGGCTGCTGATCTGTTGCGGTTTATACCCGCTTCATCCTAACTTACCGGCCTCATGAACGTTTCACCTGAGCGTTTGGCATTTCTGGCCCTGCATTTTGTACCAGGCATTGGCAATTTTTTAGTGAAGCAATTGGTCAGCTATTGCGGATCAGCCGAAGCTGTGTTTCAGAGCGCGAAAGGGAAACTCGTGAAAATTCCCAACGTAGGTGAAATCACAGCACAAGCCATCAAAACGGGAGCACCCCTGCGCGAAGCCGAAGAAGAATTCGAAAAAGCCACGAAGGAAGGGGCCGAGATTTTATTCTATACGGACGACAAATACCCCAGCCGCCTTCGTGAAATTGACGATGCTCCCTCCGTCATCTATTGGAAAGGTCAGGCGAACCTGAATCATGCCAAGATAGTGGCGCTTGTGGGTACTCGCCAAGCCACGGCTTACGGCAGGAAAGTGACCGAACGACTGGTCGAGGAGTTGAAACCCCTTCAGTCATTGGTAATCAGCGTGCTCGCCTATGGCATCGACATTCACGCACATAAAGCGGCCTTGAAAAATGAATTGCCCACAATAGCCGTATTCGGTAACGGTTTGGATACCCTCTACCCCGGGCAGCACCGCGAGACGGCCCGCAAGATGTTGGATCGCGGAGGGTGGATTACCGAGAACCCTTTCGGCACCAAACCCGATGCCCACAACTTCCCCGCACGCAACCGCATTATTGCCGGCCTATGCGATGCTCTCATTGTGGTGGAAGCAGCCGAAAAAGGTGGAGCCTTAATTACGGCAGAGATTGCCAACAGTTATAACAAAGATGTATTCGCAGTGCCCGGACCAGTTGATATGCCTTTTTCAGCGGGGTGCAATCAACTCATCAAAACGAATAAGGCTAACCTGCTCACCGGTGTGGGTGATCTGGAGTACCTTATGGGATGGAACTCCGCCATACCTGAGCCTCACCGAAGCGGGCAACTTCAACTGCATCTCCTCAGCCCGGAAGAACAACAAATTGTTCGGCTGCTGCAGGAAAAGAATGCTCCCGTTGGTGTTGATGAAATCAGTTGGAGAACCGGTATACCCCAAGGTACGTTGGCCTCCCTCCTCCTCACCCTGGAATTCAATGGCTCAATCAAATCCCTGCCGGGAAAGATGTACGGGCTAACGTAAAAAAGGTGCGCAACACGTGTACCTTTTTCGGCAAATCGTCATTTTAGCCTATTGATGACCACTGGCACTGTATCGGACCGGCAGCAAACTGAGAAAGAGATGGTTGAGCGGGCTCAAGAGCACCCGGCAGCCTTCCGAAACATTTATGAGGCGCATTTCAAAGATGTGTTTCGCTTTGTTTATAACCGGGTGGGTGAAGCCGAGTTAGCCAAGGATATTACCCAGACTGTATTTGTAAAAGCGCTCCAGGCTCTTCCCAGGTATCAATACAGGGGTGCTCCCATTTTGTCGTGGTTATATCGAATAGCGCTAAACGAATGCCTTGACTTTTTTCGAAAGAGCAAGAAAAGCCGCGAAGTTGTTCTGGATCAGGAGCAGGCCGAAGCGCTGTATGAGGAGTTGATAGGAATCAGTCAGCGGGAAGAGTGGCTCGAAAAACTTCCCGACATACTAAGCCAACTGAAGCCGGACGAAGTCACCTTTCTTGAATTACGATTCTTTGAATCCCGGTCCTTCAAGGAGGTGGCGGCCATTCAGGGCATGACCGAGACGAACGCAAAAATCAAAACATATAGAATTCTGGAACGGGTGAGAAAATTGTTTGAAACAAGATCATGAAGGAAGTAAAAATCGTGACCAAAAGAAAACCGGTGACCGACCGAGAAATTGAGTCGTACATGGATTTCAATGAAGTCCTAAGACGTGGCGCGACTCCCGCCAGTAACCTGCTGATGAATAATCGGGCTTTTCTGTGGGGCTCCGCTGGTCTGCTCGCCACGGTGGGCAGTTTAATCTGGCTTACAACACCAAAAGCTCAAGAGGCGGCCACAATAGCCTTAAAAAATTCGGACGCCATAACGCTAATGGATACGTTGAACACCCAGCCAACAGACATTGTCGAGGCACCGGTAAACGATCGTGGCCCGGCCCACGATCCGGTGGATGAACCAAAACCCAAGGTGACAGCTGCAGATGAGTTATCAACTCAGGTGCAACCCCGCTCGGACCTGCAGTATGAGAAAGCTGCGCCCGTGCAGGGATACCCAGACTTGTACAAGTATTTTGATCGGGAATTGCGCTACCCCGTCACGGCCCTGGCGGATTCCATCCAGGGCACTACCTCCGTGGCGTTTGTTTTGAATTCGTCTGGCCAACCAAGTGAGGTGACCATTGTGAACTCCCTTGGTCCCGAATTTGATTTAGAAGTTAAGCGGCTCATTGAAAACATGCCCGCCTGGCATCCGGCACGGCTCAACGGAAAAGCGGTTCAGTCCAAGATTTTGTTACCCATCACGTTCAGAATTAATCAACCGTGAGTTCCGGAAGTTATCGACAAATTCAGTTGAGCAACCAGGCGGATCAGCGGGTTCCAAAAATCATGTTTGCCTGCTGTAGGGCTCGCGTCAATTCCTCGTGCCCGACCATGGGAGACCCTCCCTTAGAACTCAGGAAGTCGATAATCACTTCGGTCGCCAAATTTCCAACTAATTCGTCCTCTGCCATCGGGCAGCCTCCAAAACCTTTCAGCGCACCATCAAAGCGTTGACAACCACTGTTGTACACCGCTTCAATCTTCTCCAGCGCGGTAGCCGGGGCACTGTGCAGGTGCGCACCAAACTCAATGGCCGGAAAAGCAGCGGTGGCCTGACTAAACAGTTTTTTGATCTGGTCCGGCCTCGATACACCAATGGTATCCGCCAGCGAAATGATCGAGACACCTAACGCCTGCAGAATACCGGAAAAGGTGATCACAATCTCTTCATCGTAAGGGTCTCCGTAAGGATTGCCGAAACCCATGCTGATGTAGGTCACCAGCACTTTACCGCGCTGCTGGCAGAGTTCCTGGATTTCCGCAACGGAATTCAAGGCTTCACTGATCGATTTGTTGGTGTTGCGCTGCTGGAAGGTTTCGGAAATTGAAAGCGGAAAACCGAGGTAGGTTATCTCATCAAACATAACCGCCTCCTGTGCACCCCGTGTGTTGGCCACGATCGCCAACAGTTTGGTTGACGTGCCGGACAAATCCAAGCGCTTCACCACCTCAGCGGTATCCCGCATTTGCGGAATGGCCTTGGGCGAAACGAAGCTGCCAAAGTCCAACGTATCGAAACCAACCTTGAGCAGTTGGTTGAGGTACGACACTTTCACCTCCGTAGGAATGAATCGCTCCAATCCCTGCATGGCATCGCGCGGGCATTCGATCAGCTTCATGGGCAATTACGTAAGCTCGTGTTCACAGAATAATAACGACAATAATCGGTGAAAAAGTCGATTTGTCTGTCCCTTTGTGCATGATGTCCGCTGCGCGGGATTAATTCACGCCACAAGCGAATGTAACACTATGCCGCTTCCACCGCTCACCAGTCCCCTGAGATACAAACGTACCGCTCACCTGATGCTCCGCGGATCCTATGGCGCACCGCCAGGTGAATTCACCGCGCTGATCCGGTAGCTGTCTTTCAAGTGTAGTCCAAATTTTATTCCTTGCTGGTCCGTTCATCACGTATGATAAGCATCGAAAATCACGTACCGTTGGCACCGTACACCACATTTGGCGTTTCCGCCTTTGCCGATTCGTTTTGCCGGGTTACTTCCGTTGATGAAATCCGCGAGTTGGTCGCGCAAGGTTGGTTCACGAAGCGCTTTTTGATACTCGGTGGCGGCAGCAACGTGCTCTTCCTGGGTGATTTTCATGGCTTAGTGGTGCGAAACGAACTACTCGGACAGCGGGTGGTGCACGAAACCAAAGAAAATATTGTCATCGAAGTTGGGTCGGGCGTAAACTGGCACAGCTTTGTGATGCAATGCATCGATCACGACCGCGGAGGTGTCGAAAACTTATCGCTGATACCCGGAACGATGGGCGCGGCACCCATGCAAAACATCGGTGCCTATGGTGTGGAGGTGAAAGAAGTGATTGAAGAAGTGAAAGGAATCAATCTCTCGAACGGCCGTGAAGTGACGTTTACCAACGAAGAATGTCAGTTTTCGTACCGCGAAAGCGTTTTTAAACACGCCTGGAAAGAAAAATTTTTTATCTCAAGTGTTACTTTAAGGTTGACCAAGAAAAATCATGTGCTACGCACGCACTACGGTGCGATACAAAACATTCTGGATCAACAAAAAATTACATCACCAACACTTCGCAACATCAGTGATGCAGTCATTCACATTCGAAGCAGCAAACTTCCTGATCCGAAACAGATTGGCAATGCCGGCAGCTTCTTCAAGAACCCTTCGATCACTGTTGCGCAGTTTGAACAACTGCGGGAACGCTATCCGGAGATACCCTCCTATCCATCTGAAAATCAATTAATTAAAGTGCCTGCCGGCTGGTTGATTGAACAGTGTGGCTGGAAAGGAAAACGTGTGGGTCGTGCGGGCGTGCATCATCAGCAAGCACTCGTGTTAGTCAACCATGGACAAGCCACAGGCGCTGAACTTTTTTCTCTCGCAAAAGAAATTCAACGCGATGTGCGCAAAAAATTTTCAATTGACATCGCAGCGGAAGTCAACATCATCGAGAGCGCAAGTTGATGGAGCAGTTATGCATCAAAATGATCGCGCACATCTACACAAAAATTTTCGGTGGCGTAAATTTTTTTTCAAAAATTTTTGCAGAATAAATTTTTGTTATACCTTTCGATAACGTTTAACAAATATCTTAACGTAAAACAGTAAAACGCTATGGCAAAGAAAGCAGCAAAAAAAGCCGCCAAGAAAAAGGCAGCTAAGAAGAAGAAGTAATTGAGTTAATCTCAATACTCTTTGCAAAGGGAAGTGGTCCAGGACTACTTCCCTTTTGTTTTTCACTCGGTTGGTAATCGGTTTTTCACCTTTCGGTGTTCCAACGCTTCCAAATTTTCTACTGCAACGCTTCTCGCTCGCCTTTTTCCTAACTCGATTGCGTAAATTTAATCGTGCCGTTGCTTGCTGATGGCAAAACCAGCGGTCTACCTTTGCCTCATCAACCCCGAAGACTATGGCGAAGACTGCATCCAAAGCTGCCCCGGTAAAAAGCGAAAGCAAACCTGCCCGCAAAGCCGCGGCACCCAAAGCCCCGAAACCGGCCAAGGCCGCAGCACCGACTCTCCA
>DAIPHR010000054.1:0-15966 GCA_036771215.1 Cyclobacteriaceae bacterium
CTCGGGGTCGCGGGGGGCGGGGCAGTTCGAGGCTGCATTTTGGTTACCGGGCACCTGTCAGCAATAATGATCGTCACTCTAGCCCACACCGTCAGTTCCCTCGGTTTTATAAGGGAATGGATACCCAACACAAGCTCCTGTAACGGCCACCCGCCACAAACACAGGATAAGTCTTATTTTTGACAGATGAATGAACCGAAAAAGGCGATGAATGAGGGTTCCCCGGCCCGTCACGAGTTAAACGAATTGGGTGAATTTGGCCTTATTGACCGCATCCGGCAAAAAGCCAGGCTTAAAGTGCCCAATATTCTGAAAGGTATTGGTGACGATGCAGCCGTTTGGGATGTGGGCGATCACTATGAATTGATCAGCACTGACCTGTTGGTGGAAGGCGTGCATTTCGATTTGGCGTATTCGCCCCTCCAGCACATCGGGTACAAAGCAGTGGCCTCCAATGTGTCGGACATTGCCGCGATGAACGGCACCCCAACCCATATTGTAGTGGGGCTTGCGCTGAGCAACCGGTTTTCGGTTGAGGCCGTGGATGCCCTGTACAGCGGTATTCACGCAGCGTGCGAAAACTATAAGGTCGACCTGGTGGGTGGAGACACCTCATCATCGGCAGCGGGGTTGATTATTTCAGTGAGTGTTATTGGTCGTGTGGAGGAGCATCGTGTGGCCTATCGTTCGGGTTTGTGCCCCAATGACATTTTGTGCGTAACGGGCGACCTGGGTGCCGCCTTTGCCGGGCTTCAGGTGTTGCAGCGCGAGAAAGAAGTTTTTCTCGCCAACCCGAACGCGCAGCCCAATCTTGAAAAATACGAATACTGCGTAGGGCGTCAATTGAAGCCGGAAGCACGAATGGATATTGTGCACGAGTTGAAAGACATGAACCTGGTGCCCACATCGATGATTGACGTGTCAGACGGACTGGCGTCCGAACTTATGCATTTGTCCACGCAATCGAATGTTGGGGTGAAAATCTTTGAAGATAAGCTTCCCATCGATCACCAGACGTACGATATCGCGCTGGAGTTTAAGCTGGACCCCGTTACGTTTGCGCTCAACGGGGGTGAGGACTATGAATTGCTATTCTCGATTCGCCAGTCGGATTTTGAGAAAGTGAAAAACCACCCGGACATTCATTTTATCGGCCACGCGCTGGCGCAGACCGATCAACGCGTGATGGTCACGAATGCGGGTATCGAAATTCCGCTTCAGGCACAGGGATGGACTCACTTTAAAAAGTGACGTTAATCCTCCGGATAGGGGATGTAAACGAAGTTGGTGAAATCCCGGTCGACTACGAACAGGCAGCAAAACTCATCGGGATCTTTGTAAGTTTCCTCAAAACTGGCCTGTTTTTCTTTTCCCACCAGTTCGCGCTGTACAAATTCGTCCAGGTACGAGGCGAAGTAGTTCCAGGTCAGTCCCAGCGCCTGCTGGTCCAACAGAAGTTGCCCAATAGGAATGCGCTCACGCGCGATGGCGAAGATGGGGAAGGCAAATCCGGCCTTGCGCAATTGGTAGGAGGCTTCCTTCAGCGTATCCGCCACTTTCACAAAATCCTGCGAGATCGTACCCAGGTACTTCCCGTTCAATTCCGGGTCGTTCATCATGTCGCAAAGGTAAGAATTAGCGTTTCACGTTCTCTTGTAGCCAGCGCGAGGTCATCTCCTGCAGCGTTGGAAAGAACTGGCCGAATTCATGTTCAAATTCAGGGTAGTACCGTTGTAAATCATACACCGCTTTTTCCATGTTCGATTCGAAGCGCGTCCTCCGCGACATGCCGGTGAGCGCCCGCTCAATTCCCTCGAGCTGGCTGTAATTCAAAAGCCAATTGCCCCGCATCATATACGGGAGCATTTGTTTCACACCATCGGGCAAGATTTCTTCGTGGGTCAACAGCGTTTCATAGGCTTGGGGTGCATATTGCTGTAGCGGCACCGGATGAAACTTCTGCCAGTCTCGCGCCAGGAAATGGTCGTAATAAACATCTACAATTACACGGGCGTAGTGGCGATAGCTGTCCCACAGCCGGGCGCGGCTATTCCTGACTTGCGGATGTTTGTCGGTGAACTCGTCAATTATCCGGTGTAGGTCAATGCCCCGCGCCACATAAAAACCAAACCGGGCATCCAGGTCTCGCCCTTTTACAAAATCCCCGATAAAATTACCGGTCATAATGCCGGGGTGGTCGCTGGAAAGATAAAGGTGGGCGAGAAAATTCACATTACTTCCAGTTGGCCGGGTCGAGGCGCCACGACTTGACATACACGAGCTGCTTTTCGTCCAGGTACCGGCTGGCCACGGCTTCCGTTAGCAGATGATTGAAATCACTCAGGCATACCAGCGATACACCGGCTTTGCTGAAGGCGGCTTCGGCTGCGTCAAACCCGTAGGTGAAGATGGCCGCCATGCCCGCCACGCGAAAGCCGGCATCGGTCAGTGCTTCTGCTGCTTTGAGCGAACTTCCTCCGGTGCTTACCAGATCCTCAATCAGCACTACGTTTTTCCCTTTTTCAATGCGACCTTCAATCAGGTTGCCCATGCCATGGTCTTTCGGCTTTGGCCGTACATATACGTAAGGTAATTGGAGCGCATCGGCCACCAGCGCCCCCTGTGGCACTCCGGCCGTAGCTACGCCTGCGATATACTCCGCTTCAGGAAAGTAGTGCCGGATGGCGTCCACTAGTGATTCCTTGATGAAGGAGCGGATTTCGGGGTAGGACAGCGCCAGCCGGTTGTCGCAATACACGGGTGATTTCCAGCCGCTGCTCCACGTAAAGGGTTTTTCGTGGTTGATCTTAATGGCCCCAATAGCCAGGAGCCGCGAGGCTACCGCTGCTGCCGTTGGTTCGTGAATGGTGATGCTCATGGGGCCGAAGTTATCAGGATTTTTTCTCGCGCCACAGGGGCTCACGCCAGAATCGCTGGGAATATGACTTGCCGGATTAAATTTATTTTGGCTTTTTGCACTCGCAGAACCTGCATGAACCTGTTCGTTAACGACATTCCCGTTCGTATTCTTAAGCCGGGCCAGGTGGCCGATGAAGGACATGTCAATTCCTCCATCGATGCGCGAAATGAATCCATTACCAAGGCCAAACTGATTTACCACGTTTTGGTGAAAAATGCCGGGCTGTATGAACTGGGCCAGGTATTGGACCTGATCGACACCAAAGTTCCCACCAGTTTATTGTCCCTGATTATTTCGGTTGACAATTATGACGCTGCCAAGTTATTGCTGCGCCAGCGATTTAAGGTGGTGAAGGCGGCCGGAGGGCTTGTGCGCAAGAAAGACCGCTTCCTGATGATCTATCGGATGAAAAAGTGGGATTTGCCGAAGGGCAAGAAAGAATCGAACGAGCGCTACCGCCAGACGGCCGTGCGCGAAGTAGAAGAAGAGTGTAACGTGAAAGTTAAACTCGGCCGCAAAGTGTGCACCACCTGGCACACGTATACCATGAATAAAAACGCGATGCTGAAGAAAACGCGGTGGTACGTCATGGATGTGGTTGATGATTCGCGCATGAAACCCTCTATCGAAGAGGATATTGAAGAGTTGCGCTGGATGACCCAAAAAGAAGTGTTCCACGCCCTGGACAATTCCTATAAGTCCATTCGCTTTGTCTTTGAGGAATACTACCGCAAAGCCGAAAAAATACCGTCCTGACTCAGAGTTTGTAGGGCAGGAATGGATCAACATCCCCACCGTAGCGATGCACCTCCCGTATAATGGAGGAACTGATGGAAGCAAATTGGGGTGATGTAATCAGGAAAACGGATTCGAGATCCGTATTCAGGTACCGGTTAACCTGGGCGATGCTGTTTTCGTATTCAAAATCGGTGGTGTTGCGCAGGCCACGCAGTAAAAAATTAGCCTTGTGCTTGCGCGCCAACTCTGCGGTAAGTTCACTATAAGTGATGACCTGGATATTCGGGTAGCCCTTAAATGTTTCGGAAATCTTTTGCACCATCATATCAATGGCGAAGTAGCGTTGGCTCTTTCCGCTATTGTATCCAATGGCAATCACGATTTCATCAAACACTTTAAGCCCACGCAGCACGATATCTTCATGGCCGCGTGTGAATGGATCAAAAGACCCCGGG
Source organism: Cyclobacteriaceae bacterium (assembly GCA_036771215.1). GTDB lineage: Bacteria > Bacteroidota > Bacteroidia > Cytophagales > Cyclobacteriaceae > ELB16-189. The sequence goes on from DAIPHR010000054.1 coordinate 4,114, forward strand.
AAAAGAGCTATTCGCTTCATGCCGGCAGAAACATGAGCGCAAAGAGGTCGAAGAAATGGTGTTCCTGTACCTCGTCAAACAGGTAGCCGAACGCCAGGCCGGGCGGCCGGCCGCCAAACTCCACATTTCGTACGTACTTGTAGAATTCCTGATAGTGCGGAGAATTTTTTCCGATGTAGCCCCACAGGATAACCCGTGTTTTTTCGGCATCCATACCCAGCCCTTTCATCACCACCATGATGTATTTGACGTAGTCAGCAAATTGCTTAATCAGGAATTGATTGTAATACACCAGTTTTCCCTGCCGGAATGCCAGAATGTGCAATTTGAAGCGATCAACGTAAATGTATAAGGGTTCGTCACGCTGGCTGGCAGCCACGGGGAACAGCCCCTCGACCAGCGCTACGGATTGATGGGTGAAGGTAAGTTGGGTATTCACGTACAGTTGTTGCAGCCATGCCAGAAGTGCACGTTGAACCGCAAAAACGGTGATCAGATCATCCCCACCGTGCCGGCTCCACAGCACGTTTTCGTCTGGTGCGAGGGCAGCGTTAATCTTTAAGTACTCGGCTGCGCTTTCTTCCACAAATAGGGCCGTGGGAACCTGGGCAAACTTGCTGTTCTTAATCGAGATGATTACCCGCTGCCAGAACCCGGCCAGCAAAAGGGGATGGCCTTCGAAGATATTCCGGAGTAGTTGCAGGAGTTCATCGTGCGATTGAAGCTCACCGAGCACAAAGTCTTCCAGCAGAACCACCCGCCTGGAAGCGTCTTCGACCACCGCCACCTGTAAATCGCGCACCCCGATTTGAATCAGGAGAACGCATTCGTTGAGGCGCTCTTCTTCAAAACGGTCGTCCCGGACCTTTTTTACAAGCTTGAAACTGGCTGTGGCGGTTTGCACAGCGCTGGATTATTCCCAGTTACCTGAGGTGGACACATCCATGCGCGAACCAAAGCGAAGTGGTTTACGGTTCTTCGCTTCGTTGCTCTCTTTGCGCTCAGGGTTAGCCGGCTTGGAATCTTTCACTTCGATAACCTGAACCATCAGGCCAGCTTTATCCACCTTACCAACAAAGATGTCGAATTTGGCACCACCACCTTCGGGTATTTCAGCAATCCGGGCGACATCCACGTTGGGGTTAAACACGTAGTCCCAGAAATTGATCAGCAGCATGCCACGCTTAACCTCTGTGCCAACCGGCACCTCAGCCATGTTGGTGATAATGCCTTGCTCAGCGAAAGGCGGCTGCGTCTCACGATCGCCCACCTTCAATTTGTAGGCTTTTTGATTTTTGATCACACGATCACCCAGCTTCACATTGTAGCCCTGGAAAATGCCGTTGTCAGCGACATTCATCGTATAGTTCTTTTTGAAAATGCGGTCTCGGGCCGAAATGAAACCAAGCGTGTCGATATGCACTTTGACTTCTTCGCCACCGTAGGCTTTTTGTATGATTTCCTCCTTGCGTTCCAGGATGGGAACCTGGCCGTTGTTAATAAAGTTGATCAGGGAATCCCAGTTAGCCGTATACCGGCCGTTTACTTCCATAAATACAATCTCAGCCTCCCGGATCAACCTGAGGCGCTCGATAACAGCCGTTTCGGTATTCTTGATTCGCTTGGTTTCATCAATGGAGCCCTGAATACTTCTGTACAATACATAGAACAGAACCACGCTGATTGCCAGCAGCACGAACGTCAGGATTTTGTTGATCATTGGGTTTAAGGTTTAAGCCTGCAAGTATAGGTATTTTCAATCGTTCTGCACAACCGGCAAAAGACCAAAATAACCCCTCAAATCAAGAATTTGAGCGGGTTTTTTAACTTGTGCAAAGATGCCGTGAAGGGTGTGCGGGGCCCAGTGTTCCAACTCGGCCAGCGGCACCCATTTCACTTCCCGAATCAGCTGCTCGCTCATACTCAACTCAGGATCCCAGCCTACCCGAACTGCTCCGGCCTGGTGTTCGACCCGAAAAAACAGCTCAATTGCATGCACAGGCGCCCTAATCAATTCACATCCGAATAAAAAGTCACGAACATGAACTTGAATTCCTGTCTCTTCAGCGAATTCTCTGACCAACGCCTGCTGGGCGGTTTCACTCGTCTGGATTCCGCCTCCGGGTGGCGCCCAAAATGAGTGGTGGTATAAGCCATGGTGGTTCACCAACAGAATCTGATCATGCTCCACCAACAGGCCACACACCCGCACCCGCAACCGGCCCCCAAACGCCCGGGCTACTTCGGAATTCATCTCTAAAAATTTTTTAACCAAAGTAGAAAATATTTCGGTGTCTGTACGTGTTATTGGTAGGTGCGTGTGTAGGTTATGAAACAAAGGCTGGCTTTTTGGATTTTTGCCGGGGTGGCGTTTGCGGGTGTGGCGCAAAGTCAGCAGCTACCCGAGGGGCCGGTTATCACCTGGGAAGAAAAAACGCATGATTTTTGTGACGTCTTTCAGTGTGATCGCCTCGAACATACGTTTCGGTTTACCAATACCGGCACAACCGCGCTCATCATTAACAATATTGAAGTAAGTTGCGGCTGCACTACGCCCAAAGGGTGGCCGCGAGACCCCATCGCACCCGGGGAAAAAAGTCAGCTGACAGTGGCCTTTGCCAGTGCTGGAAAAATTGGGAAGCAGGTTAAATCAGTCACCGTGGTTTCAAATGCCGTAGGGTTGGATAACAAAGTGGTTTTCACCGCCAACGTACTGCCCAAACTACCGCCTCAGCCATGAAATCATCGCAATCGCTGCTGTGGGGTGCTCTGCTAGGGCTAACGGCTGTGGCGTTGGGTGCGTTTGGCGCCCATGCCCTTCGCGATGTGCTGGCGGCCAGCGGACGAACCGAAACTTTTGAGTTGGCGGTGCGGTACCAGTTCTATCACGCTTTGGCTTTGCTCATGAACGGCCTTTTTCAACGACAAATAACAACACCACAGACCCGGTCCTGGTCTGCCTTTTTTTTCGTGTGCGGTATTTTGCTTTTTAGTGGGAGTCTTTACCTGTTGGCCCTAACCAATATTCGGGCGATGGCCTGGTTAACGCCCGTGGGCGGAGTGGCGTTGCTGGCGGGTTGGGTGTTTTTTATCCGCGATATCATCCGTTTGCGCAACAACGCGTAGCAAAATTACCAGCCACGGAAAAGCTTAGTTGGGGGCGTTGCGCTGACCGAAAATGGCGGTGCCCACGCGAATTAAGGTGCTGCCCTCCTCAAGCGCAATCCGGTAGTCGGACGTCATGCCCATCGAAAGCTCTTTCATACGCACGTGGGCCGGCAGCGGCAACTTGCCAATGTCGTCAAATAATCTGCGCAGCCCCCGAAACTCCTGCCGGATCTGATTCTGATCGTCTGTTAAGGTGGCCATACCCATCAGGCCTTCAATTCGAACAAAACGCAAACTCTGAACGACCGGGCCGGTAACGAGCGCCAGGGCTTCCGATTCATGAAGCCCAAACTTGGTTTCCTCCCGCGCAATGAAAATCTGCAACAAACAGGAGATCGTGCGCCCCACCCGCGCACCCTGCTTTTCAATTTCCAACAGTAACTTCTCACTATCTACCGCATGAATCATGGAAACAAATGGCGCTACATACTTAACCTTGTTGGTTTGCAAATGCCCGATCAGGTGCCACTCAATGTCTGCAGGGAGAGCCGGGTATTTATCGGTGAGTTCTTGTACTTTGTTTTCTCCAAACAGGCGCTGACCGGCTTCGTAGGCCTGTAGGATGGCCGTAGTCGGATGTGTCTTGCTGACAGCAATGAGGCGCGCCCCAAAAGGTTCTACCTCCAGTTGGTAAAACTTAATGTGATCTTTAATGCTCATTTCCTAATTTCGGCCAAGCGTTTAGTACATAACCAACGCAAAGGTATGGCCATATTGGGAACACTGATCAAGAAGGGGATCAAATTGCGCGAAAATCTTGAGCATGAATACTCGGCACCTTTTGAGCTGCAAAAGAATGAACTGAAGGAACTCCTGATCAAGGCCTCGCAAACCGAATTTGGGAAGTATTATGACTTCCCGGGCGTGTTGCGTCAGTTTCGTAAAGGTGTGAGCAACTTCTACGATGCGTTTCGGGTGATTCCCATTCATGACTATAACAAGATCCACAAGGACTGGTGGCATTTGTCGTTGAAGGGCGCCAAGGACATTTGTTGGCCAGGGCGAGTCAAGTATTTTGCGCTCAGTTCGGGCACATCCGAAGCGGCCAGCAAGCACATTCCCGTCACCAAGGAAATGACGAAGGCCATTCAGAAAACGAGTATACGCCAGATCTTAACACTGTCTAAGTATGACCTGCCCTCGGATTTTTTTACCGGAGGTATCTTGATGGTAGGCGGCAGCACTACGCTCAACAAGCGCGATGGATACTTTGAAGGTGACCTGAGCGGCATACAGGCGGCACGCCTTCCATTTTGGTTTCAGAGTTTTTACAAGCCGGGCAAACGGATTGCGAAAACCCGGCAGTGGGCCGAGAAACTGGAGGAGATGGCACGAAACGCACCGAATTGGAACATTAGCATTATTGTGGGTGTGCCGGCCTGGTTGCAGTTGCTGCTTGAGCGCATCATCGATATGCATGGCCTTCGCAATATTCATGATATCTGGCCTAACCTCATGGTGTATGTACACGGAGGCGTTTCGTTCGAACCGTACCGCAAGGGATTCGAAAAGTTGCTTGGCCGCCCGATTTACCACATCGAGACCTATCTGGCATCAGAAGGCTTCCTTGCCTATCAGGCAGCTCCCCGAAAAAAAACCATGAAGCTGGTGCTCGACAATGGAATCTTTTTCGAATTCATACCCTTCACGGAAGAAAATTTTACCCCCGAAGGTGAAGTGCGGGCCAATGCCAAAACAGTATTGATGGATGAAGTGGAGGAAGATACCGACTACGCGCTGCTGTTATCGACCTGTGCCGGTGCCTGGCGCTACCTTATTGGCGATGTCATTCGGTTTGTTTCGATTGAAGACGCTGAAATCATCATCACCGGGCGAACCAAGCACTTCCTGAGCCTGTGCGGAGAGCATCTCTCGGTTGATAACATGAATAAGGCAATCGAATTGGTATCCCGCGATTTGAATGTCTCCATTCCGGAGTTTACGGTGGCGGGGGTGCCAGTAGACACGCTATTTGCCCACCACTGGTTTGTGGGTACCGATGATGTAGTGGACGCGGGATTGTTGCGCGATAAACTCGATAAGTACTTGAAAGAGTTGAATGACGATTATGCGACCGAGCGCGCCCACGCCCTGCGCGATGTGAAGGTGGATGTATTGCCGTTAAGTGTTTTCCATCGCTGGCTGGAGTCAAAAGGTAAGATGGGTGGGCAAAACAAATTCCCACGGGTAATGAAAAAAACTCAACTCGAAGATTGGAAAGCCTTCATCTCGGGGTTCTGATATGGAGTTGATCTGGAACGGCATCAAGTTTGGCTTTGTGCTGGCGTTTCTGGTCGGGCCGGTGTTCTTTGCATTAATTCAAACCAGTATTGACAAAGGTTTTTCGCACGGATTGGGTGTAGCCCTCGGGGTGTCACTCAGCGATGTGCTGTATGTGATTATCGGCTACCTCGGCCTATACCGGGTTTTCAATTCCACCTCGTTTCAAACCTATCTGGGTTACGCGGGTGGTGCCATTCTGATTTTGTTTGGTGTTTACTATGTTTTTATCAAAAAGCGGCAGGCCGCGGTGGTCACCGAAGAGCCCGTGGGCGATGCACACTATAAATCGTTCATCAAGGGATTTATCATCAATAGCCTCAGCCCGATGGTGCTCGTTTTCTGGCTGGGTGCCATCAGTTTTGCATCGGTCACGTACGGCTATCACAGTGCGCACGAGTTTTTTTGGTTTTTCTTTGCCGTGCTCGGCACCGTATTGCTTACCGATGTGGGTAAGGTGTATTTAGCCCACCGGCTACGCAAAATGGTAACGTTGCAGTGGCAGCGTGTTATGCATGTGGTGGTGGGGGTTGCGCTGATTGTCTTCGGGGCCCGGATGATTGTGAAGATGCTGGCTTAATCTTGTAAAACATTGCTGATGAAGGTGCTTTTCAACAGAAGCCAGGCGAGGAAAAAACAGATCGCCCACGCGAGGTAAACGTGGTAAAAGTCGGTGGTGTCGCGGTAGCGCGATTCTTTGATTTCAGCTTTTTCATATTGATCGATCTTGGCAAAAACCTGGCGAAGCGCCTGGTCATCTTCGACCCGGAAAAATTCCCCGCTTCCGATATCAGCAATTTTCCGCATGGTGGTTTCATCTACCGTATTCTCTACCATCTGCGGCCGGCCAAAATAATCTTTGCCAAATGGCACTCGCCCCTCCTTCCCCACGATGATGGTGTACATCTTGATGCCATACGCGGCTGCCAATTCCGCAGCGGTAATCGGATCAATATTTCCACCGCGGTTGTCACCGTCACTAATCAGGATGCAAACCTTTGACTTAGCCTCGGATTCGCGCATCCGGTTGGTGCATGCGGCAAGCGCGCTTCCAATGGCAGTGCCCGAGACTTGAATCATATCAAAATTGATGTCCTTCAAATAAGCGAACAGCAAATCATAGTCGGTGGTGAGCGGGGCCAACGAAAAAGCATCAGCTGCAAAAACCACAATACCAATGCGATCTTGAATCCGGCCTTTGATGAAATCGCGGGCTACACTCTTGGCCGCTTCCAGTCGGTTAGGCTGAAAGTCCTCGATTTGCATCGACTGCGATATGTCCAGCGCCAGCATGATGTCAATCCCTTCGCTCCATTGCTCAACCTTCTCGTTTGTTTTTTGCGGGCGGGCTAATGCCACCAGCATGAGGGACACTACTAAAGTCAAAATCAGGTCGGGCAGAACACGAACCCAGGCTGCCCGCGAGGAATGAATGTCGCTTTTTACCCATGCCACCGGGAGTTTTTGATTTGTCAGGTGACGGATAACCCAGCGCGAAAGCAGAATAAACGGCAGGGCAATTAAACCATACAGGTACAACGGTTGTTCCCACGTGAAACCGGCCACCGTTTCCGGAGTAAACCACTGCCACGAATACCAGGCGTTATCCATGCTGCACCTGGTTACGTATTTGTTCGAACTTTGATTCGCTGAATTGCCGGAGGCGGGCAAACGCGCTCTCCTCGAAAGAACCTATGCCACCATAGATCAGTCGATCGGTGGCTCTCAGGGCCTCACCCAAATCGCCTTCTTTTTCCCGCTGCAGAATTTCTTTGGTTGTCAATTTGGTAAAGGGCTGACCTACCAATTGCTCCATATAGTTCTTCCATACCACCACCAGGCCTTCGGCCCGGGTAACCGAGTACATTGACTGCAGTTGATCAAGCTGCTGATTGAATTGGCGGACAAATGCCAGGTGTTGCCGGTTGAGTTTACGAAGGCGCCAGTACCTCCTGATTCTTTTTCCAAAGATCAGCCAGATGATGACCAGGCCGACCACCGTTACGATCAAGGCTAAGGCGATTAAGATCGTGTTGAGTTGCCAGGGCACTTTCCAATAATCCGTGTTCGTGCGCAACGGCAGCGCGTTGGCGCTCAGCGAGTCGGGCGATTGAAATACACGTTTGGAAAAAAACAACGTATCATTTTCAGGCCATACAGCCGTGCAATCCTGTTTGTTGACTACGAATACCGGAACTGCCAATGTCTGGATGGAGTCAATTTCAAACGAGGTAAGCTGGTATACCAGACTATCCAGACTCACGCCATTCTCGGTGCGCGTGGGAAAATAGGTTCGCCCCGACCATTCAAAGGGTTCGAATTTGAAAGTGGAGTCGGGCATGAGCAGGAGGAAGGCTGACGGGTACCGCACGGTCAACGCATATTTGACGGGCTGACCAACGGAGACCGAGTCGGTAAGAAATTGGCCACGCACGGCAACAGACTGAGCCGAGACGCTTGCCCCCCACCCCACCGTCAACATGACCAAAATAAATCGCTTCATCACACCCGCTTCACCGTCTTGTTCCGCACTTTGAATAGCCGCAGCAGTTTGGGTACATAGTCTTCATCAGTCTCCACCGATACAAAGTTGATCTGGTGCTTGCGGCTAAAGCTGGCCAATTCCTCCACCCGTTCGCGGTGGTGCGTACTGATGCTTTCCCGAAAGGTGCCAAAAGAGCTATTCACCCACAGTGTACGGTGAGTTTCTTTTTCCAATACCGGAATGATGCCCAATTTTGGCAACTGCGTTTCGCGTTTATCGCTTACGCGGATCAGCACCAGATCGTGTTTGCGGGCGAGTGATTTCAGATTGGGATAAAATCCTTCGTCTACGAAATCGGAGATCATGACAATTACGCTTCTGCGTTTGATGGAATTCAACGCAAAAGCTACCGCCCGGTTGAGATTCGTCTTGTCGGAAAGCCGTTTTAATCGCGCGAGTGCCAAAATCAATTCGTAGGCCTGGGCCATGCCTTTTTTTGGCTTCAGGTAGTACTCGCGCTGGTCGCTGTAGCAGATTAATCCGATCTGGCTTGATTCCCGGGCACCCGAAAGGGCCAGCACACCGCACATCTCGCGTGCCACATCCAGTTTGGTTTGCCCCGGTTTCCCGATTTCCTGCGAGGCACTCACGTCCAGAATAAAAAAAATGGTTTGCTCTTTTTCCTCCTTAAAGGTTTTAACAAACGTACCGTGACCTTTTGCGCTCACATTCCAGTCAATCGTTCGAATGTCATCGCCATATTGATACGGCCGCACATCGTCAAACTCAAGCCCGGTGCCTTTAAAGATCGAGTGAAAATCGCCCTGCATCTGGCTGTTGATGGCCTTCCGCACCTGGATCTCGTACTTCCTCAACTTCTTCAGTAGCTCTTTCAAGGCCTGTAAAAGCGTCAAAAATACTTCAATTATGACTAATTTTCGCCCGGATTTATGAGATGCTTACCTCTGATATTGATGGTGCTGATGGCGTGCGGGCGTGATGCCCGACCGCCTGGGATTTTGGACGAACAACAAATGACGTTGTTCCTGGTTGACATCTACCTGGCCGAGGCCCGGATGAGTCAGTTTCCGATGAAGGCGGATTCAGCTCAAAAAATATTCCAGGCCCATGAACGGAAGTTGGCGGAGCGCTATGGCGTTTCCGATTCCATCGTCCGCCTGTCGTACCAATATTACTTTGAACATCCCAAGGAGTTCGATCGCATTCTGGAGGCCGCCATTGATACCCTCAGCTTGCGCGAACAGCGCATGCCGTTCAATACGCAAAGTCAATAGTCATGGTGTATCCCCGCGAGGTGGAGGTGAAGTTGGGGTTTGACGTGCTTCGGCAACGCCTTCACCAATATTGTGCTTCGGGGCTGGGCCACCGTGAGGTGGACGGACTGCATTTTCAGACCGACCAGGCCACCATTCAGACTCAGTTAGACGAGGTGCACGCCACGTGCGAACTTCTTTCTTCGGGCTTGCCTTTTCCGGGCGGATCGTACGAAGATCCTCAGCCGTTGCTTGAGCGAGTGATGCCGGAGGGCGCGTTTCTCGAAGAATCGCAGATCTGGTCGCTCATTCAGTCCCTCGGGATCATCAGCCAGTGGGTTACGTTTGCTGCACGTGAGGGCGAGCGGTTTCCGGCTTTGGCATCAATGATCCGGCCCGTATCAATGCCTGCCGGATTTTTGAAAGAACTCCGCCATCCCTTTGATGATAGCGGTAAACTTCACGACCACGCCTCACCAGAATTGGCGCGGTTGCGCAAACGGCTTCGCGAAGAGCAAAGCCGCGTTCGAAGGCTGGTGGATTCTATTTTCCGGAAATCGGTGGAGCAGGGCTGGGTGCCGGAGGGAGCCTCGCCTACGTTGCGCGATGGCCGGATGGTGATTCCGGTTATGGCGGAACACAAACGCAAGTTGAACGGATTTTTGGCGGACGAATCCGCCACGGGTCAGACGGTTTTTATCGAGCCAGCGGAAGTTTTGGAAGGAAGTAATGAGATTCGCGATCTGCAACACGAAGAGCGCAGGGAGATCGTGCGCATCCTCACCCGCCTCACGAATTTGGTGCGCATGCACGTGCCCGAGTTGTCGGGGGCCTATGGGGTGCTGGCGAGGCTTGAGCTGGCCATGGCGAAGGCACGGCTGGCGATTGACTTGCGCGCCAACCGGCCTATGCTGGTCGATCATCCCGAGCTGGTCTGGCGCGAAGCGCGGCATCCGTTGTTGATCTTTTCACTTAAGGGCAAGCGCCCGGTGGTGCCCTTAAACATTAGCCTTTTACCATCCGATCGCATGTTGTTGGTAAGCGGCCCCAATGCTGGCGGAAAGTCGGTGTGCCTGAAAACGGTGGGGCTCATTCAATACATGGTTCAATGCGGGTTGTTGGTTCCGGTGCATCCGGATTCCCGCGTAGGTATCTTCCAGCATCTTTTGCTTGATATTGGTGATCAGCAGTCAATCGAAAATGATCTGAGCACGTACAGTTCTCACTTGCGCAACCTCGCGTATTTCTTGCAGCAGGCGAATGAAAATACCCTGGTGTTGCTCGATGAATTGGGGGCCGGCACAGATCCTAATTTTGGCGGAGGTATTGCCGAGGCTATTTTGAAGGCCTTGCTGGCCCGAAAGGCCTGGGGCATCGCCACCACGCATTATTACAATCTCAAACTTTTTGCCGAGCGGACGGCCGGCATACGAAATGCCGCCATGCAGTTTGATGCGGACAAACTGGAGCCTTTGTTTCAGTTGGTGACGGGTAAACCCGGGAGTTCGTTCGCCCTGGAAATTGCACGCAAAACCGGTCTGCCGGAGGAAACGTTGCGGGAAGCCGAGGAAATCATTGGTGTGGAGCTCACCGGGCTCGAAACGTTGTTGCGCAAAGTGGAAGGTGAGAAATTGGATGTGGAGCGCTTGCAAGGGGAATTGGCATCGCTGCGAGCGCAGGCCCAACAACAACGCGACCGTTACCAGCGCATGTCCGATGAACTGGCTGCGCGGGAAAAGGAAATCATCAATCGCGCCAAGGCGGAAGCAGCCGAATTATTGGCGAAGACAAACCGCGAAATTGAGAAGACCATTCGACACATTCGGGAAAACAAGGCCGAGAAAAAGGAAACGAAAAAAGTAAGGCAGGGTTTGCAGCAATTAAGTGAGAAGGTGGTGGTAAAATCGCAGCCGGCATCAGGGCCGGTAGGGCCGATTAAGGTTGGCGAAGCCGTGCGGCTGCGCGGCCAGGAAGTAACCGGCCGTGTGTTATCCATCTCGGGCGATGCAGCCGAGGTTCAGTTTGGCGACCTGCGGTCATCGGTTAAGCTAAACCGACTGGTGAAAAGTGCCGAGGCGCCAACGGCTCAGCCAGCAGCTTCTCCGGGTGCCCTCAACCTTGTACAGAAGCGAATGGGATTCACTCCCGTGCTGGACATTCGCGGGCAGCGGGCGGAGGAAGTGATGACCGTGCTTGATCAATTTCTGGATGACGCCATCATGTTTGGTCAGCACGAGTTGAGAATCATTCACGGCAAAGGGGAGGGTGTGTTGCGATCTATTGTTCGCGACCGGCTCAAGCGCGTGAAGGAGGTGGTGGCGGTAAACGATGAGCATGCCGACAGGGGTGGGGCCGGGGTAACCCTGGTACCCCTAAAATAAAAAAGAGGCAGAAGCCTCTTTAAATATTAACTTTTTCGAAAATCTTACTTAGTAAAATTGAAAACCCATTGGCCTCTCACAACACCCACGCGAGGATTGGAGTAGCCATTTCCGTTAAATGTAAAGGTAAGTTGCAATGAGGTATCGGTTACCACATAGGTCATTTGCAATTCATCTGCAGTACCGGGATCGCGAATGATTTGGGTCTCAACACTTTGACCAAACGACCATTTTCCACTTAATTTCCACGGGCTCAGTGTCGGTC
>DAIPHR010000055.1:0-15886 GCA_036771215.1 Cyclobacteriaceae bacterium
TCCACGGCCTGACCTTTCTCCAAAATCCAACGCCAGGATTTATCTTTTAACTGAAACCGGTAAATAACCTCGTAGGCATCGGTTTGCCCCTGTAAGTGCTCGTGTATTTTCTGTTGATAAGTCGGTCGGTCGTCTGGGTGTATGAAGTCTTCGCAGTGGCAAAACATCTGCTCCAACTCCGTTCGCGCATAACCCATGAGTTGGGCCCAGCGTTCGTTAATGATGGTGGTATTGGTGCGAAAATCATAGTCCCAAAGGCCGAGATCAGCGCTTCGCATACCCAGTTCAAGGCGTTGCTCAATTTCAATGCGGGCGCGTTCCAGTGACTTTCGATGCGAGATGTCAGTAATTACTCCGTTCCAAATGCAATTCCCCTCATCGTCATGGCGGGACACGCCCACTGACTCAACCCATACCGTTCGGTGTTTTCCTAAAATCCGGCCCTCCCATCGAAATGAAGTTTTCGATGTCATCACCTCATTCAAAAATAACTCAAAGGATGCCCGGTCTTCCGGGTGAATAAAACTCACCATGGGATGCACGCCACTCAGTAGCTCAGCTTGTGTATAACCCAAAACCTCCTCGCACTTGGGGTTGATGTAACTGAAATCGCGATTGCCGTTAGGTTGCAGGGTGTACTCAAAAACAACCACCGGCAAACGATCCAAAATTCGCTGCGCTTCTTCCTTATGTGTCACCCGTGCTGCTTTTGTTTCACTACCTACGGTCATGCAATCTCACCTACTTCGAACTACTGCAAACATAAATCAGGCGATTTATTCCATCGGGCTCGTGTAATAAAATCAATAAAACAGGCAAAAAGCGGCCTAAAAAGGCGTGCGATAGTGAGGCACTGAGGCCAAATTCCAGTCAATCACAAGCCCCGAGCCAACTTTACGGGCTACGTCTCGGCCATAGAGGGCCTCCACCAGGTACAAAGCCGCCTCATACGATCGGGCACCTCCGGCCGAAGTAATCGCTGATCGGTCGTGGACGAAGCTCACCTGCTCCCGAACCTCCGCCAACTGGGGGAAAGCTTCGCGAAACCGGACGATGTCAGCCGGGAAGGTAGTGCAAACATGCGCATCAAGCAGACCCGCCTTGGCCAATACAAATGCTCCATCACAAAGAGACATCACGTAAAGGGCCTGCCGGCCATGCGTGCGCACGAATTCAATCAATGCCGGATTGGTCAGGTCGGTATCCAGGCTATGCTGGGCGCTGGGCACAACCAAAAAGTCAATTGCGGGAAGGGAATCCGTTGCCATGGCAAAGTCCGGCAGCAGCCGCAGCCCCTCGAACGTGGTAACCGTATCGTGTGTGGGCGCCACGGTAAACACCTTGATCCCATGAGGGGTATGAAAGGCCGTGTGTTGGAGCACATCCATTGGCGCTACCAGTTCCGTATTGTAGGTACCGTCAACAATCACAAACGCTGCGTTCAGCTGGCGGTCGGGCAAAACCGGTACCTCGACTATGGCGGGTTGATTTGAACGTGTGCAACTAATCGACAGTAACAACAGAATCCAGATGGCTGATTTCATTTCATGTTAGCTTTTACCGAAACAAAAAAGCAGTGATGGCCCACTGCTTTATCCAGGTTCGTAGTGCGTTCTCTATGCCGACTTCAGCGCCTCTGCACCCGCCACGATCTCCAAAATCTCTTTGGTGATGGCCGCCTGGCGGGTACGATTGTAGGTCAACCGCAAATCCTTCAGCAGTTCGCCTGCATTGTCGGTTGCCTTATCCATGGCCGTCATCCGGGCTCCGTTCTCGGCTGCGTTCGAATCAAGGGCCGCCTTGAACAGCTGAACCTTCAGCGACTTGGGAATGATACCGGTAATAATCTCCTCCCGGGTAGGCTGGTAGATATAGTCAACTTCCTGTGTCTTCTTCTCCTGCTTGGGTGGCAACACCGGCAGGTACTGCTCCGTGCGCAATATCTGGGTGGCTACATTCTTGAACTCGTTGTAAACGATCTCCACCTTGTCATATTCGCCTTGCTGAAATGATTTCATCACGTACTCGGCTACCTCGGCAGCCTTTTCGAAACTCAGGCTGTGGATGAGACCCCAATACTGATCAACCACCTGGTAGTTGCGCTTGCTCAGGTATTCATATACTTTTTTGCCAAGGGGAAGGAAAGTAACGTTACCGGCTTTAAACTGCCTCTCGTATTTCTCCATCGCCAGGCGCACGCTGGCCTTGATCACCGCGCCATTAAACGATCCGCAAAGACCACGATCGGAGCTGATGCATATGATCAGGATTTTCTTTTCCTCACGAACTTGTCCGTACCAGTTGTCTCCGTCAGCACCAGCTGCGGATAAATTCTGAAGTACTGAGTTTAACTTCTGAGCAAACGGGCGCATTTGCATGATGCGGTCCTGGGACTTTCGCAACTTGGCAGCGGCCACCATCTTCATGGCTTTGGTGATCTGCTGCGTGGAGACCACCGAAGAAATCCTGCTCTTTACTTCCTTTAAACTCGGCATACGGGTAACCTGTCTGAAATCGTCTAGTCGTCAATACTTTCCAGCCATCTCGAGCGCCACACGCTTGATCACGTCTACGTCATTATCCTCGAATTTACCCGCCCTGAAATTGTCCAGAACGGCTTTGTGCTGAAGGCGCAACAGGGAAATAAAATCTTTCTCAAAATCCTTCACTTTGGCAACCGGCACTTTGTCGATATAACCTTTTGTAGACGCCAGAATAATGGCTACCTGCTCTTCCACCGGCACCGGTGCATATTGAGGTTGCTTCAATACTTCCGTATTCCTACGGCCGCGCTCAATCGTAAGCTTGGTCGCAGCATCCAAATCAGAACCAAACTTGGCAAAGGCCTCGAGTTCCCGGAATTGCGCCTGGTCAAGTTTCAGCGTACCGGCCACTTTCTTCATCGATTTGATCTGAGCGGAACCACCCACACGCGATACCGAAATACCTACGTTGATGGCCGGACGGATACCGGAGTTGAACAGGTTTGTCTCCAGGAAGATCTGACCATCTGTGATTGAAATCACATTGGTAGGAATGTACGCTGATACATCGTTAGCCTGCGTTTCAATGATCGGCAAAGCCGTCAGCGAGCCTCCACCTTTCACCAAATGCTTGATGGAAGGAGGCAAGTCGTTCATCGTACGGGCAATATCATCGTTGTTAATCACCTTGGCTGCGCGCTCAAGCAGGCGTGAATGAAGATAAAACACATCACCGGGATACGCCTCGCGTCCGGGAGGTCTGCGCAACAGCAGTGATACTTCGCGGTACGCCACCGCCTGCTTCGACAGGTCATCGTAGATAACCAGGGCAGGACGGCCGGTGTCGCGGAAGAATTCGCCAATGGCTGCACCGGTAAACGGAGCAAAGAACTGCATCGGGGCCGGATCGGATGCTGATGCGGAAACAATCACCGTGTAGGACAAAGCACCGGCTTTCTCCAGGGTGGCCGCTACCTGAGCAACAGTTGACGCCTTTTGGCCAATGGCTACATAAATGCAGTATACGGGTTGACCCTTGTCGTAAAATTCCTTTTGATTGATGATCGTATCCAAGGCCACAGCCGTCTTACCGGTCTGGCGGTCACCGATGATCAATTCGCGTTGACCGCGGCCGATCGGGATCATGGCATCAATGGCCTTGATACCGGTTTGCAGCGGCTCGTTTACCGGCTGACGGAAAATAACTCCGGGCGCTTTGCGCTCCAGCGGCATTTCGTACAGTTCGCCTGTCAGCGGACCTTTTCCATCGATAGGCTGCGCCAATGTGTTTACCACACGACCCAATACGCCCTCGCCTA
The DNA here is from genome assembly GCA_036771215.1 of Cyclobacteriaceae bacterium. GTDB lineage: Bacteria > Bacteroidota > Bacteroidia > Cytophagales > Cyclobacteriaceae > ELB16-189. Next base: position 3,803 of record DAIPHR010000055.1, read on the forward strand.
CTTGAACCGAACCAATTTGCCCGGTACGCTTCACGGTAGCCCCTTCCTTAATGCCTTTGGGGTCACCCAAAAGCACGGCTCCCACGTTATCTTCTTCCAGGTTGAGTACGAGTGCACGCAATCCATTTTCAAACTGGATCAACTCTCCAGCCTGGGCCTTGGTAAGGCCGTAGATGCGCGCCACCCCATCACCGATGGTTAGCACGGTGCCAATTTCTTCCAGTTGGGCGGTGGTACGCGCCTGCGACAACTGTTCGCGCAGGATTGCGGATACTTCTTCGGGTCTGATCTCTGCCATAATTCGTTACTTCAAAAATTGAATTTCGTTCAAAACTGTTTTACGTAGGGGTTCTCGTTGAACTTCACCTTGAGTGTCTTGAGCTTGCTCTTGATGGACGCATCAATCTGCTGATCGCCCACGTTGAGAATAAAGCCACCGATCAAATCAGGGTCTACCTTTTCGTGTAGTTCTACTGTCTTTTTATGGCTCAACTCGCGGGCCATCCGGTCAATCTCCGCACGCAGTGTAGCATCCATGGCCAGGGTTGTAATCACCTCGGCCTTGCCAATACCTTTATACTCGTTGTAGGCCTCGTGAAACTCGCGTGCTATGGAAGGCAACAACGGCTCACGATTTTTTTGGGTAAGTATGTTGATGATGGCAAAGGTGAGTTCATGCACCTTTCCGGCAAACACCTGGTGCAGTACCTTTCGCTTGATCTCATGCCGAACGATCGGGCTGCGCAGCATTAACAGCAACTCACGACTTTTGGTCACGGTGGTAGTGAACAACTGCATGTCGGCATGCACCTGCTCCAACGCTCCCCTTTCAACAGCCAGGCTGAGGAGTGACTTGACGTATCGTGCGGCAACGCGTGAGTCGTTCATATCTTAGTTCAACTTCAGATCTTTGATGATGGAGTTAACTAACTCGCGCTGGGCGCTATCCGAGGCCAGGTTCTTCTTCATCAGTCGCTCGGCTACTTCCAGCGAGAAATTGGCCACCTGAAGCTTCACTTCTTTCAGGGCCGCCATTTTTTCAGTCTGAATAACAGCTTTGGCGTCCTCAATGATTTTGTCCGCGTTTTTACGGGCATCGTTCTGGGCCTGGTCGTGCAGGCGGGAGGCCGCCTCGCGGGCTTCGCGCAATATCTTGTCGCGCTCCTCACGCGCCTCTTTCAGCAGCTTTTCGTTATCCGACTTGAGCGAAGCCATCTCCGCTTTTGCCTTTTCTGCCGAGTCCAACGCTTGCTGGATGGAAGTCTCCCGCTCCTTCAAGCCAGCCAGAATTGGCTTCCAAGCCAAAAATGCCAGCAGTATAACAAGCAACAGAAAAACAAATGCCTGCCAAATGATGAGGCCGGTTCCAGGGGTTAGTAGTTCCATAGTGTTTCGGGTTTTATGCAGTTAGCCAAAAAACGGAGTGCCCCGGCCCAGTGCCGGAGCGCTCTCCGTTTCTTTTCTCAGCCTTTGAACGAAATCAACAAGCAAATAACAAGGGCGAAGAGGGCGGCCACCTCAATAAGGGCAGCGATGATCAGCATAGCACCCTGAATCTTGCCTGATGCTTCAGGCTGACGGGCCATACCTTCCATCGCTGAGCCACCAATGCGGCCGATACCGATACCTGCGCCAATCGCAGCTAAACCTGCACCAATGCCTGCACCCATGATCGCGTAGCTGATGTCCAATAAAATAGCTAACAACATAGTTTTAAATAATTAAGTGAAACAAAACACAAAACGCCCTGCGGTGCTACCCGCAGGGATATCTTTAATGGTGGTCGTGTTCCTCTACGGCCATGCCGATATACAGTGACGTAAACAGCGTAAACACATAGGCCTGAATTCCGGCCACCAATAATTCAATCAAATTGATAAATAAAACAATCACACTCGACATCAACCCTACCGTAATACTTTGGAAAATGAAGGCCAGTGAAATCAACGCCAGTAACACAATGTGCCCGGCTGTGATCGCCACGAACAAACGAATGGTAAGTGAAATCGGCTTCGTGAATATACCGATGATTTCCACCGGCAGGATCACCAACCGCAGCGGCAACGGCACACCCGGAGTCCAGAAAATGTGGCCCCAGTAGCTTTTGTTTCCACTGACATTGGTAATGATGAACGTGAAGAAAGCCAGCGTGGCAGTAACCGCAATATTACCCGTGAGGTTACCGGCACCCGGCAACAAACCCAACAGGTTACCAAACAAGATGAAGAAAAAGAGGGTGAGCAAGTAAGGCAGGTAGCGCTCATAGCGATGGCCAATATTCGGTTTCACCACTTCATCGCGCACAAAAACCACGATCGGTTCAATAAATGACTGAACTCCGCTGGGCGCCCGGCCGGCATTGCGCTTGTAGCCACGCGCGGCCGCCACCAGCACCACTAGCAGAAGGGTGGAGTTAATCAACAGCATGGCCACGTTCTTGGTAATGGAAACATCCAGTACCGGCTGGCCATTCAGTGTAATGTGATTATGCTCTAACCGGTAGCCATTGTACTCCACGGTTTGATGGTGATCATCATAAAAGCGTGATGATGAAAACATCTCCAGGCCACGGGCTTCGGAATAGACAATGACCGGCAGGTACAACGTACCGTAGTGGCCATCAAAGAAATGCCAAACATGGTCGTCCAGGACGTGATGAATGATCACATCGTTGGCATTGAACGCGCCCTCAGCGTGAGCTTCGGTATGGACAGTATCAGCCTGAGTGGCTTCCTGGGCAAAAACCCCTGAAAAAGTCATCAAAAAGCAACCTAAAATAAGGGCCAGAAATGTTGTTTTTGAGGGCAAAAAGGGCTTTTTCATCCGGAAACGAGAGGGTCTGCAAAAATCGACTGCAAAAGTATTGATTAATCGGTCAAAAGGAAACGTTTGACCAAGTTTTTAGGCCTTGCCGCAGCACCCGGTTCTTATCGGGGCGTGGCCCGCAACAGCCACCACAACTCAAGGCCGGTAAACGAGAGGTAGGCCAACAAAAACACCACCGCATTGGCCATGGCCTCGGTCGGGTTGTCCAAGACAATCACCACCAGATAGGTCAGGCTCAGCAGCATTTTAACGGCAATGGACCCCAGGTAGGCCAGGGGAAAAAGATCGGGCTGCCGGCTGCGCAGGCGAACCATCATGAACACCAGCGCGCCCGTAAGCGCCAGCAAGAATAGAATGGAGAACCAACCGTATCCGGGAAATGTCATGAATTCTTATTGACCGAGCGGTAGAGTGAATACATCTGGCCGCCAAACATCAGCAAAACAAAAGTGAGGAGGAAAACCGGAAACGTGAATCCGGCTTTTTGGTCGAGCCAATGCCCCAACCAGGCAGCCAAGCCAATGGCCACTAACAGTTGCAGCCCTAACGCACTGTACTTAATGGCTTGATTAAATGGCGCGGGCTTCTTCGGTTCGGTAGGCCCGGTTCCCATTCTCGCCCAGTTTGATGTCCTTGATCGCAGCGCCCATCTTGCAGCTTCCGTTAAAGACGGCTCCTGGCTCCACAACCAGTTTACCGGTGAGAATATCCCCATGAATGATGGCTGTTGCCTTTAACACCAGCATCTCGGCCACTTCCACTCGGCCGCGAACTTCACCTTCGATGTCGGCATTCTGCGCGGCAATGTTTCCTTCTACGTGGCTGGTATTGCCTAACGCAATCTTCGACTTGGAACGCACATTGCCAATTATCTTCCCTTCAATTCGGATATTGCCGTGAGTCTCAATATTGCCTTCCAGCACGGTACCTTTTCCAATAACGTTGCTGGAGTTACTGATTTCTTCGGCTGCTCTCTTTTGTTCTTTTGTGGTGATCATAGGTTCTTACATTAAAAAGTTACGAACTCCTCGGGGTTCAGGGAGTTTCCGTTATACCAAAGTTCAAAATGAAGGTGAGGCCCATCGGTGAGCTCGCCACTGTTGCCCACGATGGCAATAATTTCCCCGGCATTGACAAAACTACCAACTTTTTTCAATAGCTGGGCATTGTGCTTGTATACCGATATCAGGTTTCCCCGGTGTTGAATGGCGATGACATACCCGGAGTCCTGCGTCCACGAGGCCATAACAACGGTGCCTTCGGCAATGCACTTCACCGATTCGTTGGTCTTCGCCACGATGTCAATTCCATAGTGGCCCTTTTGCACATCGTACCGGTCCGAAACGAAACCGGTAATCGGGGAAAAGAAAAAGGTTTCCTGTAACTCGCTGTACTTATTGCTGGTGCGCGCAATGCGCCCTTGTTCAGACCGCTCAAATTCTGCCCGAAACTGCGAATCGGACGGATTCAGTTTAAGGTTGCCGATGGCCGAAACGGGGCGCGTGGTAACGTTCAACTCCTGCACCGGGTCGCGGAAGGAGCCGGTCGTATCGCCACTTAAGATTCGTTGAAAGTTAGCTATGAACTTGTCCTTGCGGTCGACCTCCAACGCGAGGGAATCGACTTTAAGTGCAAGCAAATACAATTTCTTATTGGCTTCCATTTGCGCATGGCGCGGATCGAACCAGCGGGCGAGCAAAGTCTGCGACAGAAAAAGGCTGCCGATAAACGTAGCCAGAAAAACGATCACGACAATGACAAGCACCTTGGCATAGGTGAAGCCGATGGCACGGGTCTCGGCCAATGAATCTTCATGGCGAATCACCAGTTGGTGCCGCTCCGTGAGGCGTTCGGAAAGTGTCTTTTTCGGCTTCAAAAAGAGCAAATTTTGGCAAAGGTACGGATTTGGCTGGTTTTTGGCCGGGCATTAGTATTGCCCCTACCTTTTTTTACGTTTGTAAGTCGTAGTCTTCTATGAGCAGGTTTTGGGCTGTTTTAGGTTCACTGGCAGCGTGCTTCGCATGGCTTATCGCAGCCTCGTGTTCCTCCAATCAAAATACTATCACGGCCGACTTTTTCCACAACTCCACGGCTCATTACAACGGCTACTTCTATGCCCGCGAAAAAACCGAAGAAGTTGAACAGTTGATTCAGAAAAGCCTGGACGATGATCCTAACCAGATTCTGCGCCTGTATCCTAAACTGGATACCGTTTTGGCCAAGACCTACGCCAAAGACACGGAGGAAATAGTGAAGATGGCGTCCATTTCCATCCAGCGGCATCCCAACAGCAAATGGGTTGACGATAATTATGTGCTGGTGGGCCTGGCACGGCTTTACGCGTGCGATTGGGAAAACGCCATTCAAACGTTCAAGTACGTAAACACCAAAAGCAACGATGCGGCTGTCCGCCATAAGGCGCTTGTGCACTTGCTGCGCACCTTCACCGAAATGGGTGAGTACGATAAGGCAGAAGAAGTGGGTGCTTTTTTGGAGAAGCAAAAACTGGAGCGCGAAACGCAAAAGAATTTCTATCTGACGAAAGCGTACTACTTCCAGGTACGCAACAATTACGACTACATGGTGCGCAGCCTGGCTCAGGCCGATTCGTTGCTCAGCCGCACCGACCGCAAGGGACGAATTTATTTCCTCATCGGCCAGGTTTACCAGCAACTTGGATTCAGCTCGCTGGCATACAGTTATTACCGCAAGTGCCTCTCCACCAACCCCGACTACGAGATTGACTTCTATGCTCGGCTGAATATGGCGCAGGTTGCCCAACTCAATGACTCCCGGAGCGTACGTACCGTGAGAAAACAGTTCGAGAAAATGCTAACCGACTCGAAGAATACCGAATTTGTAGATAAGATCTATTATGAACTGGGTGAATTTGAACGGAAGCAGGGTAACCTCCCACAAGCGCTTGATGACTTTAAATTGGCGGCCCACAGCGGCACCAACAAGCGTGTTCAGGGTCAATCCTTCCTGCGCATGGGGCAAATCTATTTCGATTCGCTCCAGCGATATACACTAGCCAAGAATTACTACGACAGTGCGGTTCAGGCGCTGCCGCGCGATTTCGAAAATCTTGACGCGATAAAAAAACGACACGAGGTTTTGGGTGAATTTGCCCTGCACACCGAGACCATAATCTGGAACGACAGCCTGCTGGCCATGGCCGCCATGGATTCGCTGTCGCTTCGCCACGTTCTGGACTCCGTGGTAGCTGCCCGCCAAAAACCGATTGCCGCCTCGAAGAAAAAACGAAGAAGAAATACAGGCGGGCCAACGGCAGCCGGTGCACAAAGCGAATTCCTCCGTCAATTGAATCAAGACGATAACACTTCGGTTACTGACTGGTATTTCGGGAACCCCAGTGCGGTAGCGCTGGGTCAGTCAGAGTTCCAGCGCATTTGGGGCAACATTACACTGGAAGACAACTGGAGGCGATCCAACAAGGCGGCCGAACAATTAAGCGGCCCACAGGTAGCCGACACAGAGCCCGTGGCGAAAGACTCCGTAGCGGAGATAGCCAAAACGGAAACCACAGCGGTTGACGAGGTGGGTAAAGTTTTCGCTCAACTGCCCCGCACCGAAAAGCAGGTACAGGAGGCAAATCGCAAAATCGAAGAAGCCTATTTCCGGTTGGGCGACTTATTCTATTTTAAGTTGCTGGAGAAACAAAATGCGGCCGAGTCGTATGAGAGACTGCTCAACCGGTATCCGCAATCCGCCTTCGTGCCGGAAACGCTGTACAAACTCTACCTGATCGAAAAAGAAAAAGGCAGTGATAAAGCCGGGTTGTATGCACAACGGCTGAAAAATCAATATCCCACCTCAACCTTTACCCGCATCCTGATCAATCCGGATTACCTGAAAGAAACCAGCGTGGCAGCCGAGAAGCAGAAACTGATTTATAAGCAGGCCTATACGTATTACCAGGAAAATAACTTGCGCCTGGCACGTGCACGCCTCGAAGAGGCGACCGCACTGGGCGAAACCTTCTTTTCGCCCCAATTGCAGCTATTTGGCATCTTGCTTACCGGCAAGACGGAAGACATCGCCCGTTACCAGTATGAACTGGGCGAATTTGAAAAAAAGTATACAGAAACCGACTTGGGCCGTTATGCCGGACAGTTATTGGCAACTTCGCGAGCGCTGACGGAACGCCTGGAGAAAGCCAAAGGTATCAAGTTCATCCAATCTTTTAATGAACCGCACTATTTTGTGGTTATCTACAAGACAGCCGACCGACTGACTAACGCGGTGGCCACGGCACTCGAACTTTTCAATTCTACGCAATGGAAGGGGAAAAATCTGCAAACGAGCAGCCTTGTGCTGAACGATGAACGGGTGCTCACGCTGGTGCAACCGTTAGCCAACCAACCAGAAGCTCTGGCGTATTTCGATAAGTTTCGCAGCCAGATCGAAAAGCAGCCACCCTTTTCGATGTATAAATTCAATACCTTTGTTATCACCAAAGACAACTTCCAGATTTTTTATAAATACAAGGCGCTGGATGAGTACCTCACCTTCTTCGACCGGAACTATCAAAACCAAACTCCGTAAACTTTTGAACGCTCGCAAAAGCTGGGTGCCCAAGGTCATCAAGTACATCTGGGTTATTTTTCTCTGCTTCCTACTCGGTCTTCCCCTCTACTTATATACCGTTAGCATTGATCTGTTCGGGTTGTATGGCGGCATGCCCAGCCTTAAAGAAATCGAAAACCCGGAAAACGATCTCTCGTCTGAATTGATTTCCGCAGACGGAGTATCCCTTGGGCGTTACTTCCGCTACAACCGCAGTCAGGTTACGTACGACCAACTCTCTCCGGATCTGATCAACACGCTGCTGATCTCGGAAGACCACCGGTTTCATCAACATTCGGGTCTGGATTTTCCGGCTTTCCTCCGGGTGATCTATGGATTGCTGACGTTCAATCCGCAGGGTGGGGGAAGCACCATTACCCAACAACTGGCCAAGAACCTGTTTACCATGAACCCCGACAAAAGCCTGGACGGACATCTGGCTAGCCTGGGGAGTTACCCGAGACGACTCATTCAAAAAAGCAAAGAGTGGATCATCTCCGTATCGCTGGAGCGTAACTTCACCAAAGAAGAAATCATTGCCCTATACCTGAATACCTGTGATTTCAGCAGCAACGCATTTGGCATCAAGGTGGCCTCGGAGACGTACTTCAACAAACCGCAAGACAGCCTCAACCTGCAGGAGTCGGCTATTCTGGTGGGCATGCTGCAAGCGCCTTCCAAGTTTAATCCCTATCGAAACCCGAACAATGCACTGAAAGTGCGCAACGAAGTGCTCAGCAAAGTGTACCGCCACGGTTACAAAATAAAAACACGTGAGCAATATGACTCCATTACCGCCTTGCCGATTGAATTGGACTACAACGTGCAAAACCAGAATGAAGGCCTCGCCACCTACTTTCGCACCGTTGCCAGCAGCTACCTGATGGCCTATTGCAAGGAAAAAGGAATTGACCTGTGGAACTCGGGGTTAAGAATTTACACCACCATTGACAGTAAGTTGCAGCGCTATGCCGAAGAGGCCATGAACGAACACATGGCCGCGCTGCAACAGCAATTTTTTGACGAGTGGGCAAAACGCAAACGTAATCCGTGGGTAAACGAAGATGGTCAGGAAATCAAAACTTTTTTAACCTCGCGAATCAAACAAACCGATACGTATAAAAACCTTGTAACGCGATATGGCGAGGGAAATGACTCGGTCAACATTATGCTCAACCTGAAAAAGCCGATGACCATTTTCACGTGGAGGGGGGAGCGCGATACCCTGTTCAGCAGCATGGACTCCCTGAACTACTACAAGCGTTTTTTGCAGAGTGGTATGATGGCCATGGACCCTACTACCGGCCATATCAAAGTGTGGGTGGGCGGTTTCAATCATAAATTCTTCAAATACGATCATGTCAAGTTGGGCAAACGGCAACCCGGCTCCACATTTAAACCGTTTGTGTACGGTCTGGCTATGGAATCGGGCATTTCGCCCTGCGAGATCAAAGCTGATATCTCACCGCCTTTTTCGTTACCCGAAGGCGGCACCTGGCAACCCAAAAACTTTGACGGGGCGTATGGTGACGGAACGAAGATGACTCTGCGCCAGGCAATGGCAAGGTCTGTAAACTCCATAACTGCGCAACTCATGCAGGAGTTGGGCATGCAAAATGTGGTCCGCTTTGCGCACGATGTAGGTATTGAAAGTGAACTGGCTGCCGTGCCTTCGCTGTGCCTGGGCACCAGCGATGTTTCCTTGTTTGAGTTGACGGCTGCCTATTGCACATTTGTCAACTCGGGCATTTATACCGAACCTTTTTTTATCACCCGCATTGAAGATAAAAACGGCAACGTGATCGAGAACTTTGTTCCCAAAACACGGCAAGCGATTGACGAGCAAACGGCCTACAAGATGATTTACATGCTGAAGGGTGGTGTTGAGGAAGAAGGGGGAACCTCAGGTGGACTACCGTATGAACTGAAGGTAGACAATGAGTTGGGTGGCAAAACCGGCACAACTAATGATGCCAGCGATGGTTGGTACGTTGGATGCACACACGATCTGGTATCGGGTGTATGGGTAGGAGGCGATGAGCGGTCCGTTCACTTCCCCACATGGGGTTTAGGCTCGGGGGCAAAATCAGCGCGCCCCATTTGGAGCAAATTCATGTTAAAAGTCTATGCCGACCCGACCTCCGGACTGGTGAAAGGCCAGTTCAAACGCCCGAGTAGTGGCGTGGATATGTCCCTCGACTGCAGCCGCCTGATCATTCCTTCCGACACCGTAAAAGTGGACGAAGAACCGTGGGATATCGACAACTAATCTACGTGACTAGGAAGTTTCTCGGTGCTGTTTTCTCTCCAGCGGAGGTCAAACAAAAAAGAAATCTGAAAAAAGTTGCGACCGATTTCATCGACTAAGCGGTAATCAAACTGCCGCATGTATCCCGTTTGCAACGTCAGGCTTTCGGTCATTTTACGTCCCACTCCCATGAAGAAACGATTGCGTTCAAAGTAAGGCGCCTGGTTGGTGAAAAAGATCTCGTTTGAAAAATTCAAATACCATACGCCCGGCACCACCTGTTGCTGTTTACCCAGCGGTATAACGGCATTGAGACGGTAACGAAAACGGTGCCGAAAACCTACTTGCGTCCACCGTTGTTCGGCCCGGTAACGATGTTCAAACTTCACGCGCTGATAGTACTGCTTCATCGTCACCTGCTCCCACAGCCGTTCTTCATCACTTAGCTTCGGATCTTCAAACGAACCGCCCGGGCTGTAGGTATTGTAGCTGCCTCCGGCCAGCGCTACTGAAAAGTTTTTGTCGAGTTTGTACTGAACTCCTCCCTTTACCTCGAAGTAATGAAAGTCACGATAAAAAGAAAGCGACCGGATTTGGCCCTCCGTAAAAATCTGCCACTTATCTGTAAGCTGTAGATTCAAATTCAGAATACTCCAGGAACCTAATCTCTGTGTTTGCGCGTGGGCCGGAATGCCCAGGCACGAACTCCATAAAATAAGAGAGCTGACACACCGCCAAAGTGGTAATCGGGCCGGGGCCACCCTCAACGGGGTGCATGGGCACGTAGGATTTCGACAATTGCTTTCTCCAGGCATTACAAAAAGGTTTACCTACTTAGGTAACGAAGTCTCATCCGATACCTCGCCCTGTTGCACGGCCTTCGGTCGTTTGTGTTTCCATCTTTTGTGGGTCCAAAGCCAGTATTGCGGTGCCCTCAGAATATCTTTTTCAAGCATGCTGGTGATGGATTCCATAATTTCTCCATGACCTGCCTGCCGGGGTTGATCTGTAATGTCGACAAACTCAAAACTATAATAGCCTCTTTTTTCCTTATTGATACGGCCGTAGACAACCGCATGGTTGTATTCCTTGGCATATTTCTCACATCCAAACAGCACACCGGTATCCTGATTCAAAAATGTTGTCCAATAACATCGTTCCGGATTAGGAGGAGATTGATCGATACCAAAGATGGTCGCAGTTGGACGCACGGGTACAGTTTGAAAGAATTCTGTCACCTTTTTTGTCGATACGAGCTGCAACCCAAACTTACCCCGACTTTCGCGCATGCGCTGATCAAAATATTGACTCGTCAGCGGTTTGTAAATGGCCACAGCCTTATGTTCAATCAATCCTGCTACCACAACAGCGAATAGCTCCCAGTTACTCAAATGACCTCCTGCCAGCATCACACATCGATTCGCCCGTACGTACTTATTAATTACTTCCGGATTTTTGAAAATCATACGCTCGTTAGCAGCCTCCTGCGAGAGGGTGAAGAGTTTTAGGCTTTCCAGGATAAGATCACAAAAGTGACGGTAGAAGAGCCTGGATAATCCATTTATTTCCTCCTCCGGTTTTTCAGGAAATGAATTTCGCATGTTCAGCAAGACCACATCCTTGCGGTAACCGAGAAAGTAATACAGCACGATATATAATCCATCCGACAGGACGTACAGCACGCGGAAGGGCAAAACAGAAAGGGGAAGGATTAGCACATAAAAGACAAATTGATGTAGGAGGCGCATCGGGTAGCGGGGTTATCGGTCGGGTACATCCCTGTCACCGGTCCTGCTGGCGAAACATGTTATTGCAGCCATGGGTATGGGTGTGGAGTGATGTATTGAATCATCTGTCTGACAAATATCGCACAATTTCATCAGTGGCCCGCTTTCGGCCCGGGTGGTATACCCACCCCAACCCAGGAGGCCGGGTTGGTCAAATGCTAGCGACTCGTAAGCTATTTTCCTTTCATCTGTCCGGCAGCACGTTCACTGGATTAGTGCGGGGCACTGAAATTCTACGGTGCCGGGTGACGGGCTCACAAACCCAAAATTTGTTGAGCGATATTCCGCTAATTTTGAGGGTATGAGCCAAAACCTTGTTGACCAGGTAAAATCGTTACCCGACCTGCCAGGGGTTTACCGCTTTTATGATGCCACAAACTCAATGATTTACGTGGGGAAAGCGAAGAGCCTGAAAAAGCGTGTAAGTTCCTATTTCAACAAGCAGAGCCTCTACAACCGTAAAACTGAAAAGTTGGTGTTGGAAATTGATCGGCTTGAATTCACACTCACCAATTCGGAATTCGATTCCCTCCTGCTGGAAAACAACCTGATAAAAGATAACCAGCCGAAGTACACCCTCCTGCTCAAGGACGACAAGCCCTTTCCCTCCCTCTGAATCATTAAAGGACGGTT
>DAIPHR010000056.1:0-15764 GCA_036771215.1 Cyclobacteriaceae bacterium
GCGAGACGGTCGGAATGATTGCTTACTTCGGTGTAGACTTTGACCAGGCTCAGGAGTATTTTGAAGAGGCTGTTAATCTAAATCCCGAAATCGTTAATGATGCCTACGTTACCAGCCCGGTGTATTTGGGCAATACCTAATTGCGGGGAAAGAATCTGGTGGACTCGGAGGTCTACCTACAGTGTGCATTTGAATTGCGCAAGCGCGAACTGGAAATGGGGTCGTTGGGCGATGAGTTGGCCTTCTACCTGGCGGGTATCAGTGCCGCCCAGGGCAAGACGGACCAGGCCATACAATGGCTTACCGTAGCGCGTGAGCGCAAGTGGGTCGATTTTCTCTTGGCAGAGAAAAATCCGCTGTTTCTATCCGTACAAAATGATCCTCGGTTTAAGGAGATGATTTCATCGATAAAGGCAAACTCTGCCGTCATACTTGAGCGGACGAGAGAACACTAGACTTTTTGCGATCGTTTACTTTCGGGACGTTACACGTATTGCTGCTTCCACAATGTTCTCGGGGCTTAGCCCATACTTTTTCAACAGTTGAGCAGGTGTTCCACTCTCGCCAAACGAGTCATTGACCGCCACCATTTCAACCGGAGTGGGGCGGAAGCGAGCCAGCACCTGGGCAACACTGTCGCCCAACCCACCATTGATCTGGTGTTCTTCGGCCGTCACAACGCACCGGGTTTTCTCTGCCGACCTGAGGATGGCTTCTACATCCAACGGTTTGATCGTATGCAAATTGATGACCTCTGCACGGATGCCTTTTTCACGTAAAGCGGCTTCGGCTTCAATGGCTTGCCAAACCAAATGTCCGCAGGCGAAAATGGTCACGTCAGATCCCGAAATCATGACATCCGCTTTCCCGATGGTAAATGGGCGGTCAGGAGCCGTGAACACGGGCCAGCCGGGTCGGCCGAACCGTAGATAGGCCGGGCCCACGTGCGACCCGAGGGCCATGGTGGCAGCCTTGGTTTGGTTGTAGTCGCAGGGCACAATAACCGTCATGCCGGGAAGCATTCTCATCATGCCAATGTCTTCCAGAATCTGGTGAGTGGCTCCGTCTTCCCCCAATGTTAATCCCGCATGAGAGGCGCAGATCTTAACATTCTTACCCGAGTAAGCGATTGATTGACGGATTTGGTCATACACTCTGCCCGTTGAAAAGTTCGCAAACGTCCCGGTGAAGGGAATTTTACCCACCGTACTCATCCCCGCGGCCAGGCCCATCATGTTGGCTTCCGCGATACCTACCTGGAAGAATCGGGCAGGGAATTCCTTCTTGAAGGCATCCATTTTGAGTGAGCCGGTAAGGTCGGCACAAAGGCCAACCACCTGATCGTTCTGCCGGCCAAGTTCAAGCAAGCCGGCACCAAAGCCGGAGCGCGTATCTTTCTTTTCCGTGAATGAGTACTGGGTCATGGTTTGGGTTGTTCGACTGCGCTAAAGTCGGACAAACATCAGACTTGGGAAAGCGGCTGTTAAAGTTTTGTTAATCGAACAACCGCCAGTTCACCCATGCGTACAGGTGGGTATATGAAATCGAACCGAAAGCTCCTGATCTGGACACTGGTGACGTTCGTCATAGCGGTACTGCCCTGGGTTGCCATTGCCCTGGGTTGGATCTGATCCGCGTCAATTTTTCCGCAAGCTATCTTGGTTGCTTCAGCAGAAAGCTGACAACCGGTTTCAGGGATACGTCCGGATTTTCCTCCATAGGCACGTGACCAAGATCAGGCAGTTTAACCATAGTGCTTCCGTGAATCGCGCGATGAAGTTGTTCGCCATAGGATAACGGAATCCACTTGTCTCGTTCGCCCCAAAGGATCAGCGTTGGCGCATGTACAAAACGTAAACTATCCGCAGGTAAACTACCGGTGCGCATTTGCTGGAGTCGATCGAGGGTAGCCTGGCGGTTGCCCTTGCGTAGCATCAAGTCGTAATAGCGGTCAACAGTAGCTGCCGCAATGCGGTTGGGATCTGCATAGACCTGTTTCATGTTCCATTTGAAAAGCCACTTCGGTGTGATGGTTGTCATGCCGTTGGCCAGCCAACGGATGCTCAGCAGACGGAAAATCAGCGGCCTCTTTTGGCTATTCGTTGGGGCACTGCCGCTTTGGGGCGAAGGTCCGGAGGAATCGACCAGAACAAGCGCAGCCACCTTTTGCGGGTAGCGTGCCGCCACCGTGAGTGCCACGCCACCACCCATTGAATTTCCAATGAGATAGACGCTATCAAGTGCCAGTTTATCAATTAGTTGTGATACTAAATCAGCATAGTCAGATGAACTGTACCGGCCCGATTGCGAAGGCCCGGTGAGCCCGTGACCAGGGAGGTCAACCGAGATGGTTCGGTAGTGGCGACTCAACTCATTTTCCCATTCGTTCCAGGTGTGCAGACTTGCAAAACTGCCATGCAGCAGAATGACCGGTCGACCGCTACCGCGCTGGCGAACATGTATATGCGCATCATTCAATTCAATGTAGGAGGATTCGGGCGTGAGGTATTTCGGTTCCAGTTCGGCAACGGGAATATCCCCGTGGTAGGAGGTCAGCATAAGGATAAGTAGCAAGCCCACCAAGGCGAGCAGCGCGTATCCGGTCTTCCGCAAAAACGTTTTCAACGAGGTTCAGTAATCACCAACAGTTTCTTCCAGTTGAGCCAGTGCTCTCTTGAGCTCTTCGTCATTGGGTGCAACACCGTGCCATTTGTGGGAACCCATCATGTAATCAACGCCCTGGCCCATTACGGTAGTCATCAGGTTAAGCACCGGTTTGCCCTTTCCCGCCAGTGTTTTAGCCTGTTCTAATCCGGCAATTACCGAATCGAGGTTATTGCCATCAAACTCCTGTACTTCCCATCCGAATGATTCCCATTTTGCTCGGAGATTCTTCAGGTCGATGATCTCTTTTACCGGACCGTCAATTTGCTGCCCGTTATAGTCTATGGTTGCGATCAGATTATCCACTCGATGGTGGGCGGCATACATGGCGGCTTCCCAGATTTGCCCCTCTTGTTGCTCGCCATCACCCATGAGCACATAAACAAAGCGATCGTCCTGGTTCAGTTTTTTGGCTTGTGCCGCTCCGATGGCCACTGACAGGCCCTGGCCCAAAGAACCTGAGGCTACACGAATGCCCGGCAGGTGTTCGTGCGTAGCCGGGTGACCCTGCAGTCGCGAATTGATTTGCCGAAACGTGGCCAACTCTTTCACATCAAAATAGCCCGCCCGGGCCAGCGTGGCATAGAACACCGGGGAAATGTGGCCGTTGGAAAGGAAAAACAAGTCTTCGCCATGGCCTGCCATCGAAAACCTGGGGTCATGCTTCATGATGCGGAAGTAAAGCGCCACGAAGAACTCGGTACAGCCGAGCGAACCACCGGGGTGCCCGCTTTGGCAGGAGTGAACCATGCGGACAATGTCTCTGCGAATCTGCGTGCAGAGTTTATGAAGATCGGGAGTAGGTTTTGTCATACCGGGTTTAAGCAGGGCAAATTTGGATCAAAAACTACTTACTGCCTAACAACTCGTTCACTAATCGGTCCGACTTATAGATATACTTCAAACCTGCTACAATACCACCGGCATGCACCGAAACCGTTCGGTTTGTTTCGGGCATGAAGATGTAGTTGCCGGGCAGGCTTTCCATATTCCCGTCAAAAATCAACCCGACAACCTCTTTGTTTTGGTTAATCATCGGGCTGCCCGAATTACCTCCGATGATGTCGTTAGTGGAAACAAAATTCACCGGCTTATCCAATAACTCGGCAGGAGGGTTCTGCCATTTGGCGGGCAAATCCCATGGATAATTCTTATCAAACGAATAATACCGATCGTAAAGCCCATAGAACGTGGTTTTGTAGGGTGCCCGTGTTCCATTGTAATCATATCCCTTAACCACACCATCGGCAATTCGGAGCGAGAAGGTAGCATCCGGGGGAATGGACGTACCGTAGACTTCGAACAGAAGCAGGGCTAGTTTGCTGCGCAGGGTGGCCATGCGCGCATTGTTGGCTTGATTTCGGGCAGCCGCTTCTTTGTAATGCTTCCCTGAGATTCGCGCCAGTGTCAACACAGGATCATTGGATTCAAGAATGGCCTGCGACCCTTTTTCCATTAGCTCCGCACGAAACTTGGCATCAAACACTTTGCTGTTTTTCAGAAAATACTCGGCAAGCAATTCATGTTTGTCCATGTTCAGATTTTTCGGGAACTCTTTCGCGCTGAACTTCTTCAAGTCAACTGCGTTGAGCGCCTGCGTATAGGGGTGGTTAGGTCCCAACAACTCCATCGATTCGCGGAAATGTTGGGCTAGGTATTTTTTCTCCAATTCCATGGGGCCCGGCTTCTTGAAGTCGGTAAGGGGCTGCTTCATTTGTTCCGCACGTTGGGGTTCTGCGGTGGCGTAGCCGTAAAACAAGTTGGCCTGGTCGTAGGCATCGGAGTTCAATCCCACCGGGGCGAGCAAAGCCGCTTCATAGTAGTTCTTTTGGATTTCACCCTGCGTTGCTTTGATCTCATCCCAAATGCCGGCCTGTGATTTTAGTTTAGGGTTTTTATCTACGGCTGCCTTGAATTCGCGCTCAAATGCTGCCCTGCGGGCAAAGATGTAGGGATCCTCCAAACCCTTCTTCATTCCGCCAATGGCGTTCAAGGTGTTTTCAAATCCAAAAATCTCATTGAGAATGCTATCGCTTTTGGCTGTCTTGTTATACTCCTGCAGGATCTTGGATCGGGCGCCAAATCGTTTCAGCGTAGTGGGCCAGGGGGTGGTTTTGAAATAATCCAGAATCGCTACGGTGCCTTGACGGTTGGTTGAGCCCGGATTGCCGACTACAAAAACCGGTTCTCCCTCTTGTGCACCTTTCGGGTTGAACTTGAAGTAGTGGTTGGTCTTCAATGGCTTGCCATCGTCTCCGTAAACGCGGAAGAAACTAAAGTCCAGGCAGTAGCGAGGGTAGGTGAAGTTGTCGTAATCACCGCCAAAAAATCCAAGGACCAGTTCGGGCATGGCCACGAGGCGAACATCGTTGTAGCGTTTGAACCCGTACAGGGAATATTTTCCACCCCAGTAGAAGGTGATGGTTTGGAGTTGCAGCCCTTTCCAGCCGTCTTTGTCAGCATACTCTTTTCGAATGGCAGCAAACTCATCAGTTCGTGCCTTTACTTTTTCCTCATCTGTAGTTCCTTTTTCCATGGCCTTTTGTACCCGGGCGGTGATGTCCTCCATCTTAACCAGTTGATCCACATATAGATCGGGTACCTTACGTTCCTCATCGTAGCTGGCCGCTACAAAGCCATTGTTGTTGAAATCCTCATCTGGGCGTTGCACACTGGTGCCAGACTCGCGGGCACAGTGGTGGTTGGTCATCACCAGTCCGTCAGGCGAAACAAAGGAGGCACTGCACCAACTCGCGAACCGTAGCGCGCTCATGCGCACATCGTCCAGCCATTGTTGGGTCGGTTTGAAACCATAGGTCTGTTGGAAGTAGTCCACAGGCGGGAAGTCGAACGTCCACATTTTGCCGTTGTCGAACCGGCCGGCCTTAACCGTGTCCGCGTTAAATGGCGACTGACCCCAAACCCCAAGGCTTAGAGAAATGAACAGGAGTAGTGCGTAAAATCGTTTCATAGCAGGAAGTAATTCGTTCTGAAATATGGCGGATTTTTATTGAACGGGAAAACAACAAAAAAGCCCCGCTTATGAGTGGGGCTTTCCAGTGATCGGGCTATTTCGCCCGCTTTTTCGTGTTTTTCTTGGCTGGCGCTTTTTTGGCTGCCGACTTTTTCACGGCTTTCGGAGAAGGTTTCTTCGCTGCTTTTTTGGCCGGCTTTGCTTTAGTCGCGGGGACTCCGCCCAAAATCTGCTGTGCATGATTTTTGGTGTCCACCTTTTCAATCACTTCTGCAATAATTCCATCTTCATTAATAACGTAGGTGACGCGCGCGGTTCCCATGTACTCCCGGCCATACATTGATTTCTTCACCCAGGTGCCATAAGCTTCGTGAAGTTTTCGGTCGGTGTCGGCCAATAAACGAAAGGGGAGTTTCTCTTTGGCAATAAATTTTTGGTGGCTCTTCTCGTTGTCCGTACTTACACCGAGCACTTCGTATCCGGCTTTTATCAGCGCGTGGTAATTGTCGCGCAAGCTGCACGCCTCTGCCGTGCAACCCGGAGTCATGTCTTTAGGATAAAAGTAGAGTACTACTTTTTTGCCTTTGAAATCGGATAACTTCACTTCTTTGCCATCCTGATCCTTCGAGGAAAAAGAGGGGGCTTTGATTCCAGCGGTAAGTGCCATTTGTTTTAGGGTATTCGTTGTTGATAGGTTGCCACATTGCCGGCATTGTCCGTAACGGTCAGCACAAAGTCACCTTTCAGGGGTTTTGACCGGTCGAGCCGTTCGCTTTGTAAGATGCCGGTTTTGTAGTCGTAGTTCATTAACAACCATTCCCCATTAATGGTTGCCTCATATTTCGCAATTCCT
Organism: Cyclobacteriaceae bacterium; assembly: GCA_036771215.1. Taxonomy (GTDB): domain Bacteria; phylum Bacteroidota; class Bacteroidia; order Cytophagales; family Cyclobacteriaceae; genus ELB16-189. Next base: position 6,492 of record DAIPHR010000056.1, read on the forward strand.
GACTGCCGGTCGCGAATGCGCAGCCGGGCCGATGAGTTGCTGATACTGATTTTGAAGATCACCGGCTTTAGATCATCGCGCGCAATCGTGAAGTCACCCAACTCACGGGTGAAGAATTGGATACCATTTCCCAGCCACGTTCCTCCCTCATAGTCTAAACCATTGCCTTGCACGCGATACACCGCATATTTCTCGCGATCGGCTACAGGCACCTCCGACTTGAGCAACACCCGGGCTGTGCGTTTCAAGGGTGTAGTCCGCGTGCCGACCGTGAAGACCTCGCGCCCCCCCGCTAACCGGTGGTCGACTTTCAGGAATACCGTATCATAAAGGGCCCGTTCTGGAAAATGAATATCAACCTTGTCGCTGTAGTAATCATACGATGAACCGGAGGGTACACGATCGCGCAGCAACAACTCCACACTGCCGCCACAACCCGATACCGAATCCGGAAGGTGCTGTTGCAGATTGATCAGGTACACCCAGCGGTTTTGATTAAAGTAAGTGGGCGTGATCTCGAATTGCCCCTGACGGGTGAATACCTTGAGGGCGTTTTGGTTACCGCACGGCTTCTGCGCGACCATCAAGGTATTGTCGATCAGATCGTATTCGATCTCTTTCTTCATGGGTTCCAACAGGGGAACTTCTTTTACCGGTTGGTCGGGGCGCAGCGGCAAACGCACCGTGGTTCGGTTGCCGAACGAGTCGGTCAGGCGTATGCTGACGGGAATGTCACGATCTTTCATGACAATTTCGCCATTGCCCAGTTGGGGATCGTAATAGGGTAACCGGTTGCCATCGGCTATATAGAGTTTATTGAATCGATTTCCACGCGTTACCATCGTCTTGAAATCCATCAGCGCCACAATATCCCGGGTGTTTTCAAAATCAACTTCCTCAATTTTTTGATTAAACACCCGTTGACTGTCGGCCCAGACTTCGATGTAGTTGATGCCGCACCGGTAGTGATCTTTTACCAGTTTGTCGTAGGCCAGCAACTCCAGCCCAATTCGGCCGTGGGCAAAAATGGGCGCTGGCAACACATATTCGTTGGATGATTTCCTGACCACATAAAACTCGTGGCGCCCAAACCGATCATTGACGCGTGAATGGATGGACAGGGTGCGGAGGGCCACTTTTTGAACGATCGGGGCCAGGTCATCGGAAATTTCTTTGAAGCCCATGCGCAGCGGGTTGATTGCCCGGTTCTGCGGATCGCGAATTTCAAAGTGAAGGTGGGGACCGTTTGAACTTCCGGTATTCCCTGAGATAGCAATGGTGTCGCCCCGCTTCACGCGAAACTGGACGGGTTTGAACTGAATGTCTTTTTCAAAAGAGCGGGCCGTGTACTGCTCTTGCCGCACGTACTCGCCCAGTTTTCCCTTAATGCCATCGAGATGGGCATATACACTGGTCATACCATCGGTATGGGTAAGGTAAATCACCTTTCCATAACCGAAAGACGACATCACCACCCGCGACACGAAGCCATCCTGCACGGCTACCACGGGCAGGCCTACCATGTTGTTGGTGCGGATGTCGATGCCGGCATGAAAATGCGTTGCCCGCAACTCGCCCATGGTGCCCGATAGGGTATTCGGAATACCCGGACCGATGGGAAACAAATAGCTGTCATCGCCTCCGCCTCCGGCTGTCTTCTCGGGCGGGCTAAACTGTGCGAAGGCCGTCAGGTGAACGGCACAAACCACCGCGGCTAAAAATGTACCGACCCTGAGCAACTCACTTAACCTCGAATTCCAGCAACTTTTCATTTTCAATATAGGCGCTAAGTTTATCACCGACAGCCACCGGGCCCACGCCTTTCGGGGTACCCGTAAAAATCAAGTCACCGGGCTTCAGTGTAAAAAATTTGGACAAATACGCGATGATATACGAGAACGGAAATAACATCAAGCTGGTATTTCCGCTTTGCTTTAAACTTCCGTTGACCTCCAGTTTGAAGTTGATGTTGGTCAAATCCGGAAAATCAGAAACCGGTTTAAACGTGTCGGAAAGGGGAGCCGAACCATTGAATCCCTTTGCAATGTCCCAGGGCAGGCCTTTGTCTTTTGCCTTTTGTTGAAGATCGCGGGCGGTAAAGTCTATGCCCACGCCAATGCTATCAAAATATTTGGAAGCGAATTTTTCTTCGATGTTCTTTCCCTCGCGGCAAATGCGCAGCACCAGCTCCACTTCGTGGTGGATATCTCTAGAAAAATCGGGATAATAAAAGGGTGAGTTTTGGCGCAGCAGGGCCGTGTCGGGTTTGGTGAAGATGACCGGCTCATCGGGGCGCTCGTTGTTCAATTCCTTGATGTGCTCGGCATAGTTGCGACCAATGGCGAAAATCCGCATAACCTGTGTTTTGGCAAAGGTATGAACAATCCATGGGCGTATTTGTATTTTTGCGCAAATTCTAATGGTATGATGCGCAAGGTAGGTTTGTCTGTTTTGGTAGCTGCACTGGTTTACGCATGTGCTACCGTGCCCGTAACTGGGCGGAAGCAAATGAATCTGATTTCAAATGCCGAGATTATTCAAATGTCGACTCAGCAGTATGACCAGGTGTTGCGCGAAAGCAAGCTCTCCAATAACCAGGAGCAGGTGAACATGATTAAGCGCGTAGGCACGCGCATCCAGGGCGCGGTAGAACGCTACATGACGGAACGAGGCCTTGCTGCCCAGTTGGAAGGTTTCAATTGGCAGTTTAATTTGATCGAGGATGATAAGACGGTGAATGCCTGGTGCATGCCGGGCGGTAAGGTGGCATTTTATACGGCCATATTGCCGGTGTGTAAAGATGAAACGGGTGTAGCGGTGGTCATGGGCCATGAGGTGGCGCACGCGATTGCCAACCACGGGCGTGAGCGCATGAGTCAGCAGATGGCGGCCCAGTTCGGGCTCAATGCCGTAAGTGTGTTAATGGGGCAAAACCCCACGGCCGGCCAGGAGTTGCTGATGCAGGCGGTTGGGGCGGGCACCAGCCTGGGGATGCTGAAATTCAGCCGTGACCATGAATCGGAGGCAGACCATATGGGATTGATTTTTATGGCCATGGCCGGATACGATCCCAGCCAGGCGCCTGCGTTTTGGGAGCGTATGAGTTCCCTGGGCGGGGGGCAGCAACCTCCGGAGTTTATGTCTACGCACCCCTCACACGAAACACGCATTTCAGATTTGAAGAACTGGATGCCGGAAGCCCTGCAGTATTACAAAAAGTGACCAGCCGGAGCACATTGCCGGGCAGGTTGGTTCAACTCACTTCTTCAGCGCGCTGAGTTTCAATTCTGTCAGTTTCCTTTTGGTGTCCAACGGAAAATCTCCGTTCATCATCCAATCGTAGTAAGAGGGTTCATCTTTCAGAACCTGAAGCACGCCTTTGTTTTTATGTTTACCGAAATTGAAAACTACATCCCCGGTTTCGGTGCGGATCATCCGACCGGCCAGGTCCACGACATCTTGCGTGGTTAAGCGCGCCAACTCTTCGGTGTTGTTTTTGATTATCCCAATTTTTTTGCCCAGCCCGTCTGTGACTTCCTGATTCTCGTATCGGGCTACCTGGGCCAACAGTACGTCCAGCGTGGCCTGGGTGTCGGCCTCGGCTGTGTGAGATCCCGTTAGCTCTTTTGCACAATAGAAGCGGTAGGCAGCGGAAAGTGTTCGTTTTTCCATAAGATGGAAAATGCGTTGCGCGGCCACGATTTTCTTTCGTGAGTAATCAAATTCGACTCCGGCCCGGAGGAACTCCTCCACCAGCATGGGCAAATCGAATTTCACGATGTTGAATCCGGCCAAATCTGCGCCCTCCAAAAACTTGGCCAGTTCGCGGGCAATTTCCCGAAAGGTTGGGTTCTGGGCCACATCCTCGTCCGTAATGCCATGTATAGCCGAAGACTCGCGTGGGATGGGGCGCTCAGGGTTAACCAAATAGTGCTTCCGTACTTCTTCTCCGGACGGCATCAACTTGATGAACGCCAATTCGAGTATGCGATCTTGCGTGACATTAGTGCCTGTGGTTTCGAGATCGAAAACACACAGCGGAATTTTGAGATTGAGGGTCATGGGAGAGGTGATGTTCCGTTACGGCTTGAAGGACGGAAAAGCCTGATAAAACTGCTCAGACGTGATACCAATTTTCTTTAATAATTCTTTTGCGAGCGATACCCAAACCCATTCATGCTTTCCCGAAATCCGGGAGCCAATTCGTGTTTTTTGAGATGTGATCAGGAACTGCTCGTGGCCGGCAACCTCATGAGGATGAGCTTTGGCACTCACATATTGTACGTCCGCCCGCTCCTTGTTGGCCAGCACGCTGCACAGCCGGTCGGTCTCATTAAAAATGATGATGCCGCCTTTGGGTGTTCGGTCCGTAAACGCATCATACTGTTTAAGGTAGTCTTCCTCAGTAGCAAAAGGCATGTCGGGGCTCCACTTCATAGCGGTGAGCACAGCCACGTGGTGATTCCATTCGTTGAACGGCAACCACCCGGGTTCCGGCTTCACCATACCTTCAACCAGGAGCACCGGTGCGTTGGTGAGTTGGGTATTTTCGGCCATCGGCAAGGAGGTGCGTAACACGTCTGCCTTTCGCTGATGGAAACGCAGCACGCGAACGATCAGTGCGGTGACGAATGGCACGCCCTGGCTACCGGTAATTACAATCCGTTGCTTGTCAGCACTTTTTGCCAGAAGTTCCGAAGCGTTCATTGATACAAATCAAACGAAAAATCAAAATTAATCGGGAAACTTAAAATTCATATGGGCTTCTTCACTATTTTGGGTGAATTGTTATTCACAATCCAACGTTAGTGGAATGTGAACAATGTGTAGATTCTAAAAAAAAATGATGCTGTACGTTTGCTGCCCTACGAAACAATACGTACAACAACCACTTGTATGGAGCAACGATCAACGTCCTTGAGGTCAAGCCTCGCTTCTGGCGTGGCGGGCAGCAAGTCGAAACTTTTGGTGCGCGATATCTCCGAAAGTCTCGGCAAGTTGCCGCCTCAGGCGCTTGATCTGGAGGAGGCCGTTTTGGGGGCGCTGATGCTGGAGAAGAACGCCCTTACGGCCGTTGTTGAATTCCTTCGGCCCGATCACTTCTATGCTGAGCAGCATCAGGAGATTTACAATGCCATCATCGACTTGTTCAAATCCTCGGAACCCGTGGATATGCGCACGGTGGTTGCCCAGCTTCGGAAAAACGCGAAACTCGACCTCATCGGAGGAGCTTATTATATAGCCGAACTGACCTCCAAAGTAAGTTCTTCGGCCAACATTGAGTATCACGCCCGTATCATCATTGAAATGGCGATCAAGCGCAATCTGATCCAGATTGCATCCCAGATTCATCACGATGCCTACGAGGACACCACGGATGTATTTGACCTTCTTGACAAAACGGAGCAATCCATTTTCGAAATATCGGATTCTAACCTGCGCAAAAACTACGACACGATGAAGTCGTTGATGTTCCAGGCCATCCAGGAACTGCAGGAGAAAAAGAATCACAAGGACGGCCTTACCGGCATCCCGACAGGCTTTTCGCGGCTTGACCGGATCACCTCCGGCTGGCAAAAATCAGATTTGGTAATCATTGCTGCCCGCCCCGGCATGGGTAAAACCGCATTTGTTGTATCGGCCTTGCGCAACGCAGCCGTTGATTTCAACTACCCGGTAGCCATCTTCTCGCTCGAAATGGCATCTCTCCAGTTGGTTAATCGTCTTATCTCGGCCGAGGCCGAACTGGAGTCTGAAAAAATCAAGAAGGGAAACCTGGCAGAGTTCGAATGGCAGCAGTTGGTTCACAAAACCAATCGTTTGTCGGCTGCGCCTATTTTTATTGATGACACGCCCGCTTTGTCCATCCTGGAGTTACGGGCTAAGTGCAGGCGTCTAAAAGCGGAACACAATGTTCAGTTGATTGTGATCGATTATCTTCAATTGATGAAAGGTGATGCCGGTGGTAATCGCGAGCAGGAGATTGCTTCCATTTCAAGGGCTTTGAAGGGCATTGCAAAAGAATTGAATGTTCCGGTGATTGCCCTTTCGCAGTTAAGCCGTGGTGTGGAAACCCGGGGTGGCGATAAGCGACCTCAACTTTCGGATTTGCGTGAATCCGGTTCCATTGAACAAGATGCCGACATCGTGATGTTCCTCTATCGTCCCGAGTACTACAAGATTACAGTGGATGAGGACAACATGCCGACCCAGGGCATGGCTGAAGTAATTATTGCCAAGCATCGGAATGGCTCGCTGGATAATGTGAAGCTCAAGTTCATTGGCAAGTACACCAAGTTTGCCGATTATGATGCCCCCGAAGGGTTTACACCACTTGCCAGCATAACGCGCGAAAGCCGGATGAATCAGGCGCCTCCGCCAACGCTGCCGCCTCCGGGTGGCGAAGATGACGCACCGTTTTAAACCCGGTTGGGATTGAGTAGTATTGTGCTACTCCGCACATGCGCTACCTTCTTCTATTTATCGCTCTTCTTCCCGTAGGTGTAATGGCGCAGACGGTTGCGCCCTACCTGGATTCCATCCGACAGACCATGCGAGATGACCCGGACCGGGTGGGGTATTACGTGGGGGAGGTGTTGCGGGTTGATAGTCTTCAACAGGCAGTCCATCAGCGCGAACTGGCCGACATTGTCATCACCCTTGATTCGTTACAGGCCAGAGCCGAACTGGAGAAGACACTGCGCGAACGATCAGAGCTGCAGGCCGAGGATTCGCGCCAGTCAAATGTTTTGTATGGTTCGATTATGTTTGGCGGGCTGGCAGCAATTATCATTCTCTTGTTGGTTGACCGGCAGCGAAGGCAGAACCAGCACGAGGCTGAAGTTCAGCGTCTCAAGGATTTAACCGAGTCGTTAAACGCTACCCACCAAAGGCTTTTCAACATACTTTCGCGCGATCTGGCGGCACCCACCCAGGCCTTTACCAACTTGGTGCGAAGCTTGAACAGTTCCCCCGAACGCGATAACCCGGAGTATCTTGAGCGCCTTCGCGACCAGGGACAGCTTGTGGTACAAGAACTTCACGGAGCAATGGAATGGATATTCCTGCAAACAGGCCAGGCCGTGCTTCATCGCGAACGATTTATAGCTGCGCTTTGGGCGCGGGAAGCAGTTGAAAATTGCCGGGCAGGCTGGGAGGAGCGCAACCAGAAGGTTGAGTTGTTGGTGCCCGAGGGTATCACCGTATATGGAGATCGTGCCACGCTGCTGATTGCTCTAGAGAATGTGATGATGGAGTTGGTTTTCCATACGCCCACGCAGCAGGTCTTAACCGTTTTTGCCGGCAATAGAGATGAACTTGTTACGCTTGGGGTAACCAGCCATTCGTGCAATCGTCCGGTTAGCGATTTCAGTCTTAAATCGGTCGATCACAATAAGCTTTGGCTGGCCGATGAAATGGTGCGGAGAAATGCCGGCAAGGTAACTGTAGAACCGGCCACAGGCGGGGGCCTATCCATCATCTTTACACTGCCCCGGTAAATCCACGGGCTTTCCAAGCCCACCAGATCAGCAGGGGGTGAATGATTAACAGGCGCGCCCAGCCCACCCAGGGAGGCACGCATAGATTGCCCACGCAGTGGCCGGCTTGAATGAAGTGTAAGTGTGCGGGTATAAAGGCGACCAGCATACACACGATGCCCAGCGCGGCCCATCTGCGGGAGGAGCGAAAGAGTAGTGCCAGCGCAAGTCCGACTTCCGCCAGGCCGCTCATCAGGTTGAGAAGATGAGGTTTCGGCAGATAACCGGGAATCAGGGGCAGATAGAACTCGGGGTTCAGGAAGTGGTTTAATCCGGCAACAAAGTAAAACACAATCATCGCATAAAATGATACTTTATTCATTGCTACGTAATGTGCTGTAAAATAATATTTTAAGTTATTTGATATCTAGAAGAAGTAAACACCATCACAAACCGATAACTACCGTGTTAATGAACGTTGAGGCGAAAATGTTTTGCAAACTCCGGTTTGGTCGCTACAATTTTCCGCTGAACGGTATATATTTATCCGGTTATGCGAGCTTTAGTTTTAGTCGCTCCTGGTCGCGTTGAACTGGCCGAAGTGCCACGGCCCGAATTGAGTTCGGGTAAGGCGTTGGTTAAGATCAAAGCTGTTTCACTGAACAGGCGAGACGATTGGATTCGGGAGGGAAAGTACCCGAACATCCGGTATGGCGGAATTCTAGGTTCAGATGGAGCTGGTGTGGTTGAGGCCGTTTATGATGAGGGTGACCAACCCTGGGTGGGCCAAGAGGTTGTCGTTAACCCCAACATCGACTGGGGTAATGATCCGGAGGTGCAATCGGGCAAGTACTCTATACTGGGCATGCCCGTCAACGGCACCTTTGCTGAGTATATTGTGGTTGGTGTTGATCGGTTACAACACAAGCCGTTCCATTTGGACTTTCTGCAGGCGTCAACCCTGCCCTTGGGGGGCCTTACCGCGTTCAGGGCCCTTTTCCGAAGGGGTATGTTGCGCAGCAATCATAACGTGCTCATCAGCGGGTTTGGCGGGGGTGTAGCTCAGTTTGCCTTCCTTTTTGCCCAGGCGGCAGGGGCTAATGTGTATGTCACCTCAGGTAGCGATGAGAAGATTCAGCGCGCATTAAAATTGGGAGCCAAGGGTGCCTACAATTACCGTAAGGAGAACAGCATGCCAGACTTGTGGCGAACGAAAGGTGGGTTTGATATTGTCATCGACAGCGCAGGAGGAGATCAGATCAATAACTTCATCAAGGTCCTGCGGCCCAACGGCCGAATTGTGATTTATGGCGCCACTAACGGCTTGCCTTCAAAGGTAGATTTGTACAGGTTGTTCTGGAACCAGTTAACGCTGCAAGGAACTACCATGGGTAACGACCACGAGTTCAACGAAATGCTGGCGTTTGTCAGCAAGAATCAGATACGGCCGGTGGTCGATTCCATTCGGCCATTCACTAAAATCGTGGAGTCTTTTGCGGATATCACACGTCCCAATCGCGTGGGTAAAATCGTCTTTCAGGTCTGATTGATCAGACAAAGAATTCCAGTTCAAACACGGCCTCCTGGCCCCGGTGTTGAAGCGGCCGAATGGCCAGAATGGGCGAATCGTTGTATGCTTTAATAAACTCCTGCCGGCTGATTCGGAGCTTGCTATGCCCGGGACGGATGCGGTGATACTGCATCCGGCCGGATTTATTGGCCGTGGCGGTATAGGCCACCTGGTAATGAAGGGGAATAGGGGAGGGGATATATTTCACGCTACAGCGGAATAAGC
>DAIPHR010000057.1:0-15657 GCA_036771215.1 Cyclobacteriaceae bacterium
AACGCAATACGGTGACAGTCTTTTTAAAGAACCGAAAAAAAACTCACCACCTCCGTTCTGGATTCGTTCCATTCTCATTCTTACGTGTACCAGCGTAAGCTATTCACATGGTTCAAATGACGGGCAAAAAGGCGTTGGGTTGGTGATGTTGATTCTGATTGGAATTGTTCCCTCCTACTTCGCCCTCAACAGCAAAGTACTCCCGGCCGAGCTGTCGGAACCCATGGCAAAAATCGAGCGTGTTGTCGGTTTGGTGGACCCCAAGCCGCTGTCCCACCCGGATAGCGTGAAGTGGGCCGAAACGCTGGCTTTAAGTGGGAAGCTGAAAAACGATCTGGCAAGCAAAACCAGCGTACAGGCGATTAGCAAGCAGGAGCGTTTTTTGATGCGCAGAGATATTCTGGTGATTGACCGGAATGTGAAGTCGTTGATCGGAAAAGACGAAGTACGATTGAGCGAAGCGGATAAAAAAGTCTTAAAGGACAGTGCCAAGGCACTTCGCTCCATAACGGACTACTCGCCCACCTGGGTGGTCGTGATGATTGCGCTTTCATTGGGTTTGGGCACCATGATTGGCTGGAAACGTATCGTAAAAACCATTGGTGAAAAAATCGGGAAAGAGCATCTGACCTACGCACAGGGCGCCAGCGCTGAGCTGGTGGCCGCCACAACCATTGGCATGGCCAGTCAGTTTGGTTGGCCGGTGAGCACTACGCAGGTGTTATCGTCTGGCATTGCCGGCAGTATGGTGGCCAGCAAAGGCGTGAAAAATCTACAATTCGATACGGTTCGGAATATTCTGTTGGCCTGGGTTCTCACTCTGCCGGTGGTGATGATCATGTCGGGAACGTTGTTCTTCCTGTTCCGTTCGCTGGCCGACTGGTAAATGAAACGAATACTGATACTCACTGCACTGGTTGTCGCCCTTCAGGCGAAGGCTCAAAAAAAAGACGACTTGCTCGCCTATCAGGTTCCCTACTTTACCTGGGGCAAAGGTCTCGGCATCACCTCTCCGGATAGCGCCTTTCTGATGAACATTCGCTTCCGCATGCAGAACCGAATCGGCATTACGACCATTAGCGGATCTGACTTTTCCGTAAATGAAGTCGAAGCCCGCGTGCGCAGGCTGCGTTTGCGCCTCGATGGGTACCTCTACAACCCCAAACTTACCTACGTTATTCAACTCTCTTTTTCCCGTGGGGATATTGACTTCGAGGATTCGGGTTTTCCCAACATCATTCGCGATGCCATGATCATCTATAACTTCAACCGCCATTTTGCGCTGGGGCTGGGGCAAACCAAACTGCCCGGTAACCGGCAGCGGGTGGTGTCGTCCGGTGATTTGCAACTGCCGGATCGGTCAATCGTAAATGCCGTATTCAACATTGACCGCGACTTTGGCCTACAAGCCTACTACCGCAACCGGTTCAATGGGTTCCACTACGTACTTCGTGGAGCCATTTCAAATGGTGAAGGGCGAAATTTCAACACGGCCCAAAAAGGAGTTGCCACCACCGGCCGAATTGAGTTACTGCCATTTGGTGAATTCAAAAATAACGGTGACTATTTTGAAGGTGACTTGGCACGGGAGCCAAAGCCCAAAATTTCAATGGGCGTTACCTATTCAAACAACGAAAACGCCAAACGCACAGGTGGCCAGTTGGGTAAGTTTTTATATGAAGCCCGCGATATCAAGACGAGCATGGCCGATTTTCTGTTAAAGTATAACGGTTTCGCACTGGCCACAGAATTCATTTTGCGCGATGCTGACAACCCCATCACCTACGACCCCGCCAACCCCACCGTCCAGCAGCATGTATTTGTGGGGCATGGCGAAAACTATCAGGCAAGCTATGTCTGGAAAAATAACTACGAAGTGGTCGGTCGCTATTCGCGCGTAACACCCGCGCAAGAAATTCAAACGCTGGACCCCCGAACCCAGCAGGTAACCCTGGGCGTTAACAAATACCTGCGGGGGCATCGTGTGAAGTTGCAGACTGAGTTTACCTATGAGACGTTTACCTGGTTGCAGGCAACGCGCCCTAACAGTGATGGCTGGATCTGGCGCTTCCAGGTAGAAGCCGGTATCTAATTTTTTTCATCACCCCACATCACCATCATCTTCTTAACGCGATCTTCCAGGCGCTCGCTGGTGAGTTTGTCGCGGCTGAGCCGGTCAACCATAATCGGAAATCCAAACGGAGTCGGTTTTTCGGGATAGGTGATCACGATCTTTTGGTGACGGATACGCTCCAGGGCCGCCCGAAGGCGAACTTCCTCCAGCTGGAAATCCATGACCTCTTCATAGGCCTGCAGCAGCAGCAGGTTGTGGGATTCATAATCGTGAAACACATCAAAAAAAAGCTGCGAGTTGGATTGTAAATGCCGGTCGCGCACACGCTGGCCCGGAAAACCTTTGAACACCAGCCCGGCAATTGACGCAATGTCGCGGAACTTGCGCCTGGCCATTTCGGTGGAGTTGATACTGGCCTGAATATCTTTCAGCAGATCCTCGCTGCCCAGCACATTGGTTTCAATCGCTTCCTCAATCGGAATGGGCTGATCGCTGAGCAATTCAAAACCATAATCATTCATGGCAATGGAAAATGTGATCGGATGTGTGCGGGCGATGCGGTGGGCCACCAGAGCGGCCAGCCCCTCGTGTACCTGCCGCCCCTCGAACGGGTACATCATCACGTGATAGCCTTCCGCACTCTCCAAATACTCCACTAAAAACTCATTCATCGCGGGCAAGTGCGAGCGCTCGCGTTGCAAAGCCATCAGGGGCTGAATAAACTGCATCTCGGGATCACGTTCGGTTTGCCGGGACGCTTCATCAATTTTCTCCCGAATCAGGGCACTCATTTGCGAAGACAACGGCATTCGGCCACCCTGCCACGAGGGCACCTTCCCCGACTTGCGCTTCGACTTGCGCACCAGCACATCCATATCTTTCAGCCGTACAAATTCCAGCGTGCGGCCGGCAAACCAAAAAACATCGCCCGGGTGCAACGAAGAAATGAAGTACTCTTCAATCGACCCCAGGTACTTACCGGTCATCATCTTCACCTGCATCGATTGCTCGCCCACAATGGTGCCGATGGACAATCGGTGCCGAAAGGCCGTTCGCTTGTTATCCACGCGATACACGCCATTTTCGACCACAACTTTTCGATACTCGTTGTACGCAGTAAGGGCTGCGCCCCCTGTAGTCACAAATTGGAGAACCCAGTTCCACTCGTCATCGCTGATGCTGGAGAATGAAAAGGTGGAGCGAACCTCGCGCAGCAGATCGGCCGGACGAAAACCTTCGGACACCGCCAGCGTGACGAGGTACTGCACCAGCACATCGAACGAGCGCACATAAGGAATCCGTTCTTCCACCACCTGGCGGCTGATGGCTTCCCGCAGAGCCGCAGCTTCAGTAAGCTCGAGCGAATGCGTAGGCAAAAAATAAATGCGGCTGACCGCACCCGGCTGGTGGCCGCTTCGGCCTGCACGTTGTAAAAACCGGGCAACACCTTTCGGGCTGCCCACTTGAATAATGGTCTCCACCGGACGAAAATCCACCCCGAGATCGAGGCTGCTCGTGCACACCACGGCCTTCAGTTTACCTTCATACAATTGTTCTTCCACCCACGTGCGCAATTCCTGACTGATGCTGCCGTGATGCATCGCGATCAGTCCCGCCAACTCAGGCGCCTCGTTCAATAACTTTTGGTACCAGATTTCGGCAAAGGAACGTGTGTTGGTAAAGATGAGCGTACTGTTGCTCGCCTTGATGATGGGAACGACTTTTTGCAACAACTGAATGCCGAGGTGCCCGGCCCACGGCAACGTCTCGACTTCATCCGGCAGAATGGAATAAATGGCGATGGGCTTTTGAATGTTGGCCCGAATGGTAACACGCTTTTCCGGCAGGGGAACGCCCAACAAGACTTCTGCGGCCTGATCCAGATTGCCGATGGTGGCCGAAATGCCCCACACGCGCAGAGCCGGAGTGATAACCTTCAGGCGACTGAGCGCCAGTTCCATCTGAACGCCACGTTTGGAGCCCATCAGCTCGTGCCATTCGTCCACCACCACAGCACTTAACCGCGCGAAAAACTGCGGATAACTTTTCTGAGCCAGCATCAGGTGAAGGCTCTCGGGCGTGGTGATCAGTAAATCGGGTGGGCGCTCTTTCTGCCGGGTGCGCTCACGCACGGACGTGTCACCGGTGCGGATGCCCACGGTAAGGTTAGCCCCAAGGCCTTCAATCGCCCGCATGGCCGAAATATGAATTTCCTTGCTCAGCGCCCGGATAGGCGTAATCCAGATGGCCATCGGACCTGCCTTTTTTGTCGCGGGGCGCGCCATTCCTTCGAGTAGAATGGGCAAAAGAAGGGAGTAGGTTTTACCGCTGCCGGTGGGGGCGTTCACCAGGCCGCTGAACCCCTGCTGGTAGGCAGCCCACGCCTCGCGCTGAAAGGCAAACGGTTCCCAGCCTTTGTTTTCGAACCAATCGAGGGCAGGTTTTACATCCGGTTGCACGTGTAAAAAAACGAACTTTGTTTAAACATTTGACATTTGCAGATGTTCTACACCTATGGATGGAAGTAAAACTTCCATTTTGACATTAAAATGGGCAAATATTCTATTCGGGAACTCGAACAGCTATCGGGAATTAAAGCCCACACCATTCGCATTTGGGAAAAGCGCCACAAACTGGTTAGTCCCAACCGCACCGGCACCAACATCCGGTTTTATTCCGATGACGACCTGAAGAAGATCATCAACGTCTCGCTGCTCAACCAGCACGGCTTTAAGATCTCGAAAATCGTTGACCTGTCGCTGGAGGAGTTAAACCGGAAAGTTGCCGAGATCAGCAACTCCCAGACTGATACTGAAATTTTCATCGACCAGCTGATACTAGCCATGATCGACCTCGAAGAAGAAAAATTCGAGGGGATTGTAACCCAGCTGAGTCAGCGTTTTGGATTTGAGCGCACAGTACTGGAAATCATCTATCCGTTCTTAGAAAAGATTGGCGTGTTGTGGCAGACCGGTAATATCAACCCGGCCCAGGAGCACTTCATTTCGCACCTTATCCGGCAGAAGATCATAGCAGCCATTGACCAATTGCCGCTGCCGCCCAAGACGAACCCGCGCATTGTGCTTTTTCTGCCCGAGACCGAATTGCACGAAATAGGCCTGCTTTTCTTCCACTATGTGGTGAAAAAAGAAGGTTTTCGCACATACTATTTGGGCCAAACCGTGCCGTACGAAGATCTCAAAGCCATCTGCGCCATACATAAGCCGCGCTACATCATCACCCAACTTACCTCGGTACCCCCGGCCTCAGAGGTGCAAAATTTCCTGAATACGATTTGCCGCGACCTTCCCGAGTCGGTGGTGTTGGCCTCTGGCTACTCCGTTAAAAAGGCTCCCTTAACACTTCCGGCCAACCTTCGCATATTTCACAACGCATTGATGCTGAAAGACATACTAGCCAAACTCAAGACTGTTTAACTTTTAATAAAAAAAGTTAAACATAAATTTGGATCGGAGTTTGAGATACTTACATTTGTTCAACATTTCGAACAAAACGTTGAACAAAGATATGACGGCCATCGAATTTACCCACCAGGTTGCGAGTTTACGCCCTACGCTTCGGTTGTTCACAAGGCGCTTCACTACCGATCGTGAAGAGTCTCTTGACCTCGTTCAGGACACGATTTTAAAGGCCCTCACCTACCGCGATAAATTTCGCGAGGATACCAATCTGAAGGGCTGGTTGTTCACCATCATGCGCAACACCTACATCAATAACTACCGCAAGGCCCAGCGTGCCCGCACCCAGCGCGATGACACTAAAGAACTGTATTACCTCAACGTAGAAGACACCCACACGTTTAACAAGCCCGAGAGCAGTGTGGAGTTCAAAGAGATGTGGCGAAATGTGAACGATGTGAAAGACGAGCTGTTGGTGCCGTTTAAGATGTACACGACTGGCTACAAGTACCACGAGATTGCGCAGCACCTCAACATTCCCATCGGCACGGTGAAAAACCGCATCTTCCACGCCCGTAAGGAAATCCAAAAAAGATTAGTAGGTTACAGGGATTCTGAGTGAGTCCTGTATGGCAAAAAAAGTTGGCGTTATTGGCTCCGGTTTTTCCGGACTGTCTGCCGCGTGCTTTCTGGCCCGCGATGGATATGACGTAACGGTATTCGAAAAGAACACCACACCTGGCGGACGCGCCCGCCAATTTCACGAAAAAGGTTTCAACTTTGACATGGGCCCCAGCTGGTACTGGATGCCCGGTGTGTTTGATCGTTTCTTTCAGGCGTTCGGTAAAAAACCTTCCGACTATTATCAGCTGGAGCGACTTGATCCCTCCTATCGCATCGTCTACGGTCCGAACGATATCCTGGATATTCCCGCAGGTCTCCCAGCGCTTCGCGCCATGTTTGAGCGCCTCGAACCGGGAAGCGGACCCGCCTTCGATCGTTTCATCGAAGAAGGAAAATACAAATACGAAATCGGGATTAATGAACTGGTGTATAAGCCCGGCCTGAGCCTCGGTGAACTGCTGGACCCCAAGCTGATGTCAGGCGTTTTGAAAATGCACGTGTTCTCGTCCATCTCGGATTATGTGCGCAAGTTTTTCAAAGAGCCCCGGCTGGTGCAACTACTCGAGTTCCCCGTGTTGTTTCTCGGAGCTACCCCCCAAAAAACTCCGGCCCTCTATAGCCTCATGAACTATGCGGACATGGCGCTCGGCACGTGGTATCCGCGCGGGGGTATGTTTGAGGTGATCAACGGCATGGTGCAGTTAGCCGGTTCACTGGGCGTAAAATTTGAGTACAACAGCTCCGTTCAGCAGATCAGCATGAACGGCACCCGGGCGAAAGGACTGTTGGTCAACGGAGTCGTGCGCGAACTGGAATACATTGTGGCGAGCGCGGATTACCATCACGTAGAGCAGCACCTGCTGCCGCCCGACTATCGCAGATATACCGAAGACTACTGGCAGAGACGAACCATGGCCCCCAGCAGCCTGATCTTTTACGTGGGCGTGAATAAACGCGTAAGCGGACTCTTGCACCACACGTTGTATTTCGACCAGGACTTTGGCCGCCATGCTAAAGAAATCTATGATCAGCCCCAGTGGCCTACGTCACCGCAGTTCTACGTTTCGGCTCCTTCGGTTACGGACCCCACCGTAGCCCCCGCGGGTTGCGAAAACCTGTTCTTTCTTATTCCCGTAGCGCCCGGCCTTACCGATTCGGCCGAGCTGCGCGAAAAATATTTTCAGATGATCCTTGATCGCTTTGAAAAACTGATGGGCCAATCCATTCGCGATAACATTGTATTCAGGCGGAGCTATGCCCATGCCGACTTCATTTCCGACTACAATTCCTTCAAAGGAAATGCCTACGGCCTGGCGAATACCCTGTGGCAAACGGCCAATCTGAAACCTTCCATTCTCAACAAAAAAGTGCCTAACCTGTTTTATACAGGCCAGTTGACCGTGCCCGGTCCCGGTGTGCCGCCCAGTATCATTTCAGGACAAGTGGTTGCCGCTCAACTGAAAAAACGTGACAAAAACGCCTAAAAGCCGTACCTTACAACGTCTCGTTATGACGAATCGCGCCCTATACGACAAAGTAGCCATGCGCTGCAGCCGCCTGAGTACAAAGGCGTACAGCACCTCGTTCTCGCTGGGCATCCTGTGTCTGCAAAAAGAATTCCGCGACCCTATTTACGCGTTGTATGGCTTCGTTCGGTTTGCCGATGAAATCGTGGATACGTTTCACGAACACAACAAACAAGAACTGCTTGAGCGCTTCAAGCAAGACACCTACCGCGCCATTGACGAAAAAATAAGCCTGAACCCCATACTCCACAGCTTTCAGCGAACGGTTGATGATTTCCGCATCGATCGCGAACTGATCGATTGCTTTCTGCGCAGCATGGAGTGGGACCTGACCCGCAAAACGTACGATCAGCAAGGCATGAAGGACTATATCCTGGGTTCGGCCGAGGTGGTAGGCCTCATGTGCCTGCGCGTGTTTTGCAAGGGAAGCGATGAACAATACCAAAAGCTGAAACCGCATGCGATGAGCCTCGGCTCAGCTTTTCAGAAAGTCAATTTCCTTCGCGACCTGAAAGCCGATTATCAGATGGGGCGCGTTTACTTTCCCAATCTGCAACTCGATGCACTGACCGAAGACGGTAAAAAGCAAATTGAGGCCGACATACGGGCTGATTTTGACCACGCCCTCGAAGGCATCAAGCTATTGCCGCGCTCCGTGCGCTTTGGCGTTTACGTGGCGTACGTGTACTATGTAGCGCTGTTCAACAAGATTATCAATTCGTCCAGCGATCTCATTTTGAACGAGCGGGTGCGCATTCGCAATCGCCACAAAATGCGGCTGCTCGCCTACTCGTTCGTCAAACATCAACTCAACCGAATCTGACCATGGAGCAGGTGGTGTTGGTAAATGATCATGACGAGGTGACGGGCGTCATGGAAAAAATGGAAGCCCACCGCACCGGTTCGCTGCATCGCGCGTTTTCGGTTTTGCTGTTCAACTCGCGCGGTGAAATGTTGCTGCAGAAAAGAGCACAAACCAAGTACCACAGCAGCGGCTTGTGGACCAACACGTGCTGCAGCCACCCCCGGCCGGGTGAAACACTTGAAGAAGCCGCCCGAAGAAAGCTCCGCCAGGAAATGGGCATCGAAGCCAATCCGCGATTTGCGTTCAAGTTTCAGTACAAGGCACCGCTGGACAACCAGCTGATTGAACACGAGATCGACCATGTGTTTATCGGGCAGTTTGATGGTGAACCCGTACTCAACGAGCACGAAGCCGAAGACTGGAAGTTCGTGGATCTCCATTCGCTGAAGCAGCAGGTTCACACCGATCCCCAGCAGTTCACGCCCTGGTTCCGCCTGATTCTTGACCACCCGCACTTTCGCGCTCCGCGCTGACGGTCTCGGCTGAACAATCCGCGCGCTAACCTGTTTCTATTAACAAAGAATCGCCATGTTTTCATTTTTAAAGAAGGACCCCCTGAAAGCGCTGATCGCACAGCGCAACAAGATGCTGGAAGAAGCGATGCACATCCAACGCTCAGGCGATTTGAAATTGTATGCCGTGAAAATGGAGGCCATCGATAAACTGGAAAAGGAAATTGAAACCCTTCAGTCCAACAAAAAGTAGTGACGTCATTCCGGAAGACAGCAACGTCTTTTGGTTTCGAAGGGATCTGCGGCTGACCGACAACTGCGGATTGTACCACGCCCTGCGCGAAGGCCGGCCGGTAGTGCCGATATTCATCTTCGACACGGAGATACTCGATCACCTGGAAGACACACAGGACCGCAGGGTTGAGTTCATTCACCAGGCCCTGCAAACCCTGCAAGAACAACTGGTGGCGCTGGGCAGCAGCCTGGTGGTGGTGCACGGTAGCCCCCTCGATTTTTTCAGCCGGTGGCACCCGCAGGCTGTATTCACTAACCACGATTACGAGCCCTACGCGCGCGAACGCGATGAGCGGGTGAAGACACAGTTGAACTCGCGCGGCATCGCGTTTCACACGTTCAAAGACCAGGTGATATTTGAAAAAGGTGAAGTAGTAAAAGACGATGGCAGGCCCTACACGGTTTTCACGCCATACTCCAAAAAATGGAAAGCGCGCCTCGCAGCCGAGGGACTCACTTCGTTCGACATCAGCAAGGTTCAACAGCATTTCAGGAAGATGCCGCCACAGGCGCTACCTACGCTGGAAGCGCTCGGGTTTAAAGCCACTGGTCAGCCCTTTCCGCCACGGGTAATCAAGACTTCGATTATTGAAGCGTACGACCGGCAGCGCAACTACCCCGGCATTGACGGCACCACCCGGCTGAGCGTCCACCTTCGGTTTGGTACGGTAAGCATACGCCAACTCGTGAAAGTAGCCCGTCAAAAAAATGACGTGTGGCTCAACGAATTGATCTGGCGCGATTTCTATCACATGATCCTGTGGCATTTTCCGCAGGTGGTGACGAAGGCATTCAAACCAGACTACGACAAGGTGGCGTGGCGCAACAACGCCACGGAATTCCGTGCCTGGTGCGAAGGCCGAACCGGCTACCCGATTGTAGATGCCGGCATGCGCGAACTCAACGCCACCGGCTACATGCATAACCGCGTGCGCATGATCGTGGCCAGTTTTCTCACCAAGCACCTGCTTATTGACTGGCGCTGGGGCGAAGCGTACTTCGCCCAAAAGTTGCTGGACTTCGACCTGGCGGCCAACAATGGCGGCTGGCAGTGGGCGGCCGGCAGCGGTTGCGATGCCGCTCCGTATTTCCGTGTGTTTAACCCGGCCCTGCAAACGGAAAAATTTGATCCCGACCACATCTACATCAAAAGATGGGTGCCCGAACTGGGCACGCCTGCCTACCCTGCGCCCATTGTCGATCATGCAGCCGCGCGCGAGCGCGTGTTGAACGCCTACTCGGTGGCTTTAAAAGGTCAATAACTACCAGACCCTTTGCACCCTGCGAGCATTAAGGGTTTCTCTTAGACGATTTCGAAACCCAGGCAATCAGATGGCCAGTTTTTCATCAACATAAGCCTTTGGCTCAAAACACGTAACTTTACGACACCATGAAAGGAATTAGCTATATCACCGACCAGAAGAGTCTGAAAAAGGCAGTTGTCATAGATCTAAAGACCTTGCAAAAGTTTGATGACGAAATTGGCGACCTGCTGGATTCCATTATTGCTGAGGCCAGGGGAAATGAGACGTCATCTCGGTGGGAAAACGTTAAAAAGCGACTAAAGAAAAAGGGTAAGCTTTAACCGATGTATCAGATCCTTTTCAAGAAATCGGCCGAGAAGGAACTGGAAAGACTGCCAAAATCCGCGGTCAAGCGAATCAGCCGGGCAGTTGATGACTTAGCAGAAAATCCGCGTCCACCAGGTTCGAAAAAATTAGAAGGTCAACGTGAATCACTCTGGCGAATTCGGGTTGGCGACTTTCGAATTATCTATTTTGTCGAAGATGTAATTCGGATTGTGGAGATCAGGCGCATCGGACACAGAAAAGACATTTATCGCTAGAACAAAGCCATGGCGGGGCTGTTATTTCGACATGAAGATTTACAACCTCAAACGCGTTCAGGTATTACCCATCAGTCTGGCCGAAGCCTGGGCCATGTTCTACACGCCCCGCAACCTTTCGAAAATCACGCCCGCACACATGGGCTTCAAAATCGTGTACATCTCCGGGGGCGATAAAACCTACCCCGGTCAAATCAT
The DNA here is from genome assembly GCA_036771215.1 of Cyclobacteriaceae bacterium. Taxonomy (GTDB): domain Bacteria; phylum Bacteroidota; class Bacteroidia; order Cytophagales; family Cyclobacteriaceae; genus ELB16-189. The sequence continues at coordinate 11,299 of DAIPHR010000057.1, forward strand.
CCGCTACAAGGTGAGCATCCTGCCCGGCATTACCGTGAACTGGACCACCGAAATCACCCACGTACAGGAGCCCGTTTATTTTGTGGATGAGCAGCGCTTCGGGCCCTATGCGCTGTGGCATCACCAGCATCACTTCCGCGAAGTGCCGGGCGGTGTGGAAATGACCGATGAAGTGAATTACGCAGTGCCGCTCGGACTGCTCGGCCGCCTGGCCAACTGGCTTTTTGTGGAGCGTGAGGTAAATCGTATTTTTGACCATCGCTTCAGGGTGCTGGCCGATTACTTTCAATCGCCTTTAAAGAAAAGCGCCTGAGCCTTGCAGATATGGAGATTTCGGGATGGGTTGTTTTTTGGTGCTCGCTGATTGCCATCGGCACATTTTTGCTATGGGAAGGCGTGGCCTGGGTTACACACAAGTACGTGATGCACGGCTTTTTGTGGGTGTGGCATAAATCGCACCACACCGTGCACGACCATGCCCTGGAAAAAAACGATTGGTTTGCCGTGGTGTTCAGCCTCCCGTCCATCGCGTTGTTTTTGATTTCCACCACCGTGTACCCCAGCCCCTACCTGTTTGCCGTGGCGGTGGGTATTTTGTGCTACGGACTGTTCTACCTCATTTTTCACGATGTGATTGTGCACCAGCGCATCAAATGGCGGCCGAAGAACCGCAGCCACTACCTCAACCGGATGATTCACGCGCACTACATCCACCACGCCAAACACAGCAAAGAAGGCTGCGCGGAGTTCGGATATCTCTACGCCCCAAAAAAGTATGAGAAGGGCGACCTCAAGCTTAAAAAAGACCGGCAGGAAACCCAATAAGACGTGAACGAGAAATACACCTACCTGCTGGTGGATTTTTTTTCCATCCTGTTCCCGTTGGTTTTCTCGTTTCATCCCCGTCATAAATTCTATCAACAGTGGAAAGCCTTGTGGCCATCCATCGTGCTGCCCGCGGCTTTCTTCATTGTGTGGGACATTTGGTTCACCGACATGGGCGTGTGGGGTTTTAACCCGCGCTACCTCTCGGGCATCTATTTTATCAACCTGCCCATTGAAGAAGTTCTGTTCTTCATTTGCATTCCGTACGCCTGCGCGTTCACCTACGAAGCCGTCAACATCCTGAGCAAACGCGAACGCGTAAGCGCAGCTACCGCACACCGCCTTTCCGAAGTGCTGGTAGTGGGCCTGCTGGTGCTGGCAGCCGTTAATTATGACAAGTGGTACACCGCCAGCGCTTTTGTAGTGTGTGCGGTGCTGATTGCGCTGCACCGCTGGGTTTGGAAAACCACCTACATCGGTCGGTTCTATTTTGCTTTTCTGTTTATTCTTATCCCGTTTTTCATTGTCAACGGTATCTTAACAGGCACGGGCATACCCGAGGAAGTGGTGTGGTATAACGCAGACGAGTTCATGGGCATTCGCATGGGCACCATTCCGTTTGAAGACACCTTTTATGGTATGGCCCTGTTGCTGATGAATGTGGGCTTGTTTGAGCATTCCCGCCAGCGCCAACCCGCGCGCTAAACATTTTCCCCGGACTTACCGCATCAAAAACGGTCGTAATCGTTTATATTCGTTTGCTGAACGAATATGGCAAGAAGTTGTAGCTCATGTGCTAAAAGTGTCCGCGGACAATCACGTCCAAGAAAATACATTTCCGTTTACGCAGAGAACAAAACAGACGCTTACTCAACATAGAATCTAGCTATGAGAATCATACTAACTACTTTTTCGGTGGTGACACTTGCGATAAGTACAGTTGCTCAAAACCTTGACAGCGTAAAGACTTTATTGGAACAAGACTATAGGACGTCTCTTTCATTACGACAAAATGTAATTCGGACAATAAAAACGTTTGGTTATAAGTCAAAGGAAATGGACTCATTGAATTGTGTAATACAACATTTTGACTCATTAGCGCTAAGACGAACAATTAACATTTTAGAGACGTACGGGTGGTTAGGGAAATCGAAAATCGGATTTGTCGCCAACCAGACTTTGTATTTAACTATTCAACACGCTGACAAGAGCCATCGAGAAAAATACTATCCACTGTTAGAAACTTCGGCTAAAAATGGAGAATCAAACCTATTCGACATGGCAACAATGAAGGACAGAATTTTGGTTGACAATGGAAAGCAACAGATTTATGGAACCCAAAAAGATAATGAAGGTAGATTTTATCCAATCGCTGACATAAAAGGCCTAAATAAAAGACGGAGGCAAGTTGGACTAGAGAAGCTAAAAGTAAATGACGGGGACTTGAGAACTATTCAAAATAAAAGTGACGGTAGACGCGCACGAGCTACAACAATAGGTTTATGTCATTGCGGGGTAACGTGAAAAGAATTAGTTTAGAGTACAAATAGCATTCGGTCACGTGGACGAGAACGGAGTAGCTCAGGCTTAACATTACGCTGCGCCTCTTTTTTAAGCCCTCCTATTCCCGCAACGGACATAAACCCTGGCGTTGTGCGCAAGCCCCTTGGAAAAATAAAGAGCAAGGACATCAACATAAATTTTCAATTCTTTTCAGAAATTAAATAAATGAAATTATCGACCTATACACTGATTTTTTTGTTAAAACTAAACTTTGTAATTGCGCAAAGTATTACTTCCGCAGCAACCGAAGAATTGGAAGTCATTTGCAAAGCTTGGGGGCTTATAAAATACCACCATCCAGACGTGCAATCTGGCAAATATGATTTAGATAATCTTTTGTTAAGGTCACTTGAAGATAGCGATAACGGAAAGCCTGTAAATGAGATAGTCAAGACGTGGTTGACATCGATAAATAGTTCATCTATTACCAATACTGTTGATAATACAAATATGCCGATGACGGATAGTCATAAATGGATATTTGATACACCTGCACTCGATAATTCATTAAAAGATGAGCTAAATAATCTCACAAAATCAATATCAAATAGAAAATTCTATGTCAAAACCTCAAAAATTGGAAATATTGAAGTCATTAATGAGAAACAGTACTCACTAGATGTTGTAGCTGATAATAAGCATCTAAGATTACTAATTCTCTTTAAGTATTGGAACATCATCGAATACTTTTATCCCTACAAAGAATTGATTGGTACCGATTGGAGTAACATTTTAACCCGATATATTCCAATGTTCATTTCTGCAAGTTCGGATTTAGAGTTTCAGCTTACATTTTTAAAACTAACAGTCGAAATAAACGACAGCCATGGAAACTATTTTTCTCCGGAGATCATAACGTTTTTTGGGGCAAAATACATTCCATCTCACTTTAAGGTTATCGATGACAAAGTGGTAATCTCCGGTCATTATAACCAAGCCTTGGCAACTGAAAATAATCTGCACTTAGGAGACATAATCTTTACAGTAAATGGTGTAAGTGTCAAAGAAAGAATGAAGTACTTAGAAGAGTATACTCCAGGTTCAAACTCATCAAGGAAGAAATATAACCACAGATACTCTCTTCTAAATGGAAACGAGGATTCCGTTACACTTGGAATTATAAGAGACTATGATACCATTCAGCAAAAAGTTGGAAGAATTAACATAAATGACTTTGATATCCCGTTGCATCAACCAAAGTGGGAAATGATGCAAAACGGTATACTTTATCTAAGGACGTGGGAAATAAGTGGTAAAGATATCAAAGCTTTAAAAAAGGAAATGATGAAATCTAAAGCTTTGATCATTGACCTAAGAAAATATCCTAAGTTTTCAGTGGGTGAGAGATTGATAGAAATAATCAAGGACAAGAAATCCATATATTTTAAACGAAGGATTCCTGACTTAAAACAACCTGGAAATTTTATATCTTTAGATGGTCGTGTTTCTGGGCCAAAAGGTAAATTTCAATACCAGGAAAATATCGCTGTTTTAGTCGATGAAAAAACTCAAAGTTATGGTGAATTTATTGTTATGGACTTGCAAAGCTGTAAAAACGTAAAAGTAGTTGGCTCTCAAACAGCAGGAGCGGTTGGTATGATGAGTAAATTTAATGTTGTAGATGACTATTCTACTGCCTTCACTGGAACCGGAGTTTATTATCCCGACCATACTAATGTTCAGCGAATTGGTAATAAAATCGACTATGAAATTCAAGTATCCATTGATGGATTAAGAAAAAACAAAGATGAAATACTAAATGCCGCAATAATACTTTTGACAAGTAAGATTCAACAGCAAAATGATAACTGATTAAATATGCCGTCAGGCCGTCAGGCCTTCCGACCTGACGAGAAGCACACAAAACCGAAAAGATTTTAGGGCCAAACAGTGAAAACACGGCCGTAAACATTTTTGCAAATTTAACGCATCAAAAACAGTTGTAATCGTTTATATTCGTTTGCTGAACGA